>CAJCHM010000011.1 GCA_903970255.1 Acidobacteriota bacterium
TCAAATATTTCTGGAGGACCGGCCGGGTATCTCTCCTGAGGTGTTAAACTTCCCGGTTTATGACTTAAATGCGCTATTTAGGCAGAAAATGGAGCTTCCAGCAATTAAAGGGAGGGATCAATATGTACATAAATTGCCCGAGTGCACAGCAACAAAGTTGATGTACCCCTTGGGGATATCAACGCCGACAAGCTTCACCGCGATCCGGTCGCCGATATCGAGCTTCTCAAAGCCTTGAAGGATTTTGCCCTCAACGGGGGGATTAAAGATGCGCGCCCACGTGCCACTCTTGCTGACCCCTGTGACAATCCCCTTGAAGGTAGCTCCAATATGGGAGGCTAGCAAGAGTGCCGCTGCCGATTTGTTCAGATGCCGCTCTACCTTTGTCGCGGCATCCTCCTGATGCGTACAGTGCTCTGCCAGTATTTGTAACTCTTCTAGGGAGTAGGGGTTTTTTGCACCGGCAAGCAGAGCCTTATACTGCCTTTGAGTAATCAGGTCGGGAAAGCGGCGGTTGGGTGCCGTCGAATGGATGTATTCTCGCAAGGCAAGTCCAAAATGACCTGTCGGAACATCCTCTCCCCCTTCGACGATATACTCCCCTCTTCCGAGCAGCTTAATGATTGTCAGAGAAAGGTCCGGAAAAGAGATCGGATCGAGCTTCTTGCGTTTGATGAGGAAGTGTTCCAATGCGCTAGAGTTTGGCTCCTCAGGAAGTCGCTCATTGAGGGAAGCTGCCACCTGGATCATACGATCCCAACGCTTAGGGACGCGCACTACTCTGCGCAAGCTGGGGATCTTTGCTTTGCGCAACTCTATAGCCATCACATAATTTGCTGCGATCATGAAGTGCTCAATCAATTGATCTGCAAAATTATGGGAAGGGGGGTGCAGAACTACATTCTTTTCAAAAACTTTGGCCTCCACCTCGGGCGACTCTAATGTCAGTGCTCCGAGTAGGTGGCGTCTTTCTTTTAGAAGTTGAGCTGCCCTATGTTGACATTGCAGCGCTTTTTCAAGGCCTGGAGTGGTAGAAACTTTTGCAGGGATGGGACCTGAACCCTCTAGCCATGCCCCCAAAGAAGGGTAGGCCAACTTGGCTCTATTGCGCACAATTGCCATGAAGATGGAACCCTCCTCTACTTTGCCATCGGTTGTCATGTTGACTTTGACAACCAGCGCCAAACGATTCTCATTTTCATTAAGCGATGTTAGGTTTGTCGACAGCTTCTCTGGAAGCATGGAAAAAATGATCGCGGGAGTATAAACTGATGTTGTATTCATTTGAGCATGTTGATCGATTGCCGAATCCTTGGGAACCAAAGCATCGACATCTGCAATGGCAATCCAAAGGGTTGTGCTACCATCTTTTTCATCTTGGGCATAGGTGAGCTGATCCAAATCTAGCGAATCATCATTATCAATGGAACACCACAATAACGAGGTTAGATCCTGGCAGTTTGTAGGAGCTTGAGCTGGCCTCTTAATCGTGTGAAGCTGCATGTACACTTCATCAGAAAATTTTGGCTGCAGCCCTTTATCGTGCATCACCTGCATGGCAAGCCTTTCTAAATCAAACCACTTCGTCTGCATTAACGACAAACCTTTTTTTCACTTAACCTTTTACCACAAATAATGCTATAATCACCCCACAATTTATTAAAGAGGAAATTATGAGCCAGTTTGAATATCAATTAAACAATACCCTTGCAGCAGTTGAAAAAGGATTCAATATTTTCGGATACATACCCGTTGCTTCCACGTATTCAGGAGGCATCCGCATGGTCTGCGGAAAACTCGAAATTATCTCCGCAATCACAGCTAGCGCGTTGATGGCCATTGTTGCGCTTTTTAGCCCTAATTGCCATGAAAGACATGAGGGAATGAAGCAAGCAGCAAAAATCCTCAAAACTTACGCACTGCATGGGATCACAAATATTTTCCGCGGGGCAGTAGAGGCCACCGCGCTGCTTGGCTTAGTTGCCTGCCTTCCCTATGACCTCTTTGGCAATCGATTTGCTTATCCACAAGAAAAACCTGGCCTCTTCCCTCTGCGCAAATTATGCCCTTGCTAAATTACAGGATCTCGGCAGCTAGTGCTGCCAGCTCTGAGCGCTCTGAGCGCTCTAAAAACACATGTCCATAAATGGGAAATTGCTTAAATTTTCCCACCGTGAATGTAAGAGCGTTCGAATCTTTATCCAGGTAAGGGTTATCGATCTGTGTTGCATCACCTGTAAGAACAACCTTGGTACCCTTTCCAGCTCTTGAAATAATCGTCTTGACCTCATGAGGAGTTAGGTTTTGAGCCTCGTCAATGATGATATACATTTTGGGGAGCGATCTCCCCCGAATGTAGGTCACAGCTTCCATCTCAATTTTTTTGCTGTCCATGATCCATTTTTGCGTCTCCTGGCCATTGGCATCGCCGCTTGTCGATTGACAAAGGAATTCCAAATTGTCATAGATCGGCTGCATCCAATGAAATAGTTTTTCCTCCTTTGTCCCAGGGAGGTAACCGATGTCTTTACCAAGCGGCATGATGGGGCGGCTAACAAGGATCCGGGAATAGATCCCCTCATCAAATACCTTCCTTAAACCCGCAGCCAGCGCAAGTAGCGTCTTCCCCGTTCCGGCAGGTCCGATCATCGTAACCAATTTAATATCATCGCGCAGCAATAAATCCAATGCACATTTCTGTTCAAAATTCAAAGGGGAAATTCCCCAAATATCCTTTCCCAGTTTCATCAAAGGCTCTAGCCGCTTTGTATTCGGATTATATTTACAAACCGCAGAGGATTGTTCCACAGAATTGAGCATACAATACTCATTCGGCAGCAAATCCGGGATATCTGCTTGTAAAAATCCATCCTTGAAAAATTCATCGATATCCCTTTTGGGAACTTCTAATTTGCGGTAACCCTTGTAGATTTTGTCATAGGAAAATTTAAGATTTTCATAATCTTCTGCTTCAAGACCTATCGCCTCCGCTTTGACGCGCACGACAAAATCCTTAGAGACAATCACAACAGGAAGCCCCTGCTCGCGCAGCTTATAAGCAACAAAGAGGACCCTATTGGCACTTCGATCGACAGAAAGAGGAAAGGTGGTTTTCTCAACAACCTTCGTATCGACAAAAATCCGTACGACGATCCCATTTTCTATTTGAACACCGCTATGCAAATCCCCTGCATTTCTCTCTTTAAGACTATCAATGAATCTGATGACATGCCTTGCATTTTTCCCTAGTTCGTCCGAAAGGCGTTTTAGAGAGTCGAGCTCTTCGAGCACATTTAAAGGAATGATCACATCATTATCCCGAAATTTTCCTATCGCGTAAGGATCATGGAGAAGAACGTTGGTATCGATTACAAATGTTTTACGTGTCAAAGAAAAGCTCCTTATTTAGTGGATGGGGGACGGTGGACCCTATTATCGGAAGCATATACAGGACAGGCCGAAGGCTCAACGTTTTTTTTAAACCATTAAAAACCAATGAGATACAATATTTTTAAGCAATTGAATAAATGAACTGCTAATTTCTTTTGACAAACTAAGAAGAGTTGAGTTATAATGAATGTTAGATAATGATTCTATAGTTTAACTTTTGGAGACTAAAGAGTATGAAAATCAATCCTCAACTCCTCAGCATCCCCCCTTATATTTCCACTTCGTGGAAAAACATTGCTTCAATCCATGTTGAGGATGCAAACCCAGAATTTGTTCTCATTGTTACCCTTCTTAATGGCACGCGCATCGAAATCCCCCACCTAGAACCTACAATGGTCGAGGCAATCTTTGCCTCCCACGCTCGGTTTCTAGAACAAGATGACAAAAATACCCCGTTGAAGTTCCCCCCTAGAGCGCCTATGAACTTTTTAGGCAGCGGTGAGCACGTATTATCTCTTGAGCTACCCTTTAAAAATGGACTGATCGAAATGCAAGGATTGGGAACGCTGCTCGAGCATAACTCAAATCAAGCTAACAGCCCCGATCTTCCAGACGATGTAATCGAAAAAATTACAGAAATTGCAAAATCGATGGGCGTCGAGGACCCCGATGCTTTTCCTAAACCTGAACCCCATTGCAATTGCATGCGCTGTCAGATCGCCAAAGCAATGCAGGGAGGGGTAAAAGAAGAGGCTGCCAAAGAGGAAGTAGAAGAGATCGTCTCAGACGAGGAGCTCAAATTTAAAAATTGGGATGTGACACAAACAAATGATCAACTCTATGTCGTTACAAACCCATTGGATACAAAAGAGCAGTACACCGTATATCTTGGAGATCCTATAGGCTGCACTTGCGGGGAAAAACAGTGCGAGCACATCCGAGCAGTTCTCGACACATAGATACCAGCATCCAAAAAAAATCGTGGTGTAAAAAATAAGCACCTCCTAGAATGACATTTCAGTCCATAAGGAGGAGTTTCACTCATGTCTAAGTTTTTTACCTATGTATGCGCATCGCTTTGCGCTAGTTCTTTGAGCATTGCTTATGCAGACGCTCCGATGGAAGATGGATCGGATGCACTGCCGGAATTTTCTACCATTGAAGCAATACAGATGCCCATCGAAGAAACGGCACCTGCCACTATCATTCCCTTCATTTCCGAACCCAAAGTATCTCCTAAAAAAGTTGTCGAAAAGGTTCCTGAGGTCAGCGTCAATCCTTTTACAGGCAAAATCAAGGGGCGAAAAGTGCGCATGCGCCTGCGCCCCGACCTCGACAGCAGAATCATGAAAGAGCTCTCCAAGAATGAGCTTGTCACAATCGTTGGTGAAAAAGGAGATTTTTGGGCTGTGCAAGCACCGGCAGGAACCAAGGCCTATGTCTTCCGCAGCTTTATCCTCGATAACATCGTTGAAGGCAATCGCGTGAATGTGCGCCTTGAGCCAAGTTTGGATGCTCCGATCATTGCCCACCTTAACTCCGGCGATAAAATCGAAAATCCCTCTATCTCCCCTGTCAACCCCAAATGGTTTGAAATCGCACCACCGGCCAGTGCCCGTTTTTACATTGCTAAAGAATATGTGGAATATGCAGGCGGCCCAGAGGTGAAGGAACAAATGGACAGACGGCAAGGAGCAGCAGAACAGATCATCGATGCAACTCAAATGATCAGCAAAATTGAGCTCCGCAAATCCTTTGAAGAGATCGATTTCGATCGGATTGTCAAAGGGTATAACACTGTCATCAACGATTTTAGTGAATTCCCAGAACTTGTCGAGCATGCAAAAGAAGCCCTTGCTATCTTCCAAGAAGAATACCTCCAAAAACGGATCAATCATCTCGAAGCCCAAGCAAACGAGCAGATTGCCGCAGAGGCTAATTCTTCCCATGTCGACTTGGAAAAATTTACAAATATCTCGATGATTACAGACAAAATGAAGCATTGGGAACCCATCGAGGAAGCCCTCTATTTAAGCTGGGCCAATATCAATGATAACAAGACCCAGCGGGATTACTATGAAGAGCAGAAGCTAGGCTCCGTAGAGATTGCAGGGATTGTCGAGCCCTATCTATCGCCGGTTAAATCTAAACCCGGTGATTTTATCTTGCGCGATAAGGAGATCCCTGTCGGCTATGTCTACAGCACTCAAGTCAATTTACAAAGCCTTGTTGGCAAACACGTGAAGCTGGTTGCAGCACCGCGTCCTAATAACAATTTTGCATTTCCCGCTTATTACGTCCTTTCTGTAGAATAGTCCTGACAAATCCAGATGCTCGCACAAATAAAGTGCGAGCCTTTGGATATAGCGTCGTTTTTCCCGTTTTTTCAACAGCTGTATAACTCAGAGGGATATCTTAATCTTATGCTTCTCTGTGATCTTTTCATGAGCAAATGTCGGACCAAAATCAGAATATTGCTCCTGAATCAAGGCCAGGACTAACTCTTTCATCCCGGTTTGCAATCGATGATTGCCAGGAGCTCCTCGCTTTCTCGAAACTAGGCCGATAGGCCCATGTTTTTCGTATTTCCTCAGCAATCGCCTAACCTATCTAGGTGTAATTGCTAGAATGTCAGCAGCTTGCGTCTGTGTTAGGGACTTCTGTCCCACTTGAATAAGAATCTCTGTCCGCTCTATTTCCTTGATGCTCATAGGGATAATTTTCTCCATTTATGTACCTCGTTGGTAATAAAGGTTTTATTACCACAGAGCGGACATTTCTATTCTTCGAAAAGCGGACATTTCTAAAAAACGCTAACAAAACTGCAATTTAGATTGATTTAAAAATAAAATACGCATATAATCAGATTTAAATTAATGAAGAAACAAAAAATAATTATAATTCCTAAGACATTAAAAGCGGTAGGATTAGGTGAACAAAGTGCCGAAGTGGTGCGATATTTTCGTGAATTCAGGTAGTTAACCTTAACAAAATTTAAATAATCTTATTATAATTAAATTAATTAAAAAAGAAGAAAAATATGTATAATATAAAAAATTCACTAATTACCAGCCAATTTATGCACTGTCCTAATATGATTATTCAAAAAATCATCCAGGAAAGTTTTAATCCGCGTGTTAGAGAAGTCTGTCATATTTTTAAGAAGCTATTTGACAGCAACTACATAAATTTTATTATAAGAAATTTAGATACCAATACTCTTATAGATCGAACCATCAAAGAACTGCTAATTAAAAAAGATGATTCATGTCCTAATTCCAATAGTTTTATAAACCTAAGGGATTTCTTTTTTGGAATAAGAAACCATGATCCGAAACTTTTATCTGCTGAAGAAGAGGAAAAGAGTTCAGAAGGTGACTCCACTGATGACTCCACTGAATACGAAGATGGTGAGTTTAGATATTTACCCATCTTACCTACATCTAGAAAAAATTTTAATTACATTCTTCAATATAAAGATTCATTTCCCTATGATTTATTTCCCTATTCCATGGCAGTTAAATTAAGCGAAATAATTAAAGAACTACGCGAAGGAGTAAAAGACACTAATCTCGTTCAAATGGCTATAACGGATGATGACGAGGATACTTTTTTCAATTTCGGTCTCGAGGAGATTCTCCATGAGATTCGTAAGAACCAGCAAGTGAAATGGGGACCAGAGCTTGTAAAAGAAGTGAGTTGTTACCTTCGTGAATCTACTAAGCCAGAAAATTTGGGTTCTCCGAATGAAGATATTAGATTGGCAAATGAGACTTTTGCATTTCAAGGTCGTTCATATCAAGGTCGTTCATGGAGTTATTGTGGAACCATATTCTACATTCCAGAAGAAATGTTGAGACTTACAGGTGTCCAAAGTATCAATTTAAGCAATAACAGCCTTTTCTATATACCAGAAGGGTTTTCTGAATTTGCAAACTTGACTAATTTTGATCTATCTAATAACTACATAAAAGAATTTACTATTGATTTTTCAGGGTTAAAAAATTTAGTTTCTTTGAACATTTCAAACAATAAAATAAAAAAACTTCCAGACCCGATTGCAAGACCAGAAAAATTAATAGAGTTCTTCGCAGATCACAATGAAATAGAAAAACTTCCTGAGAAATTTGGAAACCTAGAATCTTTAACTAAGATAAGCTTGAATGGAAATAAGTTATCAGTTCTCCCAAAATCATTTAGCGAATTAAAAAATTTGAAAGATTTATATTTAGGTCAAAATCTTTTTTCTTTTTTTCCATATTGTTTAATTACACTCACTGCTCTAAAGTGTCTGAATTTTTTCGATAATCAATTCGACAAACTTCCAGACAACTTTGGAAACCTAAAATCTTTAACTACGCTAGTTTTGAATAAAAATAAGTTATCAGCTCTCCCAGAATCATTTAGCAAATTAAAAAATTTGAAAGATTTATATTTGAGTCAAAATCTTTTTTCTATTTTTCCAGATTCTTTACTTAAACTCACTGCTCTAAAGTGTCTGAATTTTTTCGATAATCAATTCGACAAACTTCCAGACAACTTTGGAAACCTAAAATCTTTAACTACGCTAGGTTTGAATAAAAATAAGTTATCAGCTCTCCCAGAATCATTTAGCAAATTAAAAAATTTGAAAGATTTATATTTGGGTCAAAATCTTTTTTCTATTTTTCCGGATTATTTATTTAAACTCACTGCTCTAAAGTGTCTGAACTTTTCCAATAATAAATTAGGCAAACTTCCGGAGCAGATAGATTCCTTGCAAAAACTGGAAGAACTGGATATATCTTATAATAAAGTGAGCGTACTCCCTTCCTCACTAACTCATTTAACACAGTTAACAGATTTGCGTGCTTGGGGAAATTGTGAATCTCTTGACTCTCCTGATGGAATCCTAGAAAAGCTATCTTTCTCTTTGCCCAAATTAAATGGTTCCTCTAAAGCGTTTTTTAAGCCCCCTGTAATTAAAGCGCCACCCACTAAACGGCAAAGAGATCCCTCCGATTCAGGGGAAGGAACACCTCCTTCAAAGGTGCGGCGAAATAGCAAGTAATAACCACAGCGTTGCACGGCCTCACCCTAGGCAACAATTTTGCATTTCCCGCTTATTACGTCCTTTCTGTAGAATAGTCCTGACAAATCCAGATGCTCGCACAAATGAAGTGGGAGCATCTGAGTTTAACTCATCTTATCTATTTAGCTGCCGATGGAACTCAGAGATTGGGCAATCCGCATTTTAAGCGCGGACACCCTCGAAGAAAAGCTATTTGCCCCCGATTTGCTCACAGATCATGAGCCTGGATCCCCTGTTATCTTTAATGAGCCTGTAAGACCTACCGGGATGCAGTTCCAGCGCCACACCAGTCGCGAAAAACTTCCCACCTTCCATGAGCACCGCCATCCCGATAAACGGGCCATCTGCCTGCACCGCTTTGCAGGCCACGAACTACTTGCAGTTGAGATCATGGCCCATGCGCTGCTCGCATTCCCAGAAGCTCCCAAACACTTTCGTAAGGGAGTGGCTAATACGTTAAAAGAGGAGCAGAACCACGTCAGATTATACATAGCAAGGATCGAAGCAATGGGCCTCAAATTTGGGGATCTCCCCCTGTATCGCCACTTCTGGGCGCACGTTCCTCATCTAACATGCCCCATCCGTTACATCAGCGTCATGAGCCTCACCTTTGAAATGGCCAACCTCGACTTTGCCCCCATGTACGGCAAATCGTTTGCAAAAGCCGGCGATGAGCTCTCATCTAACCTGATGCAGAAGATTCTAGAGGATGAGATCAGTCATGTCTCCTTCGGGATCAACTGGCTCAAGAAACTAAAAAAGAAGGATGAGAATGAGTGGGATGTTTGGGAGCAAAACCTGCCATCGTTGATGACCCCTGCGCGTGCAAAGGGATTTGTACTGAATGAAGAACCGAGGCGAAAGGCAGGCGTTTCTGAGGAGTGGATCCAGAAGCTTAAGGAGTGGTGATTATACAGGCTTTAGTTGAACTGTAACTTTATTTTTAATGGACTATTAACATTGGTTTTTGTTATATACCGGTGCTACTTCAAACGTATCTGTAATTTCTGTTTTAACGGCCCCCTTTTCCCTTCCCCCAAACAGGGCCTTATTACTTCGAATATTGTCCCTGTTTGGGGAAAGGAAAAATGGTCGCGTTAAAACAAAAATTATAGGTACGTTTGAAGTAGCGCCGGTATATACCGGTGCTACTTCAAACGTATCTGTAATTTTTGTTTTAACGGCCCCCTTTTCCCTTCCTCCAAACAGGGCCTTATTACTTCGAATAATGTCCCTGTTTGGGGAAAGGAAAAATGGTCGCGTTAAAACAAAAATTACAGGTACGTTTCAAGTAGCACCGGTATATACTGAGGCATAAGCATCCCGCATAGTACGTCTATGCGGCCGCCACGGATTCCGTATCCGTGGTTTTTTTTGGAGCAGGCTAATGGAACATGAGCGAATCATTTGCTTTGTAGACGGCTTCAACATGTATCATGCTCTGAAAGAGTTACGAAAACCCCACCTCAAATGGCTAGATTTAAGGCTGCTATTTAGTCACCTGACTCGTAGAAAATCACAAATAATCACTCAAATTTTCTTCTTTTCAGCCTATCTGACTTGGAAAGAGAAAGAAGCTCGGTTATACCCCGATCGGGGTATAAATATTCTACTCATTTCTTTCACAATGCTTTGACTTGTCTTGCGTGATCTTTAAACCGCTGGCCTCTTCATCTTCAGCAAGGGCGACGAGGAAGTTCGATTCGGCTACGTCTCGCTCGGCCAAAAATTTAAGAACCTAAGCGCGCTTAGTATATCAAAACTGAGGAACAATGACGTTGTTCTGGCCGCTTTTAGCTTCATGGTTGTTACCTCTTTCCCAATGCACATCATCGATAAGAACTTTATAAGAAAATTCCGGGGGGAGATCTTCAATCGTTGTAAAGGTCCACCTTTCCGCATCCTCATTCACCATTTCAATCCCCTTTTGCCAATTAAGCAGATGATCTGCATTCCCTCTGATATAGAGGGATTTTCCAAAACCTACATCCAAGTTCGCTACAATTCGTGTGACTTTATAAGCTAAGTCATGAACTGGATCTTTGAAATTTTTAATTCTCCTAATGTGGTCATCAGACAAGTGTTCCGAGGGAAGAAGAACAACTGCTTTATGGTTGTTCAATTCTTCATAAAATCTAATTAAATTATATCTATCGTCTAGTGCGTTGCTCTTGACTATTTCCAGATGAGCCCAACCAGCTATAAGAAAAATCTTAGGATGACAAAGACCCAACTGTAATGCCAGACCCCTCATCTTCTGAAGAGTATTACACATTGCCCTAGTTCGACTTGGAAAAGTATAAGAAATAATGACTTCCTGTGCTTTCAATCTTTGTAGTATTTCTATCAGGTTGTGATACTGGTTGCACTCCAGCTCATCATAATAAAGCCACAATTCTTCATCAAAAGAATTTTTAATTAATTTAGAGCATTCCATAACGATCCCTACATTCTCTATACGAATCTCTGTTAATTCCAGCTCCATTTTCAATTGCATATAATATTCACTGTATTTGTGAACCGGTTTTTTATTTAAACATACTTTAATTAAATCTTGTTTTTTAATAAGCAGTTCTTTTTCTTTCTCTAAAACAAAATTATCAAACTCAACTAGCTGTTTGAAACTAAAATGTTTCATTATTTTAATCTGATATATTTTATTCTCAATTTGTCTATAATTTGCCTTCATTAATTCAACGACTTGCATATCGTCCCAGCCCACACTATGTAAGTTGGGATTGGGGGCGCACTCTCCAGCCTTGGATTCCAAAACCAGTTCCATAGAAGGGAGACACTCCTTTAGGACAATAACAGGACCTCGAAGAAGAAGAAATTCCATAAGAGCCCGTTGGTTTAATAGGCATTGATCATTCTCATGAACTTCTCCGATAGCAAATACATCTGCATCCTTCGCGGAATTGATATTGAAGTGGCGCGACTGCGTAAAGAGACGTAAAAGTTTTTCGAGCTCTTTATCCCTATCATCCAAACATTTTATTGCGACTTTCAGCATCTTTTTTGACGTCATTCCCAGAGCTTTGATATCACGATCTTGCAACTGAATACAAATACGCTCTAAAACAGAATTTGGAAAAGAAATAATATTCATAACTGAATATAAAATGTTTAATTCAACAATCTAGCATAATAACAGCTATTAAATGCTGTCATGTTAGTATATTTACTAATAGTATCAAAAAACTTGATTTACTGCATCCACAAAATTATAATTACATATTTTTATTTTAAAATTTATCGAATATACTAACCTGAGTAATGGGTTTCTTCCCTCAACATCAACAGAGATTTGCGATGAGATTGTCCTTGTTTTTCCAAAGGTAATAGCCGAAGGCCCTATACCTTTGGAAAAACAAGGGCAAGATCACGCAAAGATTGTTGATGTTGAGCGGATTAAACCCATTACTCAGGTTAATAATTAAAGAGTTGGAATTAGGGGCCATGTTCACCTTTACGGGCAGAATTTCGGCCAAGCGAAAGGCCCCAGATGCTGTAGTTTTTGACGAGGGAATAGCGCCAGCTATTTCCGAGGAGAAAAATACAGCAGATGGGTGCCTTGCAGCCGGCCGAAAACTGGCCGCAAAGGTGAACATGGCTGAATTAGGGCAATGCGGAATGGCGCAACCTACTGAGGGGGAATGTCTTGCCGACTACCGAGTGCCATACTCTGGAGTTTGGACTAAATTTGGCCTGCAGGAACGAGCGAGATAAAATCAGAATCAATAGCGCTAGCTATTGATGAGGAGGAAGTTAGATCTGATGAAGCCGCAGCCGTCATCTGCAGGCCAAATTTAGTCCAAACTCCAGAATACTCGATGTTCCTCTTTTTTCCGCCTCGCTTGCTCTATGAGGCGGAAAAAAGTGGAATATCGCGGCTATACCTCAATCGAGCTCTCCAACTTAGGGGGCTCGGGGTCTGCCACCACCCCTTGCCCTTGAAGCTCCCGTGTGATCTTCTCAATCGGCTCGATCTGCTCGATTTCCACTTGGGCAGAGGCAATCCCTAAATCCTTGAACTTGCGGGCGGTCACAAGCACGCGAGACTCGAGCGAGCCGATCCCCTTATTATAGGACTCAACAGCCGCCGAGAGGGCTCTGCCCATTTTAGAGAAGTGGGAGTGCATGTCGCCCAGTCTTTTGTAGAGGTCTTGGCCAAGCTCATGCAAAGTCTCGACCTGGAGGTTCAAGCTCTCCTGCCTCCACCCGTAGGCCACTGCGCGCAGTAGTGCAATCAGGGTTGTGGGTGTCGCAAGGATCACATTTTGCTCTGCCCCATATTCAATGAGGGAAGGATCGTATTCAAGGGCAGCGCTGAAGAAGGTTTCTGCAGGGAGAAATAGAACGACAAATTCGGGTGTGGGCTGAAAATGCTCCCAGTAGGCCTTTTTACCAAGAGCAGTGACGTGGGCTTTGACTTGCCTTGCGTGATCTTTAAAGCGTTGGCCTTTCACCTCTTCATCTTCAGAATGGATCGCCTCTAGATAAGCTTCGAGGGGAACTTTGGAATCGACGATCACCTGCCGCCCGCCGGGAAGGCGCACGATGAGATCGGGCCGAAGGCGGGTATCCTCGTTGATTTCCTGTTGCTGTTCGAAAAAGTCGCATTGATTCAGCATGCCAGCAAGTTCCACAACTCTGCGCAATTGGATTTCTCCCCATCTGCCTCTGGCAAGGGGGGACCTTAAAGCTTTGACTAAGTTTGATGTCTCTTTTTTGAGCTGTTTTTCATTTTCACAAAGGGATTTGACCTGCTCTTTGAGCGACTCTTGGTCCCCTTTCCGTTCTTTTTCGATCTGGCGGATACCGGAATCTAGCTTGAGAAGACTCTCTTTTACAGGACCGAGCAGCTCAGCAATAGCTTGGGAGCGTTTGTCCAAATCCCCCTTTGCTCCTTGACTGATCGATTCAAGAGAGGTTTTGGCAAGCTCTAAAAAGGAGCGGTTGTTTCTTTCCAAAGCTTCCGAGGAGAGAACATGAAAGGCATTTTTGAGCTGTTCTTCTGCTTGTAACAGCACGCGCAGCTTCTCCTCTGTGACCATCTGTGAGGTCAATAAAGAAACACATTCTGCTTGGCTATCTTTAAGGGCAGCTTCGAGCGGGGGGATTTTTTGGTTCTGCTCTTGAGCAAACAGCAGTTTCAACTCTGCTTGCTTACGCAAAGATCTTTCCTGCATCCACAGCAGAAGGGTTACAAAGAGAGAAGCAATTGCAACCCAGATCATTTTCAATCCTCTTGTTCAGGTTCGAAATCTTCTAATGTTTTCGACTTTTTGCCTGCAATCAGGCGGATCAAGGAAAGGATCCAGGCTAAAAGGATATAGCCCCATGTGATGGCAAAGAGCATCACGGGGAGAAAATAAAGGACGCCATAAATCACAAAGACTGCAAGGATCACTGTAAAAAACACAAGCTGAAAGGAGGGAACGCGAAAGTGGAGAGCTTTCGAGCTGGGGAATTTCCAACGGCTCACCATGAAATAGCCCAGCACAATCATGATCGATGAAAGGATAATCGCTTTGGTCTCTTGTGATAGGGGTAGATGCTTTTCCATAAAAGGAGAGGAGAGCAAAAGGTTGGCAGAAACAGCAGCAAGGGCGGAAGCTGGAATGGGAAGGCCAGTAAAATGTTTCTTCTGGTCGGCCATTGCTGCTGCATTTCCTTTCACTTCAGCTGTTTTAACATTAAAGCGCACAAGACGCAACACTCCGCATAGAGAGTAGAGCATACATCCGAGCATCGCATAAAAGGAGAGCCCGGTACCCGGTTCTAGGGAAAGGGCTTTGAGAAGCAAGACAGAAGGGGCGACGCCAAAGGAAACTGCATCTGCCAGCGAGTCAAAGACAACGCCAAATTCGCTCTCTGCATGAATTGCCCTTGCGACAGCTCCATCCAAAAGGTCGGCAAATGCAGCCACTAACAATAAAATGACAGAAACGTTTAAAACGCTGAACAACCCCGATCCAGGCTCGACCATATTTACTTTAAAGATCACAAAGAGCCCGCAAGAGAGCGCAAATGCTGTGATCACATTGGGGATGAGATAAACTTGCCGCATAGAAATACCTTACCATTTCTTCAACTTGCCTCAAGTGTGGCAAAAGCGATCGATTTTGCAAATGAAAAAGCAAACTGCGCGATTCAAAAATAGCCAAAATCTTAGCATTTCCTTAAAATGGAAACATCCTAATCTCTTCATTTTTTGTGCTTTGAATTTTTGTATAAAAATTTTTTTATACGCCCTCTTTTTTTTGTGGACATTTAGCAAAAGGCTACCATATATAGTGTATATAGAAACAAAAGACCACAAGATGTAGTATCTTAGGATCGACTGCACTTTTGCCTGACAACCCCTCTCCTGACTCTTCAGGGAGCGGGGTATTTTATGTTTTTGCAATCTTAAAAATAGGAGACTAAAAAGCTTATGACCCGCAAATCCACCTCTTCCCACGATCAACAGACCCAATCGAAACTCACAGCTTCCGATATCTCCTCGGCACTCAAAAAAGAGCAGAACATCATGGACAAAATGCAGCGCTTTACTGTTGTTAAGCGCAACGGGAGCATCGTACCGTTTCGCAAAGAAAGAATTTCCCATGCCCTCGAATCTGCCTTTGCCGATACTAAACAAATCCCAAAAGGATCTCCTCTGCCTCCCGAGCTTGCAAAAACAATCGAGGAAATTACAGATACTGTCATGAATGAACTCTACGGACACGCCTCAAAGGGAGCTTCTTTAACTGTCGAAGGGATTCAGGACATGGTCGAGATTTGCCTGATGAAAACAGGACATCACGACATCGCAAGAGACTACATCATCTATCGGGATCAACATAAGGCCCTGCGCGAGGATTCCCCCCTTAATTTAAAGGTGATCCGTACAGATGGCACAACGGTCCGCTTTAACCCCATGAAGATCGCTTCATCCATCGAAGATGCCTTCCGCAGATCAGAACAGATCGACGGCCCTGCAACCGAGCTCATCATCATGGCTGTAAATATGCTAACGCAAAAAGTTATGGCACGCGTGATCTCTCTTGCCAAAGCAGGACATACTCTCAACAGCGCCCTGATCGATGATGAAATCGAACAGCAGTTAATGAAAGAGCGATTTTTTGCCGTTGCCAAAAACTTTATCTTGCATCGCGCACACTTTACCGAGCAGACCGGCAACACCTTTGCCCATGTTTTGCCCCAGGAAGAGAAAAAATCCCGACAGTTCACCATCATCGATGAAGATAAAATAATCAAAACCGTCACCGAAGCACAGCTCTTTAGCCGCCTAAAATTTGCCTGCAGAGGGTTAGATGACCTCGTCTCTGCACAAGAATTACTCGAGAGTTCCATTGCCAACTTTTACGAAGGGATCAAAGAAACTGAAATTGACCAAGCTAACATCATGGCAGCAAGGGCAAAAATTGAAATTGAACCTGCTTATTCCCAAGTTGCCGCACGTCTGCTTTTAGATGTTCTTTATCGGGAAACAATGCAGATCGCAGCGTCTGATCCCTCCCTTGAATCGACACACCGGCAGTATTTCAAAGAATACCTAAAAATGGCAATTGCCGTTAATCGCGTAAGTCCCCAATTGCTTAATTTCGACTTGGACAAACTCTCAAGAGCGATGCAAATTCAGCGCGATGATCAATTTACCTACCTTGGCCTCCAAACTCTTTACGATCGCTACTTCCTCCATCATGAGCAGCGCAGATTGGAAACACCCCAAATCTTCTGGATGCGCGTTGCGATGGGCCTTGCCTTAAATGAAAAGGAGCAAGAGCGCACTGATCGCGCTATTGAATTTTACGATATCCTCTCCAAGTTTCTTTTCTGCTCGGCTACCCCAACTCTCTTTAATTCAGGAACAAACCATTCTCAGCTAAGCTCCTGCTTCCTTTCCACTGTGATGGACGACCTTAGCCACATTTTCAAAGTGATCTCCGACGATGCTCAACTCTCCAAATGGGCAGGCGGGATCGGCAACGACTGGTCCAATGTCCGCGCCACGGGTGCTACGATCAAAGGAACCAACGGCAAAAGCCAGGGCGTCATCCCCTTCCTAAAAGTTGCCAACGATACAGCTGTAGCCGTTAATCAGTGCTTTGCTCCTGAAACTGGCGTTTATACAAATGAAGGCATCAAACCGATCTCTGAGATCAACGTTGGAGATCTTGTTTTAGGACTCAGCGGCATCTACCGCCCCGTGACAGAAAAATTTTGCTACAATCAAAAAGATCCGATGGTAGCAATCGACATCAAGCACTCTCTTGAACCCGTGATTGTCACTGCAGCTCACCCCTTGTATGCCATCCGCAATGTTCCCTGGGAACAAGCCAATTCCAGAACCTATGCGCAACTTAAAAAAGGTAAAATCAAATCGGAATGGGTCGATGCAGGACAGCTTAAACGAGGCGATTACATCGCTCAAGTGATCCCATCCGAGGTTGTCCCCGTTGCTGGGTTTGAGATAGAAGATGCAAGGTTATATGGGATACTCCTTGGAGAGGGCCACCTGTCTAAGGAAGGCTTCCAATGGGAAGTGTCGGGAAATCCCACAACCGATGAACATCTTGAGTTTGTAAGAGAGTACTTAAGGGCCCGTCATATCCACTTCTGGGAAACTGGCCAGGGGGAAAGCTACTTGCAGATCCATTGGGCCTCCGGCCGAGGGGCTGTCCGCGATGCAACAAGCGACAGAATCGTCTCTGGCGGCGATTCCACGCTCCCCTTTACCCACGAAGATATCTATGATGCAAGCAAGTGCAAACGGATAGCACCCCGCCTATCCCATCTCCCTCGCCCGCAAGCACTAGCCCTTATTCAGGGCCTCTTGGAAACAGACGGCAATGTGTCCAGAGGAAAAGAAGTGACATTTAGCAATACCTCGCGCCCTTTAATCGATGGACTCCGCTATCAGCTCCTGCGCCTTGGCATCCCAACAGCTGGAGAGTTTCGCATACGCAACAATACCCATAGCGGAAAACGATCCGATGGATCGATTGCAGAGTTTAAAGGTGTTGCGGAAGCTTATGACCTAAGAATCCCTGCAACAGAGGAAATTGCTAAAATCGCAGGCTGCAAACCGATTGCCAAATACAACTGGATCACCATTGGCAAGTACATCTTTACAAGAGTCAAAGAAGTGGTTGCTGCAAACATGGAGCCCTTTGTCTTCGACCTTAAGGTTGAGGATGATGAGTCCTATATGACAACGACAGCCCTTGCACATAACGGGGGAAAACGCAAAGGAGCGATGTGCGCCTACCTAGAAACATGGCACCTAGACATCGAAGATTTCTTAGAACTGCGGAAAAATACAGGCGATGAACGCAGACGCACACACGATATGAACACAGCCAACTGGATCCCCGATCTCTTCATGAAACGGGTGAATGCAGCAGGAAATTGGACCCTCTTTAGCCCAAGCGATGTGCCCGACCTTCACGACCTCTATGGGGCGGCCTTTGAAAAGCGGTACCAAGAATACGAAAAAATGGCAGATGAGGGGGAAATTAAACTCTTCAAACGGGTTGAAGCGCTCCAGCTATGGCGTAAAATGCTCAGCATGCTCTTTGAGACGGGCCACCCTTGGATCACCTTTAAAGACCCCTCCAATATCCGCTCCCCTCAAGACCACAAAGGGGTCGTCCACAGCTCAAATCTCTGCACAGAGATCCTGCTTAACACCTCCGCAGAGGAAACAGCCGTCTGTAATTTAGGCTCGATCAATCTGGCAGAGCACACGACAGAAAAGGGACTTGATGAGAAGAAACTCGCAACCACCATCCGCACTGCCGTGCGCATGCTCGATAACGTCATCGACATCAACTTCTATCCGACAATCGAAGCGAAAAATGCAAACGCGCGCCACCGCCCTATCGGATTAGGACTGATGGGATTTCAAGATGCGCTCTACATCATGAATATCAGCTATGCAAGCCATGAAGCCGTTAAGTTTGCCGACACCTGTATGGAAATGATCTCCTACTATGCCATTTTAGCCTCAAGCGAACTTGCTAAAGATAGGGGCACCTACGAGTCTTATAAAGGCTCAAAATGGGATCGGGGATATCTTCCCATCGATACCATTGCCCTTCTGGAACAAGAAAGAGGCGGGGATCTCGAGATGGATACCACAATGTCCAAGGATTGGAAGCCGGTACGAGAATCGGTCAAAAAATATGGGATGCGCAATAGCAACACGATGGCAATTGCGCCCACTGCCACCATCTCCAATATCATCGGCAGCACCCAGTCGATCGAACCGATGTACAAACACCTCTTTGTAAAATCCAACCTTTCCGGAGAGTTTACAATCCCCAATACTTATCTAGTGAAAGCGCTCAAAAAATTAGGGATCTGGGATCAGCAAATGCTCGATGACCTCAAATACTTCGACGGCTCCATCACAGAGATTGAGCGGATCCCTGAGGAAGTGAAACAAGTTTTCCTCACCGCATTTGAGATTGAACCTGAATGGACAATCGAGTGCACAAGCCGCCGCCAGAAATGGGTCGACATGGGGATCTCCTTCAACCTCTACTTAGCAGAGCCCAGCGGTAAAAAACTGCATCAGATGTATCTATTTGCCTGGAAAAAAGGACTCAAAACCACTTATTACTGTCGCACTTTAAGCGCTACGACCATTGAAAAATCGACAACCGATGTCAATAAACGAGGACTTCAGCCGCGCTGGATGAAGAACAAATCCGCCTCTAGCAATATCCAACTCGACCGTGAGGAAACACAAGCAAAAGTAGATAAACCGATCGTCTGCAGCCTTGAAGAAGGGTGTGAAAGCTGCCAATAAAAAAATAAAAAAAAGAGGATCTTATGTTAAATTTTGATGAACCCCATGCTAACGGAACAATCGTAGACACTGCAGGCGCCGCTAAAAGAGTGAATGTCAGTCAAAAAAAACTCATCAACTGCAATCAGGTCGATGTCAATCAACTCATGCCGCTCAAATACAAATGGGCATGGGAGCACTACCTCAACGGCTGCGCCAACCATTGGATGCCCACAGAGGTCCCGATGGCCAAAGATATCGAGTTATGGAAATCTAATCTCCTTAGCGAGGATGAAAGGCGCGTCATTATGCGCAACTTAGGTTTTTTCAGCACAGCTGAGAGCTTGGTGGGCAACAATATCGTCCTTGCCATCTTCAAGCATGTCACTAATCCAGAAGTGCGCCAGTATCTGCTGCGCCAATCGTTTGAAGAAGCGATCCATACCCACACTTTCCTCTACATCGTTGAATCGCTTAACCTAGACCAAGGGGAAGTATTTAACATGTACAATGAGATCAACACAATCCATGAGAAAGATAAGTTTGAAATGGACCTCACCACCGACATTCTCAAACCCACCTTCCAAACAAACACTCCAGAGAATGCCCAAAAATTCCTTGAGAATCTCATCGGCTATTACATCATCATGGAAGGGATCTTCTTCTACAGTGGCTTTGTGATGATCCTCTCATTCCATCGGCAGAATAAAATGACAGGGATCGGCGAGCAGTTCCAGTACATCCTGCGCGATGAAACGATCCACCTCAATTTCGGCATCGATCTCATCAACGGGATCAAGGAAGAAAACCCAGATCTCTGGAGCCCTCAATTCCAAGCCAATATCATCGATAAGATCAAACAAGCTGTTGAGCTCGAGATCAATTACGCCAAAGACTGCCTTCCCCGGGGGATCCTCGGCCTCACCTCCCCTATGTTCCGCGAGTACGTGGAGTACATTGCCGACCGCAGGTTAGAGCGGATCGGCCTCAAGGCGATCTACCGCTCCAAAAACCCCTTCCCCTGGATGAGTGAAACCATCGACCTTGGGAAAGAGAAAAACTTCTTCGAAACCCGAGTCACTGAGTATCAGTCTTCCTCTGCACTGACTTGGTAAGTAACTGGAGTTTGGACTAAATTTGGCCTGCAGGGACGAGCGAGACAAAATCAGATCTAACTGACCGACGAAGTCAATAGCGCTAGCTATTGATGAAGAGGAAGTTAGATCTGATGAAGTCGCAGCCGTCATCTGGAGGCCAAATTTAGTCCAAACTCCAGTAAGTAAGGGCGTGGGAATCTTTCACATTAGAGCGGGAAACACCCTCTCCCGATAAAGTCGGGAGGGGGTGATGTCTTTTCATCCTATCGACAGCGCGGAAACCCGGCCCTAAAGGGCCGGGAGGAAGGGCTGCTGCACTGTTAAATTTTTAACTTGCAAATACAGAAATTACGGGTACGTTTGAAGTAGCGCCGGTATATATCAATCCGGCTTATACCAGTCAAACATGCTCTCATTGTGGTAAACTAGTGGATCGTCAGCGATCTCTATTTAAGTGTTTTTGTGGAAGCCAGCAGTTGTTTAGTGTTACTTCTGGTTGGAATCATCTTGGTCGTTAATGCCTAGCACAGAAAATAGAACATTGAACGGGTTGGCTTCATCCATCTGATGAGTGACGGCGTCCACTATGTCAGGGGGGGTGACTTCCCCTGCGATTTGCTTCTGGATGAAAAGGTCCAACTGTTCGCTTTTCTGAGGCAGAAAAGGGTCATCCAAAACTGTGTTTATGTCGTTTGCAAAAGCCAACTGATCGCCCAGCTTTTTAATTCTCACTGCTTGCCCCTCTATAACTTTAGCTTTTTCTTTTTCCGACATATGAAGGAGTTTTTCCAGGCTTGTCAAGTACTTCCTTGCTTTTTCCACCCCTTCATTCATCAGTTTTTCTTCCTTCAAGACGCGACCAAGTCGTAAGGACAACTCCTCTACATCTCTACTCAAATTGCGGACCTCTTCCCTACGTGAAATACACTTCTCAGCTACAGCAATCAATGTTTTGTGGCTTTGATCTATATCTGAAGCCAGTTTGGAGACAGCTTTGTGTAAGTTTTCGTTTTTCTCTGCCTGGATCTTACATTGGGTTGCCAGGTTTTCGCATTGAACCTGAAGGTTTGCACACTCCTTCTCAATTGTCTTAGCCTGCCCCATGAAATCTTTATTTGTACTCAATAGAGAAACAAGAGTTGAATTGCTTACATTCTGATTATACTGATTTTCCAACTCCTCTGACGCCCTATTGTATTCAGCAGTAATAGTGCCTACTTTTTGCTCGATCTGTTCTTTAGCAACCTCACTTAATTCACCCTGCAAATCGTCCATAGCGGTCTTTCGCATAAGGTATTGTAGTGCGATTTGGTACCGCATATTCTCCATTAGTTGGGTACCCTTTTTTACCGCGATTTCGTTGGGTATGTCAGACTCCTGGAACCGCGTATCGAGGTTTTGTTCCATCAGTTGCATATTAGCTGTGTTCTTAGATATTCCGTACATCATCTACTCCTTGTGATATCTTTGATTTTTTAATTATCGAGGAAATCGCAAACCTCAATGCACATCAAAATCATCATATTTGGGCCGCGAAACTAAGTTTTGCAATTTCCTCTATCTTCTATGAAAAATAGAGAGCTAAAGAGCACAGAGATCTGGCTGCTTTGTTCTGCGATTACTTTGATTTTTTCATCATTAGAATCAATAAGGATCAATAAATTCATGATTTTCTCTTGCCTCTCTTTTTTTGTCCGATGGGGGCACGATACAAAATAGAGGTTGACAGCGTGCAGACATGTTAAGGATCAGGCTGGTTTGTTTTATGATTAATTTGTTTTGTTCATCATTAGAGAAATAAATCGCATTTAGCAGTTGATCAATCTTTTCATTCACCCCCATCATTTCCTCTTGGCTCCTTTTTTGCTTTACTAAGGATGATTCAACCTGGGACTCCAGAGTAATTTTAGTGTTTTTAAGATCTTGTAGATATGTGTCGACCTTATTATATAGATTTTCCATCGTGAGGACGTCAGATTTGCTGTTTTCTAAACCTTGGCTAAATTTTTCAAAACAGTCGCTCAACTTCGTGTAGCGAGCAGCCTCTTCTTCTAGTCTACCTTCCATTTTAATATAGGTCTCCTTGAGTTTCTTGGAGAAAAGAAGCCTTTTCTTTATTTGTGCAAAAATTTCATCAGTTGCCTTTTTTAACTCATTGATATTTGCATTTGCCGTATTAATGGATTGGTTATGTTGAGCTTGTAACTTTTGCAAGGCAGCGGTGTCCTGACTTTCTACTGCATTTAACTGTCTATTCATCTGCCCTTCCTCAGTGCATAGATGATTTTGCTGTATAGCAGCCGAGTCGACAATTGCGATACAAAGAGATTCATAATAAATACCTTCTATTGATCATTTTAAGATCGTTTAAACTCAACTTTGCAAGTTTTTCTGGGCTCTATCTGCGACAGTGGCCAGGGCATCGACCCTCGTTAATTGCTGTCATGTTAACCCATTTACTAATGATATTAAAAACTCGATTTAATTTCAACTATAAAATTATAATTAAATATTTTTATTTAAATACTGATTTAATAAAATAATAAACATTACTCTAATCTAAGTAGTTCAAGAATCTGACAAAAGCTGCCCCCCCCTAATAACCTGGGTAATAAGGCCCTGTTTGGGGGAAGGGAAAAGGGGGCCGTTAAAACAGAAATTACAGGTACGTTTGAGGTAGCACCGGTATATGTTGTTTCTCGGTTGTAACCAAGGGAAGGCCTTCAACTGTTGTTGAATTAATTGGATGCAAAAGCCCTGCTAGCTTGAGCAGTTCAAATATGGCAAATTCCAAGAGTGAGCCCGCAGCTATAAGATGTAACTCAGGTATCTGTTCTTTAAAGTAGCGCAAAGACTGAAGTGCCCTTGGGCATTGTTGGATCTCATCTAGAAAGAGCAACGTTTCTCCAGGAATAATTTTTTGTCTGGCTAAAAGCTCTATCTGGCTCAAGATAGATTTTGGCTCAAATCTCTCAAAACAGTCCTTGTAGAGGGAGGAAAATTCAAAGTTGATATTGACACAGTTTTTAAATTCTTCTCTTCCGAAAGCTTCTATGATAAAGGTTTTTCCTAATTGTCTGGCCCCCCTTACTGTCCTTCCATTTAAGAAGTGTTTTTGAATAAACGTTGCATATGTATGAAACCAGGGGGTTATTTACGTGATAATATGCATAGAATATAGGGGTGATTTTGTACATAAAAATCATAAATCGCTAATATACAGTTATTTAGTATATTCCTAGGCGGTAATCTGGAGTTTGGACTAAGTTTGGCTTGCAGGGGGAAGCGAGATAAAATCAGATCTAACTGACCGACGAATGGAGTTTTGCAATTCCCTCGGTATAATGGGAGTAACTTTTGAATAATTGTTGATCCCATAGGAATAAATTTTTTCACTCAAGAGGATTAAATACCCTAGCCCCCGTACGAGCAAAGTCTCTGATGTTTTCGGTAACCAGAATCAAGTTATGTTGCACAGCCGTAGCTGCCAAAAGAGAATCGACAACCGGGAAAAGGGCTCCTTTGATTTGAGCCTTCCCGCATAGCTCTCCCCATATTGATGCTGTTTGCCTATCGATGGTTAGTATGCGGCCTTCAAAACGAGGGATCAACTCCCCAATCAGCCAATCTTCCAGTGCCATTCTCTGTCTACTTTCGCGATTGTCTAATTTTGATATCCCTTTTTGTATTTCTCCAATTGTCAGCGTACTAATAAAATAGGCGGATTCTAAATGTTTTCCAATCCAAGATTCTAATTTTTCGTTAGGACAGGACTTAATTTTTCTCAATTTGGAAAGAATACATGTATCTAACAAGTAACTCATAGTTCGATATCTCTTCCAATGTCTTTATTACGTTTAATATCTAAGTCGAGTTCAGGAAAAGGGGATTGCCGAAAAAAGTCCAATAGAGAATTTCCGGACGATTGCATTTTTTCAAATTCCTTTTTAGAGATGATCACAGCGACAGGATGACCATTTTTCGTAATTGTCTGATAACCATCCCGTTCTACTTCTGTGACAAGCTCAGAAAATCGCGCCTTTGCTTCTTGTAATTGCCATACCCTATCCGTTTTTTTAAAGCGGGTACGTTTTTTTCTCACCTTTGACATATTCACCTAAAACTAGTCTGACTAGTCTTAGTCTAAAATAAAATGAGATAGCATACAATAATAAAAATTAATTGATTGCGCCAGCATCGCGGAAACTTTGAAGCAACCTTATGTCAAATCTATTATTTGTTCTGGAGCTTTTTCTTTAGGAGAGGGAGAGCGCCTTTCAACTTAACAAGGCAATTTTCCAAGGTTTTAGTTCCTTTTGCAAACTCCACATCCAAATGCTTATCGATATTAATTGTGTCCTGTATCATCTCTTTTAAATCGGATGCACCCTTAGCAAATTCTTCATGAGCATTCTTGCTTGAAGAGGAAACTTCATCATGGTGGCTGACCTGGGATTGCAATTCAGAAATGGAATCCCCCAATTTGATACTTGCTTGATCCAATCGGCTCACCTGCTCTGTTAGACGGTTGTCCAAGCTCAACTGGACCTGATTTTCAAGAGCATGTATACACTCGGAGAGCTTCGCATTACTTTCCATCTGAGCAAAGTAAATCTGCTGCAAAGAACCCATGTTTTCTTCACGTAGAATTTTAAATAATTCGATATAACTTAACCGCAATTGATTGATCGAACTTTCCATTTCCTGGATAAGGGCAGAATTGATGTAGTAGGAAGGGACATAGATGATTTCCTCTTCAACTCTTCTCTTTTGCTTCTTGAGTCCAAGAAATTTTGCTATTTTGTTAGCGGTTTTACAAATGGATTGCCTCGATACTGAGAGCAAAGGAACGGTTGAGGGCAATGATATTCCCACCATACGCGTTAATTTGTTAACACCATAAAGGGGGAACCCCACTTTCAGTTTGATGTTTTCAGGATGTCCCAATTGTGTATGGACTCCCACAACAAAAGGAATGTTATAAATGGGGACAACCATTTGTGCTGAAAATTCAGATTTAAGCGGTTTGCGAGGCGATATTTTAGCACCCACTCTATTGTAATCACCGAATTTGAGTTGAATATTGATCCTGGTTCTCGCAGGCTGCGATGCTGGGACCTCCAGCCCCAAATCGGCTCCTTTACTTACAAACTGGGTGGTTAATAAAGTTGCCTTAGGCTGATTTGGAGTGAACTGCACCCCTACGGACTGTCCTGTTGATAACTGCGTGGAAACGGCAACAGATGTTTGTTTAAGATTAGAGGCAGGCGCAGTGATGCCCACATTGGATCCCTCTGTTACATTTGCTGCAATCCCGATTGTCGACTGTTTTGGATGAGAGATCAAGGGGGCAAGCTGGAGAGTGGGAGAGGGAAGAGGATTCACTTTTTTGCTTTCTTCCTCTTTTTTTTCTTGGTTGGAACTGGATTCTTTAGCCACTTGCCCCTTTAACCATTGGAGTCGTATGTTGTCTCTGAATGCAGAAAGAGAGGTGGTAGGCTTTTCTTCTGGTGGCAATAAGTGGGAAACAAGCGGGGCATAATTCTTCTTTTGTAAACTGGAAGATTCTCTAGAGCTGCCATGCGTTCCGTATTCCCAAAAAAAACTATCGTCATGGTGAAAAGGGAGGTTGTAGGGCTGGTCTACTTTCAGGGCCTCTGCCTTATTGTTTTCATCGATTTTGTAGGTGATATCAGTTTGTTTCCTATAGGTATTTTCAAACCGCACCTCAAGTGGATTGCTCTTTAGGATCGTGAGCTTATTGTGAGGGATTGTCGAGGCAAAAATACGTACCCCCTCGGGGGAGTTTCTGGCAAAATAGTTAGCCATATTGTCATACTGTTCTCTACCCTCTCCCGTCGAGCAACTATGAAGAATGATCGTTGCATGAGGAGATAAGTTGTGCAAACAAGAGCGTACAGGCAGGTGATCTCCAACAATTAAAAACCGGTTTTCATCTAGGGCCATGCTTAACGGCTCACCATGTGCGCGCACCAGGAGAACATCGGGCTTGCCATTCTGGGCTGCTTCTTGATCGATCGCTTGGCAAAAACTGTTGAGATCGGAAACTTTTTTGTAGGTCACATCATAGAAACGCTCGAGGGTTTTTAACGTCTGAATATCATGAAAGGAATGTTTCATGCCCTCCGATGAGCTTAAGAGTATTTCATTGCTAAGGGCACCATTGTAATCTGAGCTTGCTGTTAAGACAAGGGCTCGGCCCCGCTGATTGGTCAAACCTTTGAGCAAGTGCACCTCAAGGGTTTCACAAAAATCCCCCAAAGCGGGATGGATATTGCAGACGGCTTTGGCCACCTTTCTGGTGGATTTAGAAAGAGCTGCCATGGGATCTAGGGCGGCAAATAGAAAATCTGCAATAGGACCAATACGATCCTCCTTTGCCTCGCGAGATTCTGAGGGGTCATTCCAATCGAAAGCCTCTACAAGGGGTTCTTTATCGAGGCCAAAAGTGATCCCCTGTGGAGGAGACGATCTGTTTTGCTGCTCAACAGAACAACTGTTACTATGCCTCATCAAAGCTTTCCCCACCTGATCAATGAGGTCAGCAATTCCCTGAATTCTTCCCTCAGCAGTACTGGCTGCTTCTACTGCCTTGGGAGGGGGTTTAATGATATCGGTGTGTTGCTTGTTCGATTCATCGATTGCTGAATGGATATTTTCAGCAATCGACAGATGCACTTGGTACCCGTTATAAATGACGGGGCCGACAACCAGCCCCGTTTTGCATCCTTGAATACCACTCAAAGACCCTCCAACCTGAGGAGCAAAAGGTGTTGCCAAAGCTCCACCAAGACCCGCAGGGATCCCGATAGCAACACACCCAGCTACTGAGGCCACTGTATTTCCTATGAACTCCTTCACCACTAACTCGATAACCTTGTCTTTGGGATTGACTTCCCCTAAGACAAAATTGTAGTAGCCGGCAGGGGTGCAATCGGGCAAACTTGCCGTCTTGCAACGCTCTTGCATCGTTTTTAGTGTGTTTAAGACTGCGTAGACAACTGGAATTACGCTAGGGCTAGAAGAAGAGGTGCCATCGCTATAAATCTCATCATTAGGAGGCACTTGCTGCTGTTTAGCCAAGTTAGCCGCTTGCGTTAAGAACTCTTGCTTATAGCCGCCTACCGTGCAGTCTTTTGAGGAGTGCATTGAGCTTACTTCTGGTTG
Organism: Acidobacteriota bacterium; assembly: GCA_903970255.1. Classification (GTDB taxonomy): domain Bacteria; phylum Chlamydiota; class Chlamydiia; order Chlamydiales; family Rhabdochlamydiaceae; genus CAJCIW01. The sequence continues at coordinate 27,551 of CAJCHM010000011.1, forward strand.
GAATAATCTTCGTCGTTAATCCCTAGCTGAGAAAATAGATTGTTGAAGTGGTCGCTGAGTTTCTCAATTTCCACCTTGTTCTCCTCAATCATTTTAGCTTTTCCTTCTTTCGACATCTCAAGGATTTTTTTCAAGCTTGCCATTTGCGCATGTGCTTTTTCTAACCCTTCATTCATCAGTTTTTCCTGTGCCGAGACAAAGTGAAGTTGTAAAGACAAACCTCCTACAGCTCTACTCAATTTGTCGACCTCTTGACTACCCGACTCACACTTCTCAGCTACAGTAACTAATTTTTTGTTACTTGCGTCTATATCTGAAGCGAGTTTGTGGACAGCTTTGTATAAGTTTTCGTTTTTCTCTGCCTGCGCCTTATATTGGGTTTCCAGGTTTTTGCATTGAACCCCAAGCTTTGTACACTCGTCCCCAATTGTGTTCGCTTTCCCCACTAAATCTTTATTTGTATTTACTAGAGAAACAAGATTTGCATTGATATTGCTTACATTCTGATTGTACTGATTTTCCATCCCCTGCAATGTGCTATTGTATTTAGCAGCAATATTTTGTGATTTTTGCTTCATCTCTTTAGCGATCTGACTTGATTGAGCCTGCAAACCATTCATGGCGGTCATTTGCATGTGCTGTTGTACCGCCATTTGGTGCTGCATCTGAAACCTCTCGAACTGCCTGTCGAGATTTTGTTGCGTCATCTGTTGCATTTTAGCTGCGTTGTTAAGCTGGTGCTGTGGTATTCCGTACATCATCTACTCCTTTACATTTTTGATTTTTTAATTGTCTTCTGTTTCTTCAGTTAAAAATAGAGATTCAAATAGCGCAGACATCTGAAAGATCTGGCTGCTTTGTTCTGCGATTGTTCTGATTTGTTCGTCATTAGAGCAATAAATGGCATTTCGCAGTTTATCGATCTCCCCACTCACCTTGATGATTTCCTCTTGCGTCTTTTTTTGCTTTACTAAGGAAGATTCAATCTGGGATTCCAGAGTAGTTTTAGTCTTTTTGAGATTTTGTAGATCTGTGTCGATCTGGTTCCATAGATTTTCCAGCTTGACGATATCAGACTGGCTGTTTTTTAAATTTTCGCTAAATTTTGCCATACAGTCGTTCAACTTCCCATAGCGAGCAGTCTCTTCTTGTATTGCCCCTTCAATTTTAACATAGACCTCATTGAGTTGCTTGGAGAAAAGAAGTCTTTTTTTTATCTCTGCAAAAACCTCATCATTTGCTTTCTTTAACTGATTGATATTTGCATTTGCCGCATTGATGGATTGGTTATATTGAGTTTGTAACTTTTGCAATGCAGCGCTGCCCTGACTATCTACTGCATTTAACTCTTTATTCATCTGCTCTTTCTGAGCGCATAGATGATTTTGCTGTATAGCTACCTGAGTTGACAATTGCGATACAAAAAGATTCATAGTTCACTCCGTCTATTAATAATTTTGGTTCGAAAAGAAGATAAGGGGAAGACGCTAAATCATTTTGTCTAATTTTGGCCAGCATTATTTTGCAGAAGATTTTGCTTTTCAAAGCTTGCCTTACGTGGTAAATTGCCCCTTACAAATTAACAGAGCAAAAGAAGATGTTGATCGAACCCCAATTTTTGAAAGCCCCAGGCGAGCGCTATGGGGATTTTGTCGTTACCAAGTGCCTCCCTATTGTCGAGCTCAACTGCGTTCTTCGGGAGCTGCAGCATCTACCCAGCGGGGCTGCGGTGATGCATATTGGCAACGACGACCCAGAAAATCTCTTCTGCCTCTCATTTAAAACCTATCCGTCTAGCTCCAATGGGGTTGCCCACATCCTCGAGCATACCGTTCTTTGCGGATCGCGCAAATTTCCCATCAAGGATCCCTTTTTTTCGATGAGTCGCCGCAGTTTAAACACATTCATGAACGCGCTTACTGGCTCTGATTTCACCTGCTATCCGGCGGCCTCCCAGAATGAGAAGGACCTCTATAATTTAATGGATGTTTATATCGATGCCGTTTTCCATCCGGAACTCAAGCGGATGAGCTTTTTACAAGAGGGGCATCGACTTGAATTTACCGACCCCAAAGATCCTAAAACACCCCTGGAATACAAAGGGATTGTCTTCAATGAAATGAAAGGGAGCCTAGGCTCTGCAGATTCCCGTCTGTGGCATGCTTTGATGGCAGAACTTGTTCCCGATTTACCTTATGCCAACAACTCAGGGGGCGACCCCAAAGTCATCCCCGAACTTACCTATGCAGAACTGGTGTCTTTTCATGAAACCTACTACCATCCCAGCCGCTGCCTCTTTTTCTTTTACGGTAACTTTCCTTTAAAGAAACACCTGGATTTCATTGCTGAAAAAGCGCTTAAAAATGTACCCAAACTCTCTCCGATTGCTCCCATTCAAAGACAAAAGCGATTCACTGCCCCCATCCATAAAGAGATGCGCTACCCTGTCAGTGAAAGCGATGAACTCTCTTCCCGCTCGATTGTAGCATTTGCCTATCTCACAGCTCCTCTGCTAGATCAAGAGGAAGTCCTTGCCTTAAGTGTTCTGGACTGTGTATTGATGGAAACCGATGCTTCCCTGCTCAAAGCTGCTCTGATGGAATCTGGCCTGTGCATCCATGCAGAGGCTTACATGGACGCTGAAATGAGCGAGGTTCCGTATGCCATCGTCTGCAAGGGATGTGATCCAAACAATGTCGATGAGATTGAAAAAACGCTGAAAAAAGCACTCTCCGACATCGTTGCACAAGGGATCCCCGAGGACATGATCGATGCCGCTATCCATCAATTAGAATTCTCTAGGCTAGAAATCACAGGGGACCATGCTCCTTTTGGCCTCACTCTTTTTATGCGCTCAGCGCTTGCAAAACAGCACGGAAGTGATCCTGAAAATTCTTTGATGATCCACTCTCTATTTGAAGGGCTCCTCTCCAAGGTTAAAAATCCCGGTTACCTTACCTCTTTGATCAAGAAGTATTTGCTAGACAATCCCCACTGTGTGCGGCTAGTGATGAACCCCGACCTTGCTCTTTCCTCCGAAGAGATTGACGACGAGAAACAAAAGCTAAAGAAAATCCAATCTTCTCTCAGTGAGAAACAGGTTGCAAAGATTCTTAAACAAACCGGAGAACTTGCTGCTTATCAAAAACAAACAGAGTGCCAATCGTTAGACTGCTTACCCAAGGTGACACTAGAAGATGTTACCCCCTTAGTGAGGCAGTTTCCTTTAAAACACTACAACCACAAAAATCTCGACATCTACCACCACGATTGCTTCACTAACCATATTCTGTATGCAGATCTTGTCTTTGATCTGCCCTCTATTGCAGATGAAGATCTCCCCTATGTGCACCTCTTAACGACTTTCTTGTCAGAAATTGGCAGCGGAGAGCGGAGCTACGCCCAAAACCTCGAGTATATCCACGCACATACAGGCGGGATCGGCGCCTCGTTAGCGCTCCACATTCAGACCAGTGATCCTAAAACGGGAAGGCCATCGCTTAACTTGCGAGGAAAAGTTCTTCATCGCAAGATGGACAAATTATTTTCCCTGATGCGCGACACCCTTGAAAGACCCCGATTTGATGAGAAAAAACGGATTGAAGAGCTTGTGAAACAACTCAGGGATGCCCAACTTCATCGCCTGAACCGGCAGGCGCTGCGCTATGCCACTCAACTTTCCTTAAGCGGCTTTTCTTCTGCATCCTACATTGCTGAATCCTGGTATGGGCTGCGCTACTACAAGACAATTGAGAGCCTTTCTAAAGATCTCACCAAAAATATACCTAAACTCATTGATAAACTTCTCTCTTTAAAAGAGCAGCTCTTTACATTCCATCATCCACAACTTATCCTGAGCTGTTCTAAAGAGATGCTGGAGGAGTTGCAAACCCAAGATTTCTTTGGCCTCTGCGCAATGGAACCTTCCCCCTGTTTCACTCCATGGAATATCGACCACCCTGTTGAGCCCATCTTATCTCAAGCTAGAATCATCTCCTCGCAGGTCGCATTTACATCAGAGGCATTTAAAACAATTTCGTATCTACACCCCTATGCTCCAGCACTCACTGTTGCAGCAGTGCTTTTTGATAACAAGATTTTGCACCGGAAGATCCGAGAACAAGGCGGGGCCTATGGCTGCGGTGCCACCTATAATTCAACCCTTGGGCATTTCAATTTCCACTCCTATCGCGATCCCCATATTTCCTCCTCGCTTGCAGCGTTTCACCTAGCTATTGAAGAGATCGCTGCCGGACATTTTACAGAAGAAGATTTAGTGGAGGCAAAATTGGGAATCATTCAGGGTTTCGACACTCCCATCTCACCTGGAAACCGCGCACTTACGGCCTACTGCTGGCTGCGGGATGGCAAAACAGCAGAGATCCGCCAGCAGTTTAGGGAAAGGCTCCTTGCCCTCACTGTGCAAGATCTCAAGCGCGCAGTAGAAACAGAGCTCCTTCCCAAAATAGAAGAAGGGGTCATCGTCTCCCTTGCCGGTAAAGAGCTACTAGAAAAGGAAAATGCTCTACTCTCTACTAGAGATAAAGCACTTCCTATATTTGCGATTTGAAAAGATTAGTTAGTAGATGAGCCTGTGTTTTTGAAATCGAAGATCTCTATAAAAAATGGGATTGGATCGTCACCTTGCCAATCTAACGATTTTACAATCAGACAATTTCCATGGATGGAGTATTCTTTTGCTCCCATCTCGTTAATGTTAAGATTATGGAGCAAGCAATTTGAATCAAGATCATAAATTTGGACATCTGTTCCAATTGATTCGTTAGCTACAAAAAGAAAATTTCCGTTCATTTCAAACCATCGATTAAACCATTCATCCTGTTCAGAAACTTGAAAAGAGCGCCAAAGCTGCCCTGTTTCCATATTCCAGATGTTGAGCTTACCAGAGGATTCTCCTGCCAAAAGTAATTTTCCAACCACTTTCCGTTTAGTGTCCATAACATGCATTGTCTGAGCGAGTGTATGCAGGAGGTACCCTGTTTCAAGATCCCAAATCTTTGTGAAGTTATTAGAGACTGTCATCACACGATTTCCATAGATTTTGTGCTCCGTTACAGCTTCTCCATGGTCTAATTGACAAACACACGATTTTTTTCTTGGGTCCCAGATTTCAAAGCGAGCTGGATTCGGTTTCAATTCGAAGAAACATTCTCCTGTTTCTGCATCCCAGGCCTTCATACTCTCACCTGAACGTTGATATAGGCTACTGTCTTTTATGCCAAGCCAGTCTTGAGTAGAGACCCCATTTCCAATGGCAATTTCGTTGAGTGTTTTCATATTGCAAATGACAACACCATTGTTTTCAGTGCGCATCCAGCAATAGTTCCCCTCAAAACCAATTAATTTTTTTGCATTAGCCAGATTCATTACTGATTTTTTTTCAAAACAGAATTTGTGTTGGAGCACAACATTTTTTCCAGATTGTAAATTCCAAATCTTAACATCGCCGTTTTCGGTCCAGGTGACAAAATAATTCTCATCTTTAAAAATTTCTTTATTATTTTTATCAAAATAATTATCTTCCACTATGCATTTTCTTGTTTCCGTATTCCAAAGCTTATACGCCTTCCCATTAGAATCAGAGGAGACTGTCAAAACCCGGTCATCAGTTGCCCATTTCAATGACTCCTTAGCAGTAGATTCGGGAGCTAGCATAAAATCTTTCCCTAAAATCGGATCGAAGACCTGTATCCCATCGGCATCATGTTTATAGTAGCGGTTTTTGGCAAAAAGCCATTGCTGTTTGGAATTCTCTTCAAGATCATAGGATTGATAGTTAAATTTTTTATTTTTCACATTGGGAACGAAAATTTCAGAGTTTTTTACTAAATCCCGATAAGTGCTTTTTAAAAAAGCAAGATACTCGGTAGTTATTGACGGGTTGGTTTGGGGATTGCGAAAATGAAAAACAGATTGCCAAAACGGCTCTTTTTTACAAACTTCAGAAAATTTTTTACATACAAGAGCGCTCTTCCCAATTTCCTGATTGGATAATCGCTTGATGATCTCCCCTATTACCGGTTTGGGCAAGGCGAGAAAAGGCACCTGCTGACGGTCTGAATTATGCCGAGTTGGACATACTTCATTATTTCCAATATTTAAAGTATTCATTGTTCTCCTGGTTAGTGATTAAAAAATACATTAATTTTACAATCCTATTTTTTTAATTAATAATAAATTAAAGTCTCATTTAATTAAAGATGCAATAATTAAAGATAATACTTTGTAATAAAAATAAATATTATCATTGAAACAGATAATTAATCCGTAAAAGTAGACCCCAAGTGCACAAACAGATAGTCCTTAGTTGGGTGTGACAAACGCTCGTTCCTCGCGCCTGTCATCATTAAATTGTTCCAACGCATTTCTGTCTCAAATATAGCCTGGAAACATGAGACAAAATGCCCAACAAAATGGGTGCCAAAAAACGCTGTGAAAAATGCTACGAACGAGCGTTTGTCACAGCCCATTTCTTAGTGTTTTTTGAAAATATGGATGAGTCGAGTTTGCAATTTAGACCCGATCTAGTTTATAACTATGACTTCATCGTCACAGGGAGCTGCAGCCAATGTGCAGCTCCTTCAATAATAAGGAGTAAAACATGTCATACCTTGCCTCAATTTCTTGTTCCCTCATCGCCGCTAGCTGCGCTGCCGTTCTACCCTATTCCCCTTCTTTTGCTGAAGCAAGTTCCCAGCAAGAGTGCATCTGTTCCCCAGAGCAGACATCCAAGGCCTTCACCGCTGTGGCAAAAAAAGCGATCCCTGCCGTTGTTTTCATCAAAATACAGAGCAACTCTCCAGACCAAGATGAAAATGGCTATCCGCAAGGCTTTCAAAACCCCTACGACTTCAATGGCGATGACTTTTTCAACCGCTTCTTTGGCATGCCCTATCGAGGCCAACCGCAAAAACCCCAGCCGCAGCTGAGCCAAGGTTCTGGTTTTTTCGTGAGCGCAGATGGCTACATCATGACTAATGCGCACGTGGTCAAAGGCGCTGATAAAATCACAGCCGTGCTCAATGATGGCAGAGAAATCGATGCAACCCTCATTGGGGCAGACCCACAAACAGATGTGGCGATCATTAAAATTGAGGGCAAGAACTTCCCCTTCTTGAATATGGGCGATTCTGAAGAAATCGACATTGGGGAATGGGTGATTGCCATTGGCAGCCCCTTTCAGCTCGAAGCCTCTGTCACAGTGGGCGTTGTGAGTGCCAAGGGAAGGCAAAATTTGAAAATTACCGACTTTGAAGATTTTATCCAAACAGATGCTGCGATCAACCCAGGCAACTCAGGTGGTCCATTGCTTAACCTCAAAGGGGAAGTTGTGGGAATCAATACGGCGATCGTATCCCGGAGTGGCGGCTATATGGGAATTGGCTTTGCAATTCCAAGCGATATGGCTAAAAATATCATGATCCAAATCATCGACAAAGGCTCTGTCACCCGCGGATTCCTAGGCGTTTCGCTGCAACCTGTTGATAAAGACATCGCCGATGCCTTCAACCTCCCCAAGCCAGAAGGTGCTCTCATTTCTGAGGTCGTTAAAGACTCCCCTGCGGATAAAGCAGGCTTAAAACAGGGTGATATCATCCTCGAATACAACAAACAACCGGTCAAGTCGATCCAAAGTTTCCGCAACGAAGTTTCACTGATGGCCCCCGGCGCAAATGTTATCCTTAAGGTCAATCGCAAAGGTCAAATCCTCTCCATTCCCATTACCCTTGGTACATCGAACAACTCATCTGCAACTGGCGGAAGTATCATCCAAAAATTAGGAATGGAGATCGACAATCTTACCCCTGATATCGCCAAGCAACTCGGCTATACCCAGCGGGAAGAAGGTGTTGTGATCAGTAAGATCAAGCCTGGCTCTGCAGCTGCGATGGCAGGACTTAGACCTGGATTCCTCATCCAAGCAGTCAATCACAAAAAGATCACCAATGTCGATGAGTTCAATGAGGCCCTCGGCCAGCCTGAGAACAAACGGATTCTTCTTCTGGTGCGTCAAGGCAATGCAACCCGATTTTACTCGATTAAAGTCGAATGAAGATCTTGAAAATATGCAAAGCAGAGACAGCTTCTTTTTTGCCTCTGCCCATCTATACCGGCGCTACTTCAAACGCACCTGTAATTTCTGTTTTAACGCGACCATTTTTCCTTCCCCCAAACAGGGACATTATTCGAAGTAGGAAGGGAAAAGGGGGCCGTTAAAACAGAAATGACAGGTACGTTTGAAGTAGAACCGGTATACCCCCATTATATACTAACAAAGGCGTAAGGGATGGAAGTTGCAACGCACAAACCAAGACGGGTATTGAGCATTTTTGTTCTTGCCATGCTAAACGTTTCGATCATGGCAAGCCTGCGCAATTTGCCTCTTGTTGCTGAGTTTGGCTTGAGCGCTATCTTTTTTTTCTTCATTGTGGCCCTATTTTTTCTAATCCCCTGCGCTTTAATTTCTGCGGAGCTGGCTACTGGGTGGCCAAAAGCTGGCGGGATCTATATCTGGGTCAGAGAGGCACTGGGAGACCGCTGGGGGTTCACAGCAATTTGGATGCAATGGGTTCACAACGTCGCCTGGTATCCGGTCATTATGTCATTTGTTGCTGTTACCATGGCTTATTTGATTTCACCCGCTCTTGCCGAGAATCAATTTTTTGTCTTTTCTGTGATCCTGGTGGGCTTTTGGGGGATGACCTTACTTAATTACTTGGGGATCAAGACCTCGGGCTGGTTCAGTACCATTGGAGTGATCGTGGGAACGATCCTCCCGGGCCTTTTTATCATTTTCTTAGGAATTAGCTGGCTAGCGGGTGGTCATACAGCACAAACCCCTTTAAGTTGGGATGCTGCAATCCCTTCATTCACAAATGTCGGCAACTTGGTTTTTTTAACAGGGTTATTCCTTGCATTTGCTGGGCTTGAGGTCTCGGCTGCCTATGCGAGCGATGTAAAAAATCCGCAGAAAAACTACCCTCGCGCGATCATCCTTGGGGCAGTCATCACCTTCACTCTATTCATGCTCGGCTCCCTTGCCATTGCTGTTGTGATCCCCAAAGAGCAAATTAGTCTTGTGGCTGGTTTGATAGAAGCTTTTAGAGTGTTTTTTGAGTATTATCAACTCACCTGGATCCTTCCTCTGATGGCTTTCTTGCTGGTCATCGGAGCAATTGCTGAGGTCAACTCCTGGATCATTGGCCCTGTCAAAGGACTGTATGCAACCGCAATGCATGGCAACCTCCCTCCCATATTCCAAAAAGTCAATAAACACGATGTGCCGACTCGCCTGCTGATGATGCAGGCGATTTTAATGTCTGTCTCTTCCCTAATATTTCTTTATATGCCGCAAATCAGCAGCGGATTTTGGATGCTCACTGCACTTAGCGCCCAAAGCTATTTGGTGATGTACATCCTGATGTTCATCGCTGCAATCAAGCTGCGCTACTCCAAACCCCATGTTCCAAGAGCTTACCGAGTCCCTTTTAAAACCAAAGGGATCTGGCTCTTTAGCTGCATGGGAATCCTCTCCTCTTGTTTTGCAATTGCCCTCTGTTTTGTTCCTCCTACTACTTTAAAAGTGGGCAATCCAACCTTGTATGCGCTGATACTGGGAGTTGGGCTTGTGATCATGTGCATTGTTCCCCTCTTTATCCATGCGCATCGCAAACCTCACTGGGTCATGAAGGTCAAAGTGACAGACGATCAGAAATAATGTTGAGGGAATAGGGCAACCCTGCCATCCTTGGGGGATGAATATACCCCTTGCAGAAAAACTACGCCCCACCTCTCTTGAAGAGATCGTTGGACAAGATCACCTTTTAGGAGAGATGGGCTTTGTTTCCACAATTGTAAAGAATGGCAAACCCCTTTCGATCTTGCTCTGGGGCCCCCCGGGCTGTGGTAAGACCACTTTGGCACGCCTTTATGCAAAAGCATTCCACGGCCGTTTCATCACATTGAGCGCAATCTTTAGCGGCTCGGCAGATTTAAAGAAAATCATTAGCGAGATTGAAGATAAGCCCCTACTTAACGGCCAGCTCATTCTCTTTGTCGATGAAATCCATCGGTTTAACAAGGCACAGCAAGATATCTTCCTCCCCTATTTGGAAAAAGGAACACTCATCCTCATCGGCGCTACGACAGAGAATCCATCCTTTGCCTTAAATGACGCCCTTCTCTCGCGCATGCGGGTTCTACCTGTTAAACCTCTAGAAATCCAGGAACTGGATCAGATTCTCTTAAGATTTGAGAGTAAAATCCACCCTTTGAATTTGACAGAGGGTGCAAGGGTTTCGCTCAAAGCCTTTGCCCAAGGGGATGCCCGCCATCTGTTGAATATGATCGAGAATATCGTGCATGGCTCAATGCAGGGTGAGATCATCGATGAAATGAGGCTGCAAGAAATTGTCCAAAGACGAAATCCCCTCTATGACAAACACGCAGAGGGACATTTTAATTTAATTTCGGCATTGCACAAATCTGTCCGAGGATCTGATCCCAATGCTGCCCTTTATTGGCTTGCAAGGATGTTAGAAGGGGGAGAGGACCCCCAATTTCTGGCCAGACGGCTTGTCCGGATGGCCTCAGAAGATATCGGCCTTGCTGACCCCCAAGCCCTTACAATTGCTCTAAACGCCTGGAGGGCATTTGATCAGCTTGGAGCTCCTGAAGGGGAACTGGCTCTAGCACAGGCGGTTGTTTACCTTGCGCTTTGCCCAAAAAGCAACGCAATCTACACAGCCTTTGGGCAAGCGCGCGAGGCTGCCCAAAAATCCTCCCACCTTCCTCCTCCTAAAACAATTCTCAATGCACCCACTCCTCTTATGAAAGAGATGGGCTATGGCAAGGGGTATCAATATGATCACGACACCCCTCTTGCTTTTTCTGGGCAGGATTATTTCCCCCAAGAGCTGGGAAGACAAGACTTCTATCACCCTAAAGAATATGGATTTGAGCGGGAGATGGTAAAAAGAATGGAGTATTTTAAGAAACTTAAGAATGGGAAATAAAAAAACCCCCTCCCGTTGATCATTTTCTTGCCTTCGCAAGAAATATGTAGGAGGAGGGTCAAGAAAGTTTGTTTTCTCAAGCTAGTGGACAATAAGCTGTTAATGAAACAAGGCCTACCGTCTTGGTCCTCTCTGAGAGGGCATGATACCCTGAGAATTCCTTAAGCTAAATCATGCCTGGGCGATTCAAATGACCGTCCGCAGAGGTAGGCACAATCTTCTTTAAGGACAAACTCTCTTTTTGCTGACATAAGAGGATCTTTCGATCTCTTATGTGATAAATCTTCGGTCCTAGAACCTCATCAGACTGGACTTTACCGATTGGAGCGGGGCGCTTTTCCTACATAGCATCCCACACGCAGGGGGAATTTTGTAATGGTGGCATATTCAAGCCTACCATTACAAAATTCCCGCTGCCTGCACGCGCTATCTAGAAAAATCGCTCCGCTCCAATCGGTAAAGTCCAGTCAGACTGGACTTTACCGATTGGAGCGGAGCGATTTTTCTACATAGCATCCCACACCCAGCGGGAATTTTGTAATGGTGGCATATTCAAAGCCTACCATTACAAAATTCCCGCTGCCTGCACGCGCTATCTAGAAAAATCGCTCCGCTCCAATGGCTAAAGTCCAGTCAGAGGAATAAGGATTTCTCCCTCCCTCTATTTTTAATATAACATTTGAAAATTAATTAATAAATAGCAGCAATCGGCTGATATTAGCTAAAACAACTGCCGCTAAGCTAATTGAAGCGATAAAATATTTTTTGTTTTTTGATTTAAATAGATCTCAGTTTCTCCCCACGGGAATAAAGCAGTGAATTGCTTAAGGGTACAAAATTCAGAACTGTAGTCACTTAGAGGGTAACTAACTGTGATAATTTTAGCTGATGCGGATCTAAACCCAGCAATTAAGTGTAAAATCTCCTGATCTGGAAGGCAGGTTCCATAAAGATAGATCACAGAGGCATTTGAAAAATCGACAGAATCCATCTTTTCACAACGGAAAGAAACGGACAGTGTGGGCATGATGGAATCGGCGATCCTTTTTGCTGTTTGGATAAAAAAGGGAACCCAATCGATACCGATTACTTTGCATCCCAGGAGGTGGCTTAGAAAAAACGCCCCCCTGCCTCGTCCACAACCCAACTCGAATAGAGTGTCGTGGGGTGATAATGCACACTCGCGGGCGATCTGGGCAAATACGGGTAAAGGGGTTTCCCCATAGGCATCAATTTCTATCGCTCCTTTCTGGCGCAAAAACGCTTTGCATATGCGAAAAGGGTTATGAAATCGGTAAGCTCTCCTAAAAGCTTTTTCGTAGGGGATAAATGCAGGGAAGCAACGGCGGATTTGCATTGCTTCTCTGATCGAAAACCATTTCACTTTAAAAAACAGCCAAAGCATCTATTTATTTTCTTTGTCGCTATTGTTAGAAGAACATTGATCGATAAAATTACAGAAACCTTCTATCGAGCAATCATAAAGATCTTTGAATGCCTGATCAATAATAATCTCACCTTCATCATTGCAAGGTGTTTGATTGCCAAGAGCTTGGATAATTTTGGAGAGCTTAACCACAATATTGCGAATGATAGGGTTTTGATGATTCGACTCGGAAAGAGAGATAATCTGAGGATTTAATATGCGTAAAATAAGAACTTCAGAAATATATGTTCGTGACCGCTCTTTCGAATTTTCATTGTTTTGGCTCTTGCTTAAGAACTCGATGATCTGAGATCTCCTCCAAGACAACATGATCTTTATTTCAGTGGAAATTTTCATATTAAAAATTTCAGATACTATGCTCTGTGTGAATTCCTTAAAGGACTCCACATTTGACTGAAGATGACTTTGGATCTGTTTTTGGCACATCTCAGAACTCAAGGTCTTAAATGAGGGATCCTCCTTAACAAGGTGTTCTTGGATTAATTGAGGATTAAGACAAAGCTTAAGGGGGCCAATTTTTTCTAATTTATTGGAAAGTCCATCACAAAATTTTTTTAGCTCATCTCCCCATACAATGATTGCATATTCTCTACACAGTGCTGAAGAAAAATTCCGCTCCCTAAACAAAGTTTGAGGGCTTTGAAAATTAAGTTCATAATCTGTCACACGCGCTAATATTGAAAGAAACGAAAAAGAGATATTGCTGTCTTTTTTAAATTCTATTGCCATATTTTTTGCAAACTCATTAATCTCTATTCTCCCATTATTTACTAAATCACAGAAAAATTTCTCATTTCCATGTTTTGTAATGGTTAAAGCGATGACTCTATGCAGTCTATCGATTTTTTTTGTTTTCAAAGTTTTTATATAAATATCACAAATTAAATCAATAAAAACTTTTCTATTTTCTTCTTTTGAATAATCTCGAATGAGACTAAATAATTTTTTAGCCGATTTTTTTTCATTAAAAAATATTGCAAATATCGACTTTTTAAAATTATTAATATTATTTTGGGTTAATAAAATACCTTCATTGGAAGGATGATTTAACAGAAATAAAGGGTTAATGCTTATAACAGGTTTTTCACTTAACTTAGGTGATCGCTTAGGCGACACGGGTTTATTTATAAATGATTTTTCTTTGAAGTTGGAAGGATCAGGTTCTGTGGTAAAAAACTCAGGCTCTGAAATATTTTTCTCCTGGATTTTGAGAACACAAATGGGGTTTTGAGTGATCAATGATTCACCTTCTTTACGAGGAGAGGGCGCGCGTAGCTTTCTTTCGGATATGGAGCGCCGACCTACAAAACCATTTCCTAAATTGTTATACTGAGCATTCTTGAAGTCTTCTAAAGTGCCTTTTTTCTTGATGCTAATTATCGAAGTTCCACTCCGAACCTTCTGCTCTAAATCAGTAAAAGCTCCGTTTTGTCGCAAAGGTGACAAACTTGTCTTTGTGAAGATCTTGACAGGCGCAATGACTAGTTGAGAGTCTATTTCCCTTGGGGAAATATTAGATCCAGTAATCGGTTCACCCAATGAATAACGGCTGGTTGTCGTTTTAGCAAACGGGTTGGATGGCTTTCCTTGGGATGAAGGAACATCTTCTAAAGAAGTTTTAAGAGGATACATGTTTTTCTTAAAATTTCAAGTTTCTAAAAGGAGAGTTAGCGGCACCTGCTCTGTCAAAGAGGGATCGCCAAAAAATTGGATGGGGCCGGGATTGCAATATTCATCCTGGAGCTCCCATTGTTTGCGCCGTCGTTCCAGCTCTGCAAAGGGGCGTCCATTCAAATCGACGAAAGCTTTTTGGATAACCGGTTTTTCTTTCCCTTTTCGCACTTCTAGATACATTAAAGCTGTCAAGGGGACACCACCCACACCCCATTCTTGCGGAGATTTGGTTAAGTCAGAGATGCAAGCCATATAACCAGTTGCTCCATGGCTGATGAGCTGAGTTGCCGTTAACCCTAAGGCATAACAGTAATTGCAATCAAAATTAGAAGGATAGCCCGCCCTACCCTCGTAACCTAAAAAATGATGGATGGGGGCAAATTTTGGGCTGCAAATCCCCTTTTTTATTCGATTGCCAATCTCCGCTTCGACAAGCTCCATCAAAAGACGCTGAGTTTCAATGAAAGAAACTTGAACGTTGCCATGAGAATCGCGATTTAAGAGGAGCTGTTGCTGGATCAGCTCTGGCAATGAGGAGAAGCTCTTTTGAGAGTTGGAGCTTAACTTCTCATGAGCCGATTTTACATCTAGGTAAGGATCTTTTGCAAGGATGTGATTCAATTCTTTAATTAAAGAGGCAATCTCAGGAATGAACTCGATCAACCCCTCAGGGATGAGGATAACGCCATAGTGCTTTCCGATTTGGGAGCGTTTGCAAATGAGCTCTGCAATTTCTTCTACAATGTGGGAAAGCTCTCTCTTTTTAAATGCGATCTCCTCTCCAATAAACACCAGGTTAGGGTGCGTTGCCAATGCACATTCGAGGGCAACATGGGATGCAGATCGCCCCATCAACCTAATGAAATGGTAATACTTCTTTGCAGAGGCTGCATCGCGCGCAATATTGCCTATGATTTCAGAATAGACCTTACAGGCTGTGTCAAAACCAAAAGAAGTAGCGACAAAAGAATTTTTCAAATCCCCATCAATTGTCTTAGGAACCCCAATGACCTTTGTTGCGCACCCCCTTTTTTTAAAATACTCCGTTAAAATGGCAGCATTAGTATTGGAGTCATCTCCGCCAATAATCACAAGCCCGTCAAGTTTCATTGTTTGCACGGTAGCAAGAGAGGCGTTTAGCTGCTCTTCTGTTTCAATTTTATCCCTGCCAGCTCCAATCATATCAAATCCCCCCTGATTGCGGTAGGAATCCAAATAGGTAAGGTCAAGCTCGCGGCTCCGTCCTGCTACAATCCCTCCTGGGCCATCTAGAAAACCAAAAAGTCTGGAGTTAGGATGGAGGAGTTTGAGACTATCGTAAATCCCGACGATCACATTATGTCCGCCGGCAGCTTGTCCGCCAGAGAGCACAACCCCGATTTGGAGAGGTTTGGTCTCCCGCCTCTCCCCTTTTTTTCCTTTGAGGAGAGGTTGGCCACAAGTTAAGGGGAAAAAACCTTTGATTTTTTCATCCACCGAACATTTTTCATCGCTTGAGACAAGGTGGAGGGCAAAAGGATCTCTTAAGAGGTGGGGGATCTTAGGCAGATAAGCCTGCCTTGCCTTTTGAAGAGCATGAATACTTTCCACATCAACACTCGGGTAAATTGACAGGGACATAGAGGGCCAATCCCCCCTCAGAGGTCTCTTTATACTTAGATTGCATATCTTCCCCTGTATGGCGCATCGCAGCAATCACCTGATCCAAAGTGACCCGATACTTGCCATCATTGTGCATTGCAAGGCGCATCGCATTGATTGCCTTAATGGCCCCCATCGTATTTCTTTCGATGCAAGGGATTTGCACAAGGCCCCCAACGGGGTCGCATGTCAATCCAAGATTATGTTCCATCCCAATTTCAGCTGCATTCTCAATCTGTTCATTAGACCCTCCAAGGGCTGCAGTCAGTGCCCCTGCCGCCATTGAAGTGGCCACTCCAACCTCTCCCTGACATCCCATTTCAGCAGCAGAAAGAGAGGCGCCTTCTTTATAAAGGATCCCGATTGCCGCAGCAGTTAGGAAAAACGTCACAACCCCCTCTTGGCTGAAGGAAGGGATGAATTTCTCATAATAATGCAAAACCGCAGGAATGATCCCGGCAGCACCATTTGTGGGCGCCGTAACAACCCTTCCACCGGCTGCATTTTCTTCATTAACAGCCAGAGCAAACAAACTAACCCAATCAAAAATCTCTGAAGGGTCTTTAAGTTCACTCCCCTCTTTGGTCAGAGTAGTGTACATATCTTTTGCCCGTCTTCTGACATTAAGACCGCCCGGCAAAATCCCCTCTTCGGCAATCCCACGCGCGACACAGTCTTTCATAACCTGCCAAATATGTAAAATCCCCTGCTTAATCTGCTCTTCACTTCTCCAGACCTTCTCATTTTCCATCACAAGTTCCGCAACTGTTAGGTGATTCTGACGGCAATGGCGCATCAGCTCCTCACAGGTTTGAAAAGGAAAAGGGACCGATTCTTCTGAGGACCTCATTAACACAGGCTCAAGCGCCTCATCTTGAGGGACGACAAATCCACCGCCGACAGAGTAGTAAATATCAGAATGCAAAAGATCCCCTCTTGCATCAAAGGCCCTAAAGCGCATCGCATTGGAATGAAAAGTAAACCGCTTGCCTTTATGGAAGAGAAGGTGCTCATCGACCACAAAAGCAATGGGATGTTTCCCAAGAACATTCAATGTAGCTTCCCTTTCAATCCGCTCCATCTTCTCCGCTACACAATTAGGATCGATCTTATCGGGGGACTCCCCTTCCATTCCAAGGAGTACTGCGATATCGGTAGCATGACCCTTGCCTGTCATTGCAAGAGATCCAAAAAGTTCCATGGTTAACTTTGCGACAAAGGGAAGATGTCCATCAGATTCCAATTCATTTGCAAAAAGGCGGGCAGCGCGCATGGGGCCCACTGTATGGGAGCTAGAAGGGCCGATTCCAATGGAAAAAATTTGAAAAACACTAACAGGGACAACTCTAGATTTACTGGCTTCTAAAACAGACATTCAGTCAATCCTCTCTTCTCTATACACGCAACTTTTTTAAGTTTTAAATAAATTCAAATAAGAAAGCAAGAAAAATGGCTCATATGTTATAGTCGGCTCTTTCAAATAGGCAGCATTTATGCATCAGACAAAGTATATTTTTATCAGCGGTGGCGTTGTCTCCTCTCTTGGGAAAGGATTGACATCGGCCTCGATTGCCATGCTTTTAGAATCTCGGGGCTTAAAAATAGCCATGCTCAAGCTCGACCCTTACCTCAATGTGGATCCAGGGACGATGAATCCATTTCAGCACGGGGAGGTCTATGTGACCGATGACGGCGCTGAAACCGATCTGGATTTAGGGCACTATTACCGCTACACCAACGCTCCCATTTCCCGTTTATCGAATGCCACATCAGGTCAAATCTATGAGGCTGTCATCAAAAAAGAGCGCAGAGGCGATTATTTAGGAAAAACAGTCCAGGTGATCCCGCATGTCACCGATGAAATCAAACAGAGAATCCTAGCCTGTTCTAAACAACACTCAGATCCCGATGTCGTTCTTGTGGAAATTGGGGGAACCGTAGGAGACATCGAATCTCTCCCCTTTTTAGAGGCAATTCGACAGTTTCGCTATGAAAGAGGTAAAGACTGCATCAATATCCACCTCACCTACGTCCCCTATCTTAAAGCAGCAGGCGAGGTAAAGACCAAGCCGACCCAGCATTCGGTTCAAATCTTGCGCGAAATTGGGATCATCCCCGATATCATCCTTTGCCGTTGTGAAGATAGCCTCGATGAGGAGATCAAAGACAAAATCTCCCTTTTCTGCAGTGTACCCAAAGAAAGCGTGATCGATGTCGCTGATGTCGCCACCTCCATTTACGAGGTGCCCATCAACTTGAATAAACAACTCTTAGATCAAAAGATCTGCCAGATGTTGGGTCTCCCCTCTCATAAGGCAGACCTTAGCAAATGGGAAAAAGTTCTCCATCACTTGCACAACCCCAAGGGGAAAGTGACCGTGGGGATCGTCGGAAAATATCTTCAACATCAAGATGCCTATAAATCTGTCTTTGAAGCTCTCCACCACGCCGCGTTAGCAAATCAGGTCGAAATTGAAATCCGCCGCTTCGAGTCGGATAAAGCATTGGATAAGGGCGATGTCGAAAAAACCATTGGGGGATGCGATGGCTATCTGGTTCCCGGGGGCTTTGGAGAAAGAGGTTGGATGGGCAAGATCATGACGGCCAAATATTGCCGAGAGAACAAGATCCCCTATTTTGGACTCTGTCTTGGAATGCAAGTTCTCTGCGTTGAGTTCGCAAGACATGTCTTAGGACTTAACGACGCAAACACAACAGAGGTAGACCCCCACACCTCCCATCCTGTGATTTCCCTTCTTAGCGAACAGAAAGGGGTTGATCATCTCGGCGGCACGATGCGCCTGGGCGCATTCACCTGCCAGGTTCTGCCCGGCTCCAAAGCGGCAAAAGCCTACGGCACAAATCGGATCTCTGAGAGACATCGCCACCGGTATGAGTTCAATAACTTATACAAAGATAGCTGCGAGCAAAATGGGCTGACCCTTTCCGGGATTTTAGAAGATGGACATCTTTGTGAAATTGCAGAGGTTAAAGACCACCCCTGGATGCTCGGCGTTCAATTCCACCCCGAATTCAAATCCAAGCCCACCGACCCCCATCCCCTCTTTAGAGACTTTGTCGCTGCAATGATCGCTCAACAAAGAAGCAGAGGATAATTATTTGGGACGGATTGCCGCAGTGGACTTTGGAACAGTGAGGATCGGCCTTGCCATCTCCGATGAAAGGAGAATCATTGCCCAACCCCTAGAAACGGTCAGAGCAGCGAGGAATAATGTTGAAACGGCACAATTAATAGCCAAGAGATTGTCCGGTTATAAAGGGATTGATAAGATCGTAATCGGCCTCCCCTTAATGCTTAACGGAAAAGAGGGGGACATGGCGATCCTGGTAAGGGCTTTTGCTAAAGTTCTAGAGGAGACCTTGGCGCTGCCCGTTGTTTTTTGGGATGAGCGGCTCACCTCATCGGGCGTTGAAAAAATGCTCCTTGGGATGGATGTCTCCCGCAAAAAGAGGGCGCAACTTAGCGATGCCCTCTCCGCTGTTTCCATTCTGCAGAACTACCTGGATTCTCTTACAAGATGTTGATCAACGGTCCCTTCCTCATAACGGGAAGCCGACCACTGATGGATTAAATTTTTAAATACAACTTCTTCTGCTTAAAAAAATCTAATTATACCGCAGGCCTTTTCCGCAGACTGGACTTTAGCCATTGGAGCGGAGCGATTTTTCTAGATAGCGCCCGCAGGCAGCGGGAATTTTGTAATGGTAGGCTTGAATATGCCACCATTACAAAATTCTCCCTGCATGGGGGATGCTATCTGGGAAAAGCGCCCCGCTCCAATGGCTAAAGTCCCGGCAGATGCAAACGCAGACGAAATCTTCGCCTGACACAAAAAATTCCGCTGGCAGCAAAAAGTCATGTGGTGTTTGATAGGGGTATAAAGAGGGAATTGCAAAACTTGCTTCGCGGCTAAAACGTGATGATTTTGACGCTGATTTAGTTTTTCGCGGGACCACATAACCTATTGGGCCTTAGGGGTCATGCGAAAAACTAAATCAGCGTCAAAAGTGCGCGTTTGGGCCCGAATGGAGTTTTGCAATTCCCTCCAAATACAAATCAAGGAAACCATTTCTATATGCCAGACACCTCATCTCATCCCCTGGAAGAACCGGGGGTTTCCAGCCGCTTCATCGAACCCTGTATCCTGGTTATTTATGGAGCAACCGGCGATCTCACAGCGCGCAAGCTTATCCCTGCGATCTACAATTTGGCACGAGAGGGGCAGCTGCCGACTCAATTTGCCTGTGTGGGATTTGCAAGGCGGGAAAAGACAAACGAGCAGTTTAGAGCCGAGATGAAACAGGCTGTCAGCAGCTTCTCGAGAGTTAAGCCGCTTGATGAGGCTCTTTGGAAGAATTTTGAGGAAAATCTCTACTACCATCGCTCGGAATTTCATGAAGAGGAAGGGTACCAAAGGCTAAAGAACCTTCTCACAGAGCTCGATGGGAAGCTTGGAACGAAGGGCAACAGGGTGTTTTACCTTTCTACACAACCCAGCTTTTTTCCCTTAATCTGCGAGAAGATGCAGAAAACTGAGCTGATTTATGATGCCAATAAGACGCAAGATAAGTGGTCGAGGATCATCATCGAAAAACCATTTGGCCATGATCTAGATTCTGCAAAAGCTCTGCAGAAAGAGCTGTTGCGCTTCCTAAAAGAGGAGCAGATCTACAGGATCGATCATTACTTAGGTAAAGAGACTGTGCAGAACATTTTGGTTTTCCGGTTTGCTAACGCCCTTTTTGAATCTGTGTGGAATAACCGCTACATCGATCATGTTCAGATTACGGTTGCAGAAGATATTGGGATCGGAACTCGAGGGGCGTTCTGGGAAGAGGCTGGGATGCTCAGAGACATCGTGCAAAATCACATGATGCAGCTGCTCTCCCTTGTTGCCATGGAACCCCCAGTTAGTCTGGCAGCCGATTCGATTCACGATGAAAAAGTCAAAGTACTCCAGGCGATCCGCCCTTTTCAAGATGCCGACTTTGAACACTCTTGCATCCGGGGGCAATATGCCCCAGGTTACATCAATGGAGAGCCGGCTGTGGGCTATAGGCAAGAAAAAAATGTCTCTCCTGAATCCAATGTCGAAACCTATGCAGCCTTGCGCCTCTTCATCGACAACTGGCGCTGGTCGGGGGTTCCTTTCTATTTGCGGGGAGGAAAACGGCTTCCTAAACGCGCCACAGAGATCGCAGTTGTTTTCAAAGACCCACCAGGTGTTCTTTTCCAACAACAGAATAAACGCAATGAACCAAACGTTCTCTCTCTGCGCATCCAGCCTAACGAAGGGACTGGACTTAAGATCAATTGCAAGGTTCCGGGGCCCTCTAGCCCGATCCAGCCGGTAAAGATGGATTTTCGCTACGGATCTTATTTTGGAATGAGCCCCCCTGAGGCTTATGAGAGGTTGATCCAGGACTGCATTCTAGGCGATAACACATTATTTGCTAGGCAAGATGAAGTTTTCAATTCTTGGCGCCTTCTCACTCCTCTGATTAATTATTGGCTGACCAATAAAAAAACGGATTTTCCCAATTATCAATCAGGAACATGGGGACCTAAAAGCGCTGATGAGATGTTAGAGCGCGACAAACGCAAATGGAGACTTATTTAGATGACAATCAGTTCACATCCTGTATCCCCTGCTGATATCCAGAACGAGTTGGATCGGATTTGGGAGTCTTTAGAGACAAAAAACATTGCAAGGGCTTCCCTTTTCAATCTTATCTTCTTCACCCAAAAAAATCCCCGCTCTACCTATATTCAAAAAATTGCTCAAACAGTAGTGGAAAAATTTCCTTCGCGAGTGATTTTTATCACCATCGACAAAGATGCTAAAGAAGACTTTCTCAAAACTCAGGTCTCGATCCTATCGTCGAGCAAAGGGGAATTTGATGTGGCCTGCGATTATATCGAAATCCAGGCTAGCGGATCTTGCCATGAAAGAGTTCCCTTTGTCGTCCTTCCTCATATCCTTACTGATCTACCCGTCTACCTTGTCTGGGGCGAGGACCCCTGTCAAAAAGATCCTCTCTGCACTCAATTGGAACGGTTGGCAAACCGGTTGATCGTCGATTCCGAGACGACAGGCAACCTGGCCAAGTTTGCATCCAGCCTTCTTGAGCATCATGACAGAGCCCATTGCGATATCGCTGACCTCAACTGGGCCAGGATTGAAAGCTGGCGTGAAATGCTATCGATTGCTTTTAACTCTAAAGACAACCTGGAACAGATTCAACGCTCTCAAAAAATCGTCATCTGCTATAACTCCCAAGAAACTCCCTTCTTTTCCCACACCCAAATCCAATCGGTTTATCTTCAAGGATGGCTTGCCTGTCAGCTGGGATGGCAATTTTTAAACCTGCGTAAAGAAAACAATACCGTTCTGTTTTCCTATAAGAGTGCAACAGGTCCTGTAGAAATTGTCCTTTCTACATCGCAACTCTCTAAGCTTCCCCCAGGCCTGGTTCTGTCAGTAGAGGTGTTTACAACAAATGGGGAACACTTCTTATTCAAGCGGGAGCAGGAGATCCTGAACCAAATCACTTACGTGCATTCAACAAAAAGTGAATGCTCCCTGCCCTCCCACTACATCTTTACGAAAGCAGAATCGGGCCACTCTCTTGTCAAAGAAATCTGTCATCGGGGGACCTCGGAGCATTTCCTCAAAGTTCTCAACCTCATGAAAAAAATGGATGGTTTATAATCCTGATGCTCATAGAAAAACTAAAAAGCAGATCCTTAAGTGATCGCAGAGAGATCATCGTCCCGGGCGACTATGGAATCACGGTGATCTATTGTGTTGAACATTTCATTGCACTATCCAAACGGGCCATTCAAGATCATGGAGCATTTTTTGTCGCCCTCTCAGGAGGCTCCACTCCAAAGGCCATCTTCGAGCACCTAGCTTCAGCCACCTATTCCCCAATGGTTGAGTGGAATAAAATCCACATTTTTTGGAGCGATGAGCGCGCCGTTTCCCCTGATGATCCAGAGAGCAACTATCACATGGCAGTGCATACGGGGATGCTTAAAGGGATCCCTAAAGAGCAGATCCATCGGATGAGAGCTGAAGATCATATTGAGAAAAATGCAGACTCCTATGAACAGGAAATTGCAGCGACACTGCAGGGGCGCAATTTTGACCTTGTCATGTTGGGAATGGGAGAAGATGGCCACACAGCCTCCCTCTTTCCTCATACCGAGGGGCTTAGGCGCCAAAATAGACTTGTGATTGCCAATTACATCCCCAATAAAAAGGTCTGGAGAATGACGTTGACCTACGATTGCATCAACGCAGCAAATCATACTGCCATCTATGTTCTGGGAGCCTCCAAAAAAGCCACCCTTGCTAAAGTTCTCCTATCGAGTGATCAATTTGAGCAATACCCCATCCAGAAAGTAGGCACCCCTGCCCACCCCGCTCTATGGATTGCCGATCAGGATGCTGCAGAGGATTTGATCGCTAAGAAAGAAGAGAAAAAGTGAGATTATCTCGACTTTCCAACTTTCTCTGAGCCCATCTCGCTTGAGAGAGCCCCTCAGCTGTAATTTAAATTCACAGGATCGGCTTGAAAACGCCTTCCTGTGAATTTAAATTACAGCTGAAGGGCTCTCTCTGCAAGAGGGGCCAGAAAAAGTTGCAAAGTCGAGATTACCTCTGCTTGGCTAGCTTCATCGAGACCACAATGGTCACAGCAAGGATAATCGTAATTACCACAAGAGAAACACTCAAGGAGATCGGCAGAATTGATGAGATCAACATTTTAATGCCGACAAAGAGGACAATCGCAGCCAGCCCAAATTTTAGATATTTGAGCTTATTAAGAGATGAGGAGAGCAAAAAGTAAAGAGACCTCAATCCCAATATCGCAAAAACGTTTGAGGTGTAAATAATAAAAGGGTCAGTTGTGATTGCAAAAATTGCAGGGATCGAATCTAGAGCAAAAACGATATCTGAGCACTCGATCAGCAGCAAAACCAAAAACAGAGAAGTCACCTTCCACCTGCCAGAACTTTTTACAAAAAACTTCCCGTTCTCCCTACCCTGAGCAACAGGCAGTAGCCGATTTAACATCCCATAAGCAAAGCCTTGAGAAAAGGGGCGCTGTTTTTGCAGCATCAGTTGGGTTCCTGAATATAAAAGAAATACCCCAAAGATATAAAACATCCAGTGAAATTGTTCGATGAGGGCAACCCCTGCCAAGATTAAGGTGATGCGAAATACAAGCGCACCAACAATCCCCCAAACAAGAACCCTCCGCTGGTAGAGCACAGGAGTGTGAAAATGGGAAAAGATCAGTAAAAATATAAAGAGGTTATCCACGCTCAAAGATTTTTCAATGAGATAGCCTGTAAAAAATTGCAGAGCTCTCTCAGATCCAAAATAGAAATAAATAAATAGATTGAACAAGAGAGCGATACCAATCCAAAAGAAGGTAAGGGTTAAACACTTTTTGAAGTTGGTCACACGGTCTTTGCGCTGAAACACACGCATATCCACTGCGATCAAAAGAGCAATGAGAAGATGAAAACCTGTCCAAAAAATCCAGGGGTGGGCCATAGAGCTCTCCTTATTATACCCAAACTTGTTACCGGGGCTAGCCCCGGTAACAAGTTTGGGTATATACCGGTGCTACTTCAAACGTACCTGTAATTTCTGTTTTAACGCGACCATTTTTCCTTCCCCCAAACAGGGACATTATTCGAAGTAATAAGGCCCTGTTTGGGGGAAGGGAAAAGGGGGCCGTTAAAACAGAAATTACAAGCACGTTTGAAGTAGCACCGGTATATCTGGGAAAAGCGCCCCCCTCCAATGGCTAAAGTCGAGTCAAAGAGACCCTATTTATTACATTTACGACAAAGCAACAAGGTGAGATAATTTTCGATCTGACAACAAAAGATTTTTGAAAATTTATGATTGTACTCGGTATTGAAAGCACCTGCGATGAGTCCGCCTGCGCCATAGTGAAAGATGGCCGTGAGGTGCTATCCAATATAATCCTCTCTCAAACCGAACTACACAACCCCTTTGGCGGAGTTTTTCCAGAACTTGCCTGCAGGCGGCATATCGATGCTCTCATACCCGTCATCAAGCAAGCCCTTACCGAGGCCGCTATCTCACCCTCTCAGATCGACTTAATCGCAGCTGCAAAGGGACCAGGGCTCATCGGCGCATTGCTCATCGGCCTCAATACGGCAAAGTCCCTCTCTTTAGCCTGGAACATCCCCTTCATCGGGGTTAACCACGTTGAGGCACATCTCTATGCTGCGATGATGCCCCTTGAAAACCCTCCCCTTCCAGCCTTGGGTCTTGTCGTTTCCGGAGGACATACATTCATCGTTAAAATCGATGAGCTTGGCAAATATGAGATGCTAGGAACAACGCAAGACGATGCCATTGGTGAGGCCTTTGATAAGGTTGCAGCACTCCTTGGCCTCCCCTATCCCGGAGGACCTGAGATTGAAGCGCTAGCAAAACAGGGCGACCCCTCCCGTTTCCCCTTTCGAGCTGGTCGGATTAAAAACTCCCCCTTAGACTTTTCTTTTTCCGGGCTAAAAACAAATGTGCTCTATAAGGTCAAAGGACAAAACCCATCTAAAAGTGCCCCTTTAATTATCTCTGAAAAAGAAAAAGCAGATGTTGCTGCTTCCTTCCAGGAGACCGCCTTAACGGATGTTGTTACCAAGGCAATCGACGCAGCTAAAAGCTTTGATTGCAAAGCCATCTACTGCGGGGGTGGGGTAAGCAATAATCTGCGGCTAAGAGAGCTCTTCGGTGAGCTTGATTGCCCTTACCCTGTATTTTACCCAGCCAAAGCCATGACCCTTGATAACGCTGCCATGATAGCTGGCCTTGGTTTTCATTGCTACAAAAGGGAAGGAGAAGGGGATAGCTTGGAACTTGAGCCAATAACCAGAATTCCCCTAGGTATTTAGTCTGAAACAGGCCGCTTTCCCGAATGATGAGATTTTGCTTTAGGGGCAGGATTCCGATAGGTCCTCTGAGCTCGGTATTGCTTAGCCGTCCGCTCATTTTTCTGAGCTCTGCTCTCTTCTGGCTGAGTCTCAGCCTCTAGATGACCCACCTTTGGACTCTCCTCTTGTCTTTGCGTAACTTTAGGCCGATTGGGATTTTGACGAGACTCTTGAATTTTAGAGCGGGAGGATTCTTGGCTTCTTTGCACCGGTCCCTTTCTCTCAACGGAGCGTTTCCGAGCAACCGCAGAGTGCTTACGCTCAAATGTCGGAGCTGCTATTTCAGAGGAGCGCCGTTTGCGCCTTTCTTTCATTGAAGAGCTTGAAGACCTTTCTCGGGGTGCCGGTCTAGGTTCAGCTATCATCTCCTCTTCCTCATACTCCTCATTTTCATAAACGATAGCATCTTCTTCAAAATCATCTTCATAGACAAAATACCTTCGACCTCTTGCAGAGCTTCTCGGTGAGTGATCTCTTCGAGAATAGTAAGAATCAAATTCCTCATCCATCTCTTCACTTGAATAACCAAAATCAGCGTCTTCGTCATATTCAGTAACTGAATAAGCGGAAAAAATCAAAACGGGAGATAAAAAAAGGGGAAGCCATAATTTCTTCATATCATCCTCGACGAGGTATTCACATATCTTTCTTTATCTAATAACATTTCATTTAATTTGTAAACTAATTATTTAAAAAATCACTTCTTGTCTCTTAATAAGAAATTCACTAAAATGACCACAATATTGAAAAAATGAGGTTATTCCATGGCAAAGGGCGCACGCGAAAAAATTAAAATGAAAAGCACGGAAAGCACGGAATGTTACTGGACGACAAAAAACAAACGCACTGTCACAGGAAGAATCGAGCTAAAAAAATACGATAAAAAGCTCAAAAAACACGTGATCTTCAAAGAAGCAAAATAAAGAGTTTTTGTCGGTAGCAAGAGTCTTGGAATCTATGAATTTGTTCTCTGGGGTAAAATTGCATCTTTTAGAATAAGATGATCTAGTTTTAACACAGAGACGGGAAACCACAGAGAAGAAATTCATACTCTAAATCGGGTAACGCCTTCCTGATGAGTTGATAGCGAAAAGTTTACACCCTACTGCCCAGGTCAAAGAGATCTATGTTTGAGTTATCGATCGCCTTGAAATATCTAATTCCCAGGCGAAAACAACTCTCCGTTTCTCTCATTGCCCTTCTCTCTGTGGCTGTGATCTCCCTCGTCGTTTGGCTTGTGCTGGTTTTCCTCTCGGTCACAGAAGGGATTGAGCGCAACTGGCTGCAGAAGCTCACAACACTCAATGCACCTCTCCGAATCACCCCTACGCAGCATTACTATTCCTCATATTACTACCATATCGATGAAGTAAGCTCAAATTCTGGATATACCGTTAAAAATATTGCCGAAAAAATCCAAGCGCAAAATTCCGACCCTTATTCTCCTCTTGAAGATGGGGAACTCCCCGCTCATTTTCCTAAACCCGATTTGGGAGGGGATACTACTTTAAAAGACCCGGTCAAAGGTCTCTACGCAACACTTTCTAAGCTCAAGCAAAACCGCGCAGATCTTGTATATCAAGATTTTGAGATCAGCGGCGCTCTGTTGCGGCTTCAGATGTTGCGGCCAGGCAATGGACTTACCGATGAAAAGACTCAATCCTACTTAACCCAAGTCTCCTACTTAGCTTCTTTCCCTGATCATTGCCCTGGCCTTCATTCCTTGCTTCTATCCCCCAGAGAGCAGGATTTAAACCACCTCATCAACCTCTCTGCCCATTCAACCGAGCTCTCTCGGCAAGACTCCCCAGCGCTTACCCAAAAAACCGATCAAGAGACTGCTCAAAAACGGATCAGAAAACTCCTTAGCCAAGTGGTGATCAAAGAGCTTAAACCCCACTATCCTCTTTGGCAGTTCCCTTCCTCTCTTTTGCCTGAAAATCAAATTCTCAAAGCAGCAGCGATCTATCGAAGCGGCAAGTTAATCCGGATTGAAATCCCAACTGAGGGCACAGTGGAGAACCCGATTAACCTTTGGAAAGAAAACGATCAGTTGTTCATTGGGAATCATCCAAATGACAAAGAGAAAATTCCTCAGAACACCCCGCTTTTGTCCCATGGGCAGCTGTTGCTCCATGTTGAAGGTGTATCTGCTAGAAATCCGGTTGTTTTTAAAATTAAAACCGCCCTACAGGGAGTTTCCCTTAGAGGTGAGGTCCCTTTGAGAGGTCTTGAAATTGCAAAGGCTGATTTCAATACTAAAAACAAATCCCCAATCCTTTCTGTAAATGAAGAAAAAGAAACCGAGGTTCTCCTTGCCAAATCTTATTTAGACAGCGGTGTGATGATTGGCGATCGAGGCTATCTCTCCTATTCCAGCTCCACCTCTAGCTCGCTGCAAGAACATCGCCTTCCCATCTTTGTCGCAGGATTCTACGATCCGGGCATTCTCTCGGTTGGCAACAAGTGCATTCTGGTTCCTCCATCGGTAACGCAGGCGATCAACTCTTCTAGCTCATCATTCAACCTCGACAAGACGCAGGCCAACGGCATTTTGGTTTGGTTTGATAATCTGAAAAACACAGAAGAGATCAAACAACAAATCCTTACCGCCTTGACAGAGCAAGGGCTTGATAAATATTGGCAGCTGACCACATTCCGCCAGTATGACTTTGCCAAAGACCTCATGGAACAATTCCAAAGCGATAAATATCTATTTGCGCTTGTGGGTATCATCATCCTGGTTGTCGCCTGCTGCAATATCATTTCTATGCTTGTGCTGCTTGTCAATGACAAAAGGCGGGAAATCGGAATTCTGCAAGCCATGGGAGCTTCCCACTTCAGCATCGCCTCCATCTTTGGCACGTGCGGAGTGATGATGGGAGTTCTAAGTAGTATCATCGGTACCATCGGAGCGTTGTTTACTCTCAAATATATCGACTCGATTGTCAGGATGCTCAGCTTCTTCCAGGGGCATGATGCCTTTAATACTGCATTTTTCGGCCAGTCATTGCCAAATGCTTTAAGTGAAGATGCTCTTACATTTATCGTGATCACAACCCCCATCATCTCACTTTTGGCAGGACTCATTCCCGCGATTAAGGCCTGCCGTCTTAGACCCTCTGAAATCTTGAGGGCTGAGTAATGAAAACCACCATTCTTAAAGCAACCCACCTGAAGAAAACATTTTCCTCCCCGGCGCTCGTAGAGGTATTAAAAGAGGTGGACTTGGAAGTTTTTTCTGGGGAATCGGTTGCGATCGTCGGAAAATCGGGAGAGGGCAAAAGCACACTTCTCCATATCCTCGGAACGTTAGAAAAACCATGCAGCGGCATGCTTGAGATCTGCGGACAAAACACAGCTCATACCTTTTTGCCTAAATTGCGCAATCAACACATCGGTTTTATCTTTCAGAGCTACAACCTTCTCGATGAATATACAACCCTTGAAAATGTACTCATGCCCGCAAAAATTGGGCGCAAAGCAATCGATCGCAGCTCGACAGCTCATAAAAGAGCTCTTGAGCTTTTGAGCATTGTAGGGATTTCCGAGCGGGCCAATTTCCCTGCAAAACTTCTCTCCGGCGGCGAAAAACAGCGCGCAGCAATTGCAAGAGCGCTTTGCAATGACCCTTCTTTAATCCTGGCCGATGAACCCTCTGGCAACCTCGATCATCGCCACTCAACTGAGGTCCACTCTCTTCTTCTTGACCTCTGTAAAGATTTCAACAAAGCACTCATTGTCGTCACTCATGACAAAGAGCTCTCTTCCCTATGCAGTAAGAGATTAGAGTTAAAAGATGGCAATTTATTCCCCTTGTCACATTGAAATGGAGGACTCATGCACATTCTCATCGTTGGAACAGGCTACGTTGGCCTTGTTACAGCTGCGTGCCTTTCCGAAATGGGCCATCATGTCGTTTGCTTAGATATCGACGCCAAAAAAATTGCCAACTTAAAGGGGGGAATCCTCCCTATTTATGAACCGGGCCTAAAAGAACTTGTGGATCGCAACTCTAGAGCAGGAAGGCTGACCTTCACCACAAATTACGCTGAAGCGATTTGCCAGTGCTCCATCTGCTTCATCGCTGTCCCCACTCCTTCCAACCAAGATGGCTCTTGCAATCTAGAGTTTGTGATGGCAGCTGCAGCAGAAATTGCCAGACACATGGATGGGCATAAGATCATTGTTAATAAATCTACAGTTCCTGTCGGAACTGCAACTCTAGTAAAAGAGGCAATCCAAGCAGTTCTTGATAAGCGGAGCTCAAACCTCTCCTTTGATGTCGTCTCTAATCCTGAATTTCTAAAGGAAGGATGTGCCATCAATGATTGTATGAAGCCCGATCGGATTATCCTCGGGATAGAAAGTGCAAAGGCAGCTAAAATCATGCGCGAGCTCTACTCAGCATTCACCATCAACCATGACCGGATCTTTGTGATGGATACCGTATCTGCAGAAATGACCAAGTACGCTGCTAATGCGATGCTTGCCCTACGCATCTCCTTCATGAACGAACTCTCCCATCTTTGTGAAAAGACAGGTGCCAACATCAAACAAGTGCGCGTTGGGATCGGATCCGATCAGAGGATTGGTTACCAATTTCTCTATGCTGGCGCAGGTTACGGCGGCTCTTGCTTTCCTAAAGACATCCGCGCGCTCATTGCCATGGGAAAAGAAAATGAAATAGAAATGCCTATCCTCAATGCGGTGGAAGAGATCAATGAACGGCAGAAAAAATCCCTTTCTAAAAAAATCCTTTCCTATTTTTCTTCACAGGGCGGAGTTAAAGATAAAACAATTGCGATCTGGGGACTCTCCTTCAAACCCGACACAGATGACATTAGGGAAGCTCCCGCCCTTACCCTTATTGAAGATCTACTGGCTGAGGGCGCGGCCATTCGCGCCTATGATCCGGTAGCTACTCTTAACGCCCTTAAACATTTTGGCAACCGCATTGAATTTTGCAAAGATGAATACGATACCGCCATCGATGCAGATGCCATCGTATTAATCACAGAGTGGAAACAATTTCGTCACATCGACTTTTCAAAAATTATTCCCCATTTAAAACAAAAAGTCTTTTTCGATGGAAGAAACCAGTATCAATTAAGTGAGATGCAATCTCTTGGCATCCACTATTTTGGTATCGGCACTCCCTCATCAGTTGAGGATTTAAGTCTCATTGTTAATCGGCTGCAAACACAGATTCCAGATTGCGGCAACATATGTGCAGTGTCAAATTAATGGATACGCAGACATTTTTTTCTCACTCCC
Organism: Acidobacteriota bacterium; assembly: GCA_903970255.1. GTDB lineage: Bacteria > Chlamydiota > Chlamydiia > Chlamydiales > Rhabdochlamydiaceae > CAJCIW01. Next base: position 58,632 of record CAJCHM010000011.1, read on the forward strand.
GGAAACAAATTGAAGAGAAGCTAAATGACCTCTTATTTTGCCCATCACAGATCCCTTTTTCAGATCTATTTACCTCGGCAAGCTACTCACTTGCAGGTCCTGGAAAACGGCTCCGTCCCCTTTTGGTGCTAGCTACTGGAGCAACCTATGGCGTTTCCTTAGACAAGGCTCTTATCCCGGCATGCGCTCTTGAAATGATCCACACCTACTCTTTGATCCATGACGACCTCCCCTGCATGGATGACGATGACTTAAGACGGGGCAAACCCACGCTCCATAAGATCGTCCCCCAGTGGCAAGCCCTGCTCACCGGGGATTTTCTTCTGACCTATGCATTTGAAATTTTAAGCACTGCGCCTCAACTCAATGCTGAGCAAAAAGTTGCCCTTGTCCACTCGTTGTCCACACATGCAGGGGCCCACGGCATGATTGGGGGACAGATGATCGATCTGATGTGTGAGGGAGAGACGATCGACTGGGAGTTGCTAGAAAAGATGCATCAGGGAAAAACAGCCAGCCTCATTGCTGCAGCACTTCAATTTGGCGCCATCATTGCAGAGGCTTCTCCAACAGATGTTGCACTCCTAAAACAAGCAGGTTATGCCGCAGGCGTTGCCTTTCAGCTCATCGATGATGTCCTTGATTACACAAGCACAGAGCAGGAACTTGGCAAACCTATCGGTTCCGACCATAAAAAATCCAAGGCAACAGCCGTAACACTGCTTGGCGTTGACTCAGCTAAGCAAAAGGCCGTGGATTTGCTAGAGGCTGCCGATACTCATCTCAAGTCTCTTTCTAGGCCGTCCCCTCTGATCAGGGCTCTGTTTGATCAGATGGTCAACAGGCGCAAGTAGTGGTTGTTAATAAGTGGCTTATCTGATTGCCACTTTCAAATTTATTTTCACATTGAAGTTAATTTATTTTTCCGTATAATAATTAACATTGAAAATATAGTTTATTAAAAAAATCAAACTAATTTAAAAATGAAAGTGTCATTATGAATAACACAACCAATAATACAGAGAGTCTCTGGCAATATTTGCCCAAGCTAATATCTCAAGAAATCTTATCCTATTGCAATCCTAAGGTTCGTCTTGTGAGTAAATCATTTTGTGCTGATTTTGACTCTGCTTGTAAAGGACTCATTTGGAATCCTTTAAAGTACACAAACAGCCTAAAGGGTTCGGAGGAGGCTGGGCTTGCGACATTTATAAAGATATTTGAAACAGCGGTATTGCATTACTCCAATCAAACCATTGATATTGAATTTCTTACTAGAAAAAAGAAAGAGTTATTAAAAACACTTGAAGCTAACCATAATTCCAAAGAAAAACCATGTACAGAATGTCAAGGTCAACAGGAGCTGCTGAGCAATGGTTTTATGCTATTAAAACGTTATTTTGAGGCGACAAAATACACTAAAAGAATTGAAGCGAAAGAAGCAGATGCTAAGGCGCAATACAGAACAGAGGTCAATTTTAGCGATATAAATAATGAAATTCTCCAGGCTTTTAGAGGCTCTGAGCTTCTCTGCTTAACCAGAAAGTGCCCCTATCAATTGAAGCTTCCCAAAATCTCCGCAGAACTTCAAGATTGGCTAGACAAAGCAGAAAATCAACGCGAGCTTGCCAAAATCACGCGGCAGACCTGGGATCTTCCTTTCGGATGTGGTCTTGCTCCTCAGTTTACTCTGTTTAGCAACTTGGAGAAACTTAATCTCGCTAATAATGATCTTTGCACTCTTCCCAGTCCACTGGCTCAACTACGAGTGACCACTCTTGAATTAAAAAATAACTCTTTTACCGAGATTCCCGCTTGTATCTTCACCATTTCTTCACTTACAAGCCTGGATATGAGCAGTAATCAAATCAGCGTGCTACCGGAGGACAGGTTGAAGCTTATAAATTTAAAAGAACTCGATTTAGAAAATAATTGTCTTAAGATGCTTCCTCAATCGATGGGAAATCTTATCCAACTGAGCAGACTTAACCTAAGTAGCAACGCATTCAAGGAATTCCCCTCTGAAGTAACCCAGCTCACCAACCTCAGAATGCTTTACCTACAAGATAACATGATAGAGATGATACCCAATGAGATTGGCAATCTCAAAGAGTTGCACTTTCTTTACCTTAGCAGAAATGCAATACAGCAGCTCCCTGATACATTTATGAATCTCAAAAAATTAGAAGTACTTTACCTTGACCAAAACCAATTGAGGTCAATTAAACCGCTCAATGGATTGCAGTCTCTCAGACGGCTTTATCTTGAAAAAAATCAACTTACCTCTGAACAGTGTCAATATGTTCCGAAAGCTGGTCAGATTTACCTTCAAGAAAACCTAATGAATTGCATTGAGGGGTTTCGCGATTTCACTGGGACTCATACACTTATGTTGGATTATAATGGAATCACCGATATAAGCAAGCTGTGGGAGCTTTCCAGCTTAAAATTACAAGCGTTATCTATCACTGGCAACCAGATAACTTGTCTCCAATACTTTGTAAATGTAAATGAGATCGAATTCCAAAATAATCCTTTGATGAGAGTGAGTTCTAAATATTATCAGACGAGACCGGCTATTCAACAACTCGTAGCCGAGTGTAAAAAAATAGCTAAATCCCCGCTTGAGGTGCTGTACAAGGCATGTCTTACATTGGATTATCAAGGAAAGGAATATTTTAAACAAGAAATAGAGGGGTTCAAGGGGCTTGTCGATGAACTGATCCTAGAGGATCAGAATCGACTATTTAGACTACGTGCAGAACTCGGTAAGTGTCCTGAAAAGGAAGATCGCGAAGTCTGGGGAAAAGAGCACCTGTTTGACAAGGAGGAGTTGTTTCTTGCTGCGGTAAGAGATTTAACAGCCCAATCCCGGGTTCAGGTTCTATATAAGGCATGCGATGATAGATTGGATTATCAAGGAGAAGAGCAATTTGAACAAAAAATAGAGAGGTTC
>CAJCHM010000012.1 GCA_903970255.1 Acidobacteriota bacterium
TATACCGGTGCTACTTCAAACGCACCTGTAATTTTTGTTTTAACGCGACCATTTTTCCTTTCCCCAAACAGGGACATTATTCGAAGTAATAAGACCCTGTTTGGGGAAAGGGAAAAGGGGGCCGTTAAAACAGAAATTACAGGTACGTTTGAAGTAGCACAGGTATATATCTTATTCAGAAAAAGGGGATAATCCCTTAACTGCACTACTAGGGCATAACCCAGAGCTATTGAAGAACTGGATGGTGTTGTTAGATAGCTTTTATCAAAATTGCGATCTCGATCGTAAGCTGCAAGAAGAAGTGCGGCGGACCGTGGCTTATCAAATGGGCTGCGCTTACTGTATGTCGCATGGATGTCCTACTCAGATCATTGAGGATGCCAAAATAAAGGCTGCTGTTGATTTTGCGAAAAAAGTAACCCAAACCCAAAGACAAATCGCTCCATTGGATATCGAGATTTTAAAGGAATATTTCAGCGATAAAGAGATCTCTGAATTATGTGCCTTTATTTGTTATGGCGTTGGGCTTGCTCGATTTGGTGCTGTTCTTAATGTTGACGTCTTATTTGAGCACCCAGAATCTTCTTTGGGGAATTCATATGTCCGATGAGAATTCTATAGATCAAGGTCAGATTTTACTCTATCAGACCGAAGATGGCCTCCAGAGGATTGAAGTGCGGCTAGAACAGGGAACGGTTTGGCTGTCCCAAATTCTTATGGCGGAGCTTTTTCAAACTACCGTTGCCAACATAAACCTTCACGTCAAAAATATTTACGCGGAAAAGGAAGTAGCGATAGAGGGAACTATTAAGCAAAACTTAATAGTTCGCCAAGAAGGAAATAGGAAGGTGCAACGAACAGTGGTCTACTATAGTTTGGATATGATCTTGGCTGTGGGATTTCGTGTTAGATCTCATAGGGGCGTCCAATTCCGCCAATGGGCAGCCCAACGGCTTAAAGAATATATTATCAAGGGTTTTACCTTAGATGTAGCATTTGCAGGCTTATGCTTTATTAATGATGGTAAAATAAAAAAATCAGTCACGTATAGTGGGCATTATAGCCCAACAAAAAAAGAACAACGTTCCTTTTTCGATCAATTGAGTAAAATATGCGTCGTCGCACTGGATCGACCACAGTGTTTAATAGGGATTATTCATTTTTTCAAGCCGCGAAGTTTAGAAGAGATTGAAATCGATGAGCAAAAAGGTATGGTACAGAAGATTTCAATGTATTCCTATCAAAAAGTCACCGAACTATACGATAAGGTTTCTCAGGTTACAGGGTATTGTCGAAGCCGACTTCATCTTATTGCTGCTGGCGAAGATCTTAGCAAAGGCACTACCTTAGAAAAAACAGTAATGATCAAAAGCGGTTGTATAGTTTCTGCTTTTGAATCTAGATATGCTCCTTATCATCCCATTGTTCCTGTTCAACACTTCAAGTTGATGGTGATAGAACCGCAATTCAAAGATCTGGATCAATTTTAAGGCTTTGCCTCGCGACTCTTTGCAAAATCAACCTGTGGATAACGATTAGCTTTTGGACTATTCCCTCATTGTGCGCATTTCCCCAAATTTTCCCTACTTGCTCATAAAAGTCAGCAACTATTGGCAACTTTCAGCAGAAAACAGAAAGGACTTAAACTTTTAATCCTATCGCTGTTATCTTTTGCGGACAGTTGTGGATTGTTGAGGTAACGGTGATTGTTAATCCATTGGTCGCAAGTTCGAATCATACACCCGGAGTTGAAGGTGTTTAGGGTTATTCCTAAGCGTCTTTTTTGTTTTGGAGACTGTCTTCGTGAGACAAAAGGTCAAATCATACGCTTAGTCAACGACTACTTCGGCGTTAGCGGTAGCAATCCTTTGAATTTGGCCTGATTACAGATTGGTGTCTCGTAAAGACCGTCCTTTAGGTCCATCACCACGCAGTACAATTTTGGAGTGTAGAAGTTCCACTGCCTCAGCTGAATCCTTCACTTTAGAAGCACTACGTGCTAACATTTCTTCTTCAAATTTAGTTAGTACAATTTCTCTCACTCCGGTTTCTCTCCATTTAGACAAGGGAGTACACGCTATTGAAATGTTACGAGCCAGTGCCAGTGCATCCAACAGAGCCTGATTTGCACCTTGTCCTTTAAATGGACTCATAGGGTGAGCTGCATCTCCAATCAAAGTAAATGCCCCCGCTTTTTCCAATAATTCCGACTTGAGTAATTCCCGGTCGTACACGGGATAACCTGAAATTTGTGCCGGCAGGGTTGCTGATAAAATTTGAGGAATGGGCTTATGCCACTGTGTTCTACGACACGCTTCTTCTTTAAGTGCCTGAGCTCCTTGTGAGCTCAAGGCCTTAGCTTCTTCTTCGAGCATGGGGAAACTAAGTTGCCACATTACCGAGTCTAACGAGTAAGGCATGACGTAGATTCGCTCATGGCCATTGACAGTTTGAAACACGGTGGCTGAGTCGAGCAAAGAACTCTCAACACCCTTAAGAGCCTCTAAAGAACAAATACCCAAAATAACCACATAACCCAGGTAACGTAAAGGGGTAATATCCTCACCAATCAACAAGCTGCGCACAACGCTGCGAATACCATCAGCACCCACCACTAAATCTGCCTTGGCATTCCTCACCTCTCCGTTAACTTGAAAGCTTAGCTCAGCACCTTTATCTGCAGATTGTTTAAAACCAACTAAGCGGTGCCCCCAATGCACGGTATCATGCCTGTCCAACTGTTCCAGCAATGCTAACCGCAGGGTCTGTCGCGGGATATGCATATTTCTACGCTTTGGAAACTTTTTAATGTTTGAATGCGTCCTCACTCCCCATTCAGTAATTTCTTTTCCTTCTGTAGTATGCACTACATGGCGTGTAGAATTACCTCCACCTTTTAAATGGAAAAGACCCAATCCTTGAATTGCGTTACTCGCTTGTTGCAAGGTAAGTCCGTAACCCTGAGCTCGTGCATCGAAGCTGCTATCGCGCTCATAAAGGGTAAATGGAATGCCACGATGCAAACAAGCTACAGCAAGTGCCATGCCTCCTATACCTGCACCAATAATTGCTACATGTGGATAGTTTTCTACATCTGCTATGGGGTGAAAAGTGGCAGGAATCAAGCCGGATCCACTGCAATGATTGCATAAAGATTGAGTAAGCTTAGGGCGAACCGAAGCCTTTCCTTCACCTTTAGCTTTTTCAAATTCATTAATTGCTATTTGGAAGTGAAGTCTCGATTTTTTGCCAACCTTAGAATTTTTTCTGCCGCGTCCATAACATTTCGGACAAATAGTCCAGTAAGCCTCTTTATTTTCCACTTTTTTCAATCTCTGTTAGTTTCTGATTATCGACGTTTGTATACCGAAACAACTTCAAGAATCGGTTTTGGGCTGGAAGACAAGCTCCTGCGGTTCGACGATCGCAAACGGATTTATATTGTTAATATTGATCCGTTTGCGATCGATCGAACCCCGGGGCTTTGACGCACCCTAAAACCGATTCTTGAAGTTGTTTCGGTATAATTACAAGAAGGCCTATTTTGATGGGAGGAAACAGTGTGATAATGGCTGGGTCAATGGAGAACTTCATGATTTTGTCCTATGTTTGGAGTTTGGAAAGAACAGCCTTAGCAATTTGAAGATCTTCAGCAGATATGGTCTTTATCCAGGAGATATTAGCTGATGAACATGCCTATGATATATACGAAATTATTCGGGGCAATTACGCACATTTTATCTATATACCTCCCATAGCAGCATTAGACCTTTTGGAAAACCCTTGCCAGGGTGGCATGCTCATTGCCAGTAAGTATGGGATGGAACAAACCCAGTTCAATACATTTCAGGAAGATGTAAGCGATGGCAATGAAGGATTTTTCGATTTCGTTCTTAAAAACGCAGATAGATCGCTTGGGCATGTTTATGCAACCAATTTAAGGAGCGATGCAGCCGATGAGGCCATCACTTTGAAATTCATGCAAATCATGGAAAAAATACATGATGATATATTAAAAGTTGAAGAAGAGTCGATCCCTTTTGTCTTGTGCGGAGATTTAAATAGCCTGCAGAGTTCTCGAGAGTCCAAAAGGATCATCAATAGCTACTTTGGGCCTGAAGATTATAACTCATGTTCAAATTGTACCCTGTTGCTACAATCATCACCTGATTTCTCAAGGAACACTGACCTGGGACATATAATCTTAAGTTCCACAAAGGCGATAGGAGGGGGGCGCACTGGATTACACACGCTTGTAAAGGGGATAAATTCTCACTTTATTGGCCCTGATATAAACTCCATTCTCAATTATCAACAATTACTGGTTGCCCAAAAGACGGATACGCTTATGAAAAAGAAACTTGAAACACTACCAGTCAAATCAAACAAAGATAAAGACAAAGGAGGTGGCAGTGCTGAAGTAGGGGTTAAAAGAAGTTGGGGTGGGAAGGATGGACCTAAAACCAGTATATATGGCAAAGGAGAAGTTCATGATAATAAAGGAAATTATCTTAAGGGGCAGGTTGAACAAAATAGTGACGGAAAAGGAAAGGCCGACGTATCTGCGGGACATGAAACCAAAAAAAAATAATATGCTATGAAAAAAAAGTGGCTTATTTGTGCGACTGTGCTTTTTGGATGTTCTGCCATCGGTTATATATTATTTTTCAAAAAGCACGCCCGAGTATCACACTTATGTATCAAGGGATCGTATTTTGAGCCAGTAAAAATCACAGAATTCCTTTCCGAGATCCCTTGCGTTGATGTCATAATTGCTGACAAAACCACTCGAGTGAAAATGGACTTGGGATTTTGTGGCAGCATTAGTTTACCCCCAGAATTTCTGGGAGAAGTTGATCAAAAATCGTTCGTTGGCCGCACATCCTATTATGGGATGAGAGGGAGAAAGTATTATAGCGATATCTATGAACTGCCAAAAATAAAGATTGGCAACATGGCCTTATTTCGGGCAGAAGCAGAAGAAATCAATCCAGAATTTGAGAAAGATGCAATTCTTCTGAACAGGGAGGAATCCCCCTCAGCTCATCATTTGGGAAGAATAGGGTGGGAATTATTTCACAATTTCAATTTCTTCATGGATTGTGAAAACTCTATAATTGCATTTTGCGACAGCCTGAAAACTCTAAGAAAACAAGGATATCCTGTAGATCACTTTATTGAGACAGAATTGCTACTAGATCGGAACTCTATTGAATTTGAAGTAATGACTCAAGCTGGGCTCATGCGATGCGTATTAGATAGTGGATCCACTTGGAATATGCTTAATAAGGATATAGAAGGGGAATCTAATGATCATATGACCTTGACCCTGGATAATATCGATCAACATGTGGTTCTAAATCCTGAAAATACCGACCAAATGGTCTTTGATCCTGAAGATGTGTATGAGATGCCGGTTTTTAAAGTTGGCAATAAAGATTTTGGTGCTGTGACTTTTCAGAAAATCAAAACTCCCCTGGAAATCGATGCCATCATAGGCATGGAATTTCTCGATTCCAAGCTTGTGTTTATTGATTTTTCAAACCGGAAAATCTACTTTTATGAAAAATAGCTCATTGCTAAAAATCTACTTTACTTATTAGGCCTCCATTTGATTGAAACGGATACATGGGGGGAATGATCGTCCTTATCCTCATCTTTGTCATCCTCATCGTCCCAGTGATTTGATCTTTCCTTTTTTTTCTCTTCTGGCTTATTTTTCTTCTGCATCTTGTCCCACTTATCTTGGCATTGAGAGAGAAAGTCGGTATTCTCAACATCGATAGTTACCTCGGCTTTCCCAATATTGCCTTGCCAGGCAGGGGGTGATTTGGCCTTTGAAGAATCGGCTTTTGACTCAAGCGCACCCGCATCTTCATCGAAATAAGATTCTGTATCATCATAAAAAAAAGGGTAGGGATAGGAAACGCCCTCTTCGAGATTTTCTGTACCTGAAGAGGGTATTGCAGCGATGAGTAACATCAAAGTAGTTAAACAGGCTATGTTGATCATGCCAAGGCGTTTGAACAATAAAAGATCGAGAGACTGTCTCATGAAAAATCTCCTATGAATAGAGAATATTCCCATTTGGATCTAAGAAAGTCAACATTTTTTAAGAAAAATTGGGATAAAGCAACTGTTTTTCTGTAAATTCGATATCCTTCCTCTTTTCTCCTCGTAATTTATTCGTTTTCCAATTTTTTATTCAACAACGGACCCATGTCCAAATATTGTCTTCCTGTAACCCAGTCCTCATGGATTTCAATT
>CAJCHM010000013.1 GCA_903970255.1 Acidobacteriota bacterium
CACCCCCTGCCTCATCCTCGAAAAGAGGTTGCCCCAAAAGCCCAAATCTCCTACAAACTCTTTTCTTGATTTCTTTAAGCGCTCGTCAACAGAGCTGCTCTATGTCAGACCGTGCAAAGATCCAGAGACCAACAAATCCACCTTTCTCTTCGAAAAATAAGATAAGTGTTTAAAAATAAGCGATTTGGAGCAATAACATTGCAACTCGACACTTCTTGCTCTAATACAAAATAGAATCTAGATCCTCGGGGACCCTCATACCTGAGGGCTGGCGGCCATTTTTCCTTTCCCCAAAACAGGGACATTATTCGAAGTAATAAGGCCCTGTTTGGGGAAAGGGAAAAGGGGGCCGTTAAAATAAAAATTACAGGTACGTTTGAAGTAGCACCAGTATATGTAAAAGAGGGAGCTTGCAAAGCCCCTTCTCTTCAAAAACCGTAGATGAACTCGATTTCATATTGCTTATAGCGGCGGAAGGGGCCGATTGCATCATCAAGCGTAATGGCCTGCTGCCAGCTTTGTTGCATGTTGAGCTGGTTTGTGAGCAAATAGTCGAGTGTCATCTGAAAACCGCGGTAATTGACGTTCCCACCGGCGGTTTTTCGCGTTGTCCGTTTGCCTGTGCCCTTAGAATCGACTGTATAAAACCCGCTATTGTCAGAATTTCCAAGTCCAATCCCCTGCACATCAAAATCGGGAACGCATTGAGCAGCAAGTATCTGGTAATTGATATCAAAAGCCCAATCCCCTTTCTTTTTCAACTCTCCAATTGAAACTCCTATGTACCCACCCCAGTTGGCGCGTTTGTAGTTGGTGATCTTTATTTTCTGGGCATTACTATTCCAAAGTCCTGCTAAGTAAATTTGCACGATCTTTTGAAGCCTGCTTGGCAAAAACTTATATCCAACAATCAACTGCGAGACAAGAAAGTCATAACGCTCGTTCTGAACTTTGCTATGGAGATCTTTGGTATTCCAATCGATTAGAGAATATTTGGTATAAAGACCTGTGCCGCCAACATTAAAAATACCAATCTCTCCCAGGTAACCATACTGGCTTTTATTTTCATCGATGATAAAAATACCGGCATGAAGGTAGAGATCGCCTATCGGATCATACCCCTGATCATAGCGGAACCAGATCCCATCATAAAAGTTATTGAATTCCAGCTTAGAATCCACCATGGTGGACATTCTTCGACGTCCCATTTCGACATCAAAAGTATACGTATCCCCTTCAAGAGCTCGAACGCCCCAATAAGCGCGTTCAAGTTTCAGCCTATCAGTAGAACCACTGATGATGCCTGCATTGTTATCAAATTCGAGCTTGATTGATCCCCAGGAATAATCTGTGCGATAATCCAACATGAGATTCACTTCAATGTCATAGGTGTTCTGGGGGAGAGGAAATCCATCCTTAACAATGGGGCCGCCACGTCCACGCTGTTTGATCCCATCGCGAACCTCGCCTGTCGACTGAAACTCTGTTCGAACCTCGCCACTGATCGATAGAGCGCCGCCTAATTCTTTGACGGTAACCTGACGCTTGGTATTAATCCATTCGCGCACTGCGTTGATATCTTTTTGATCGATATCGCCAGAATCATCAATGGTCGAGGCGCAAAGATGCGAGGTAAAGGAACACGTTGCACATAGATAGAAAAACCGACGTAAAAATGGATCGAATTTCATAGAGAATCTCCTAGCTTAATGACTATCCTGCGCGAACGTCGTATAATATGTTTGATTTCGATTGTGCACAGTTCTTCGTATTTAAAAAAACGATAAAACAACAGAAGCGTTTATATAGGGAAGAATGATTTTATGTAAAGCAAAAGCGAGGACAGCTCGAATGAACCTCTAAAAATTGACAGGAGCTAGGTTTCCATGCCAAGCCCAGAATTTATACTACAACTATTTCTGACTGGACTTATTTTTTTCAATTCGCACAACCATGGCAGATAGATTATCCCCCGATCCTGCATTGTAGGCTTTTGTAATCAGCTCCTTAGCTACTATGTCTGGAGATTTGTCGTGGTTCTTGTTTTCGAATGCCACAGCCTGCTTAGTTGAGCACACATCCCAAATCCCATCGCAAGCTAAAATTAACGCGCTATTTTCTTTGATATCTTCTAAAGAGTATTTTGTGATTTTTGGTGTATGAACAATACAACATTGCCCATTTTCTCCCACATATTTGTGGTCTCCGATTGCTCTTGGAACTGCAACGCCACAGTTATTGACCATAACGCGAAGAGTCTTCCGATCACTACCCACACCGATTTTTCCTTTCCGTGCAAGCACACCTTTTGTATATTTCTCGTTGTCGCATTTTTGGTCTTCAGACAATTGAATTGCACTTCCTCCATTATTTAAAACGGTTCTCGAATCGCCAATATTTGCCACCCAAATGTGATCATTCAAAATAATTGCTACAGTGGCTGTAGACCCCCCTGTGAGTCTGTCTTTTTCACACGCACAATCAAGACTAACAAAAGCTTCTTTGATCGCAGCAAATATCCCTTCGTCGGAAAGGGTTCCGCGATTAAAAAGTTCTAAAGAATTTTTTAGGTGCGATGATAGGTTGTGTTGTGCAAAAAGAGAGACATCTTTCCCCCCATGTCCATCAAAAATTCCATAAATCTCTGCCTGAACATGTGAATGACCTGCTTTAAATGAAATCTGTTCTACTAAGTGCTCATCTTCCATTTGCTTACTTTTTCCTTGGGCATGGGCAATTCCAACTTGGCGTTTACAATTCGGATAATCATTTTTTATTAAAGAAGAATGTGTTGTCAGAGTAGAACTACTATTTGCTGAATTGGATGTCATTCGCTCAAGTCCTTCTAAAGCATTCAAAATATAATATAAGCCTAAAGGAAGGAGAAAAAGTGTCACTATAAGGCAAATACCTATGACAGAGTTCGCCCAGATTTCTTCATAGCTTTTAACCTCTGGAGTTGATGCTGAGGAATTTTTGAATGCAAGAGAGGGACGTTGTAATCCTTGCTGCATTAAGGCATCCCTATTTTCTTTGTCAATTGCGGAGAGAACGGATGGTCCAAGGAAAGCTTCTATAGCCTGAGCCTTTTCCTCTAAGGTGCAAGTGTATTGGCCTAAGATCGAGGCTTTATCAGATTCTATATTATTAGCCTTAGAGAAACTCTCTGAAAGATAACCGGAAATCTTACCTTGCACCTCTTGGCTTAAAGTGGAAAATTGTTTGTTGGCATCTTCTTCATTATTCAAGCGAAGAAGATTTGCACAATTAAGCGCTTTTGAAAAATTGCAACCATTAAACATCGTTACACCAATAGAATTTATTATTATACCCATATTGTAGCAAATAAAATAATAATAAGTCAATTTAATATCGTTTGAATAGGTGAGTATAAAAAATTTACCATTCTATTTTTATGGTTTTCTTAAAATATTGAAAGAGAGTTAGTTATGACTTGACTTTAGCCGCTTTGATATTCTGTTTTTTTAATAATTTCCTGCCTCTCATGCAAGCATTTAACCTGCAAGTAGTTAAAACTCAGAAGTGAAGTCCAGTATGGATACCGGTGCCGTTTCTAGCTTTAACGCGACCATTTTTCCTTTCCGAAAAAAGGGACATGATTCGAAGTAGGAAGGGAAAAGGGGGCCGTTAAAACAGAAATGACAGGTACGTTTGAAGTAGCACCAGTATATACCCCGATCGGGGTATAAATCTGTAGAGGGAATTGCAAAACTTGCTTTGCGGCCCAAATGCGCGCATTTGGGCACGAATGGAGTTTTGCAATTCCCTCTGTAAACTAAAACTTAAAATCGGCGCTTGCGGTGATTGCATTCTCATTGATTACTCGTAATTCTACATTCATACTGACAGCATGGTGCGCAGATAGCCCAAAGCCAAGGAATATCCCGCAAGGGTAGGTGTCTTTGAATATGACGTGCTTGCTCGGGATTAGAAATTTAATCGCGTTTAAGTTTCCAATACGGGTTCGAAAATTGATATAATCTACGCCGATATAGGGGATGAACCAATCGATTCGGTAAGAAACTCCAATTCCTACCTGCCATTGGTTGTAATTAAGCTCTGCTTCTTTGACAGAGTAAGAAGTGGAATTAACTTTTAGACTCGAAAGATTGGGATTTGATTCCACATAGGAGGCATTGGCAGAGAGCTGCACATCTCCCCAGTAGGCCAAAATTGCTCTTCCTCCAACACCCCATGCAAAATGGTTTGATGTCCGATAGGCAATTTTAGTATCAGAATGGAGATCCTGGACAATTTCGGAAGATAAGACTCCCAGATTTCCAAAGATTTCGACACGGTCATTAAAATTTGCTGTAATGACACCAAATTGAGAGAGGCAGTGATAAGTTTTGTTTTTTTTATGCCCTTCCACGCGCAAAGGTTGATTATAGACATAGTCGCAAATGTATCCCTCTTTCACTCCGAACCATTCCTCTTTTGAAATGAAGAGCCCAGACTCCGGCATCATCGGCGCGCTTGGATTGCCATTGTAAAGCGCAAAGGCACTCTGTGTTGAGATAAGAAACAATAAGAAGAATAGTCGGAGCATGCTTGGAAGATCCTGGTCATTAGATCTCTTATATATACCCCGATCGGGGTATATACAAGAGGTCTCATTTTGCCAAGCTATCAAATGCAAATTGGAATTTCCACGAAAATCATCCTTCTTCGATAGCGAAATCCGCTTGTAACACTTTTCCTAAAACGCATTCTCTCATCTACTTCAGAGTAGAAATTTCTAAATTGCCAATATTTCTTTTATCTTTGCTTGGACAGCTTTTTTATCCTCGTCTTCAAGAAAACCAATACGGGCCCTGATGAGCGCGTGATCAATCGTGAATATTTTAAAACGAATAAGGGATGCTTCTATGAGACCAGTTGGGTTTAGATCTTTTATTGTCACATCATTTGGCCATAACTCCTTTCCCGTGTTCGAAGTAATCATTGCCATTATGCTTTTTCCGTTTTTTGCATTAAAAAATTCTGAAGAGAGAATAATAGCAGGCCTATTTTTTGATTTTTCTCGATCTGTGAATGGGAAAGGCACTACAACGATTTCATAAATTTTGTAAGTTTTTATAGGCTCGCTCATCATCTTCAGAGTTCCATTCAATCAGAGTTGATTCGATAGATTTCAGATATTCCATATCAAGAGGAGTTGTCTTTCTTATGACTACGGTCCCGTCATTAAGCAGTTCATAAATGATCTCGTCGCTTTTCTTTAGGTGCAAATGCTTCCTAATCATCAGAGGGACGGTTGCTTGAAATTTTGAAGTGAGTCTTGAAGAATACTTTGTTTGCGTCCTCATATGTTTTCTCTTTCTTGTTTTCTTTTTCATGCAAGACGCGCCCATGTTAATACGGTATTACCTTTTATTTCTACCGTAAAATGTTTTTTTGTTATACCCCGATCGGCCATAAACTTGGAATTTGGGCCGCTGATGCGCCCCAGGGTTCGATCGATCGCAAACGGATCAATATTAACAATATGAATCCGTTTGCTACGCCCGAACCGCGGGGTTTCTGTGTGGCCCAAATTCCAAGTTTATGGCCGATCGGGGTATATTTGGCTACCCCCCACCATATTCATTAGGGCGCGTAAAGATCGACCAGGTTTTGCGCACAGAGCCATTGAGGTATTGTTTCCACTGACTCATCTGCACACCTTGGCTAAGGGTTGCATCCAGGCGCCATAGCTCCAGATGGCCATTTCCTGGGTTGACCACGAATCCAAAGGAGTAACCTGTCCAATTTGTGTCGGCAAACAAAAGGGGGGTGGGGGGAGCTAATCCTATAAAGCGGGTATGTTTTGCGACAAAATGGTGGAGGTCAAAGGGCAGACAAAGACTCTTTTCAGCTAGAAGATAGCAGCTAGCGGCAACCTGCCTGATTTCATGGGCTGTAAGCAGGGGAGCGGGGAGATCAGAAAGTCGATCGAGGACCTCTTCAACCGCCCCACTCATTCTATCGGATAAAATCCTCCGAACAATCCTCTTCCAATTTCCCCCTTGCACAACGGGCAAGTTTTTATATAAAAATGCATCGAGACTATCCGAGATCTGTTGTTTTTGGGCAGCTGTTTGGGCTTTTGCATGTTGAATCAAACCTTGCAGGAGCTGATTTCTCCATTGGATGATCGTCAGTGGATGTTCTTTGGTTAAAAATCCTTGATGGAGATACATGCTGATTGCAGGAGAGAGCTGCTCGCAGAATTTTTCAAGTAAGAATGCTTGCTCATTGATTTTAAGCTCCATTTGCGCATAAAAATGCTGGGAGGGCAAAAAGATCTCATCTCGGACCCATGTGTAGGTGAAAATATCTTCTTGCCAGCCGCGCTTCAATCCTTCAAGTCCAGGGAGGAGGATAAAAGCATGAGTAGGAGAGGAGATGAGCATTCCACCTTTTGCCGATTTGAGATAAGGATCTGTGATTTTGGGTGGCAGATTTTTTAAAGTGTCGAGAATAAATATCAAAAGCTCTGATTCATTCTCCACCCACTTTTCCTCATGTGTCAGCTCTTTTTGATGGCAATAGTAGGTTTTGAGAAGGGTGGTCATCGTGCCGCCTGAGGTATAGGCCCAAGGCTTTTTCTCTAACATCTTTAAGTTGGCAAGCGGTGACTTTGCTACGGGAATTTGATGCGCTTTTGCCATGCGCTGCAGCGCTGTTTCTAAAAAGAGTTCTGATCTGATGTGAGAAATGATCGCAGAAGAGAGCTCCAATACATTCTGCTCCCCCCCTTCCCAATCACAGGCGGATGCAATTTGAGGCTCAACACTTGAAAAAAAATCTAATAGAGATTCGATGTATTGATCTGCATCATAAATCAATGTCCACACGGAGGGATCTGCTCTTCCGTGTTTGTAAACTAAACGGAACCCGGCAGGACTATCATCGTAGATCTCCCCTTGAAAATCTTGCATTTGCGCGTCATAGATTTCCTGAAAGTATTCAGGAAATTTTTCATCATATTGCTTGGTCAAAAAGGAAAACAGGTTGGAGAGTTGGGAACCTCTATTGTAAATTTCATCGCGCATCTCAAGACAAACCCGCATGTGGTAGGATCTACTTTGATATTCTGCTTGAAGCCTGCGCGCCTCAGACTCGGAGGTTGCATTGCGAAGCAATGTCTCTGCTGATCTTAGCTGATCAAAGGCAATCTGATATTCCTCTTGAGCTTTTTCAAGATCTTTATTGAGATCGTTAATTTTTTCATCGATCCGCTGATAGATAAGCTCGCCGATTCCACCCACCTCCTCAGGAGCAAATCCAAGACTTGAATAGAGATTCCATCTGGAGAATTCCATCTTGACCTCTGAAAAAGAGGCAAGTGTAAACTCCCAGACTTTTAATAGAGCATTATCGCAGACTCCTTTAAAAGCAGCTGTGCACTCTTTTTCTTTCTGAAGAAAAGCTGTGATCTGTTCTAACTTCTGCGATGAAGAAAAACCCCTTGCCATTTTCGCGCTTTTAAATTGAGCCATTTCCAAAGACCTCCCTTGCTCAACCTCCTCTTGACTTAAGTGAAATTTTTGTAAAAGCAAAGAGCGAATGAGCGATTCAGAGGTGAGTTGATTTTTTCCAGATCCCCACTTTTGAATCAGTGATTGTACAGCCTCCCCCTTTTCTTCCAAGGTAAGGGGCGTTTCAGAAATAGCTCCTGCAACCTCAAGCGCTGCAATCAAACCTGGACAAAATCCCGGCTTGGAATTAGGGGAGATTAAATTTTTTTTTAGCTCTGCAATTCCTGTGCTTGGGCTCAAAGGAAGGATGTACTCGACCCCCCCAAAGGTGCGCTTAAGTTTGCCTGTAAAAAGAAGCTGATAGAGATCGTCGAGAAAAAGGGGGATTTGATCTCTTTGGATTAAAATCGCAGGCGCTGTTGCAAAACAAGACCCTACATTCTGACGCAGCGGCGTCAAACAGGCACAGAGCACAGCCGCTCTGATCTGAGCATCTGTTGGATTGGCCGTTGCATGAACCCCTAAGGTTTCAAATATCACCTTCTCTGCCCACTTATGCACAAGAGGCTTTTGAAATCTTTTGATCGATTTTAGGGTTTCTTCTGAATCCAAAATTTTTAAAAAATTTAAGATATGCTCATGGATTAAGATGTCGTTAGTTCCGCCGGGATAAAAAAAATGTCCCTCTTTCTCAAGAAGGGCAATGATGTTTTTCAACAGATCTCTTTTTATCTCTGCTTTTTCATCGACAAGTGCCAAGCTTATTCGCCTTGCCCTATTTAATGCCCTAAAGCGAAAGCTCTCTTGAACCCCTGAAAAGTCAAAAAGCATGGAGAGGCGCGCCTCATTTTGGATGTCAAACAGCTGTACAAGCGGGTGCTCTTTCTGCAGTTCCAATAGGTGAAAAAAAACCTCAAAGTGAAACTTAGGGTCTGTGCAGGGAAGATGAAAAATTTTATCCAGCGGCAAGAGGATAGCCTCTAATTTTTTTTGTCCTTCATATTTTGGGTGATAATCATTTACAATCAATATAAAAAGGTGATCTGCAAATGATAATCCATTCAAACAAACAAAATGTCGAACTCCTCGAAGGGAGTTCAGCCAAAGATCTGGCAGAAAAGCTTAACCTTCGCGATCCTAGCCAATCGCTAGCAGCTAAAATCAATGGAAAACTTGTCGATCTATCCACGCCTCTTAAAAGTGGGGATGAAGTAGAGTTAATTCATTTTGACGACCCACTCGGCAAGGAAATTTTCTGGCATACCTCTGCTCATGTGCTAGCTCAAGCGATTTTGCGGTTATACCCCGATGCAAAACCTACCATCGGGCCTCCGATTGAACAGGGGTTTTATTATGATTTTGCTCATTTGACAGTCTCTGAAGAGGATTTTGAGAAAATTGAAAAAGAAGTGCAAAAGATCATCGATGAAAATTACCGCCCTGAGCGGCAAGTTTTCAAAGGAAAAAAACAAGCCCTAGAAAACTTTAAAGACAATCCCTACAAGTGTGAATTGATTGAAGGATTTAATGAGGGGGATGAGATCTCCGGCTATTCCCAAGGGGAATTTTTTGATTTGTGCAGAGGCCCCCATATGCCCAATCTTGGCAAAATCAAAGCCTTTAAAATTCTAAAAACATCCGGCGCTTATTGGAAAGGGGATCCGAATCGACAGATGCTCACGCGCATTTATGCTATCTCATATCCTGATCGCAAACTTCTCAAAGAGTACCTCACTTTCCTTGAAGAAGCTAAGAAGCGGGACCATAAAATCCTAGGGCCAAAGCTAGATCTTTTCTCTTTGAAAGAGGAGGGCCCCGGCATGCCTTTCATCCATCCCAAAGGGATGATTATCTGGAATCGCCTCATTGAGTTTTGGCGCACACTTCATGACAAAGCGGGCTATGTCGAAATCAAAACTCCGCAGCTGCTCTCCCAATCTCTTTGGGAAACCTCTGGCCACTGGTTTCATTACCGAGAGAACATGTACGCCTTTAACATTGAGGAGCGCCATTTCGCTATCAAGCCGATGAACTGCCCTGGCTGCATGCTCTACTTTAAAACTCAGTCGCACAGTTACCGTGAGCTGCCGCTTCGCGTTGCTGAAATTGGCCATGTTCATCGACATGAAGCCTCAGGGGCCTTAAGCGGTCTGTTCCGCGTGCGCAGTTTCCATCAGGATGATGCTCATGTTTTCATGAGACCATCTGACATCAAACATGAAATTATGAATGTCGTTGGACTCATTGATGAAATCTATTCCACATTCGGTTTGCCCTATCGCTTGGAACTCTCTACACGCCCAGAAAAGAGCATCGGTTCTGATGAAGATTGGGCCGTTGCCACAGACGGGCTGAAAGGTGCGCTCGATGCTTGGGGCCAGCCCTACAGGATCAATGAGGGAGATGGCGCCTTTTATGGACCAAAAATCGATATTCATATTAAAGATACTCTTGGAAGATCTTGGCAATGTGGAACGATCCAACTCGACATGGCGCTTCCCGAAAAATTCGAACTGGAATATATGGATAGCGATGGGCTCTTAAAACGCCCTGTGATGATTCACCGTGCCCTATTTGGATCGATCGAGCGTTTCTTTGGAATTTTAATCGAGCACTTTGCCGGTAGATTTCCGTTGTGGCTAAGTCCTAGACAAGTGTGTGTGATCACAGTAGCAGATAGACATAATGAGTACGCACATTTGATTGCTCAAGAGATCAAGAAAGCAGGGATGCTCTGTGATGTCGATGATTCCTCAGAATCGATGAATAAAAAAATTCGCAATGCACAACTCATGCAGTACAATTATATGTTAACTGTCGGCGATAAGGAACTTGAGAATCGCACCATTAATTTGCGCACACGCGATAACATCGTGCATGGGGAGCTCGATTTGAAGAGTTTTATTGTTGCACTTGAAAAAGAGAGTGAGAGTAAATCTCTTACATCTATGTATTCCAAAGAGGAAACAAAACAAAATGCATAAAATTGCCGTCAGCAGCTTTAAAGGGGGAACTGCAAAGACCTCGACCACTCTTCATTTAGGGGCGGCGCTTGCCAAATTTCACAAGAAAAAAGTGCTCCTGATCGATTTGGATGCCCAGGCGAATCTGACAACTGGCCTCGGTTATGATCCCGATGCTCAGGACAGCATGGCTCCTGTATTTCAAGGGCAAAAAAAAATTCAAGAGGTGATTCTTCCCACCTCTGTAAAAAATCTCGATCTCATCCCAGCAGATACCTGGCTTGAGCGGATCGAGGTCACAGGACAATTGGCCGGGGATCGCTATTCCCACGAAAGGCTCAAAGAGATTTTGAAACTCTTAAAGTATGACACCATCATCATTGATACGCCCCCCTCGCTTTGCTGGCTGACAGAATCTGCACTGATCGCCTCTAATCAATCTCTCATTTGTGCAACACCCGAGTTTTACAGCATCAAAGGATTGCAGCGCCTTTCAGAATTTATGAAGAGCATTTGTCAGCGCCACCCGTTTGATATCTTAGGCGTTGCCCTATCTTTTTGGAATCCACGAGGCAAGAGCAACGAGGCCTTTCTGGATGTGATCGAGGGTACCTTTCCCAATAAGCTCCTTAAGTCAAAGATCCGCCGGGATATCCGTGTTTCAGAAGCCTCTGTTTATGGAAAACCAATTTTTGATGTCGCCCCTACAAGTCGAGCGGCGGAAGATTATCTCGAGCTCACAAAAGAACTTTTAAAACGTATGTAAAACAGCTTGGCATCTCATGGTTAAAGTTAACTCTATGCTTACCCAACGCCTGAAAATGGCGACGGAAAAACTCTCAAAAATGACCAACCTGGTCGAGAGGTCCTCAAGCGGCAATCTCTCTAGTTTCTCAGGTGTTTTCCGCGTTGCTCCCCTCAATGAAAAAGAGGAAGAAAAGCTGATTTCTTTACTGACTCAATACAAAAATGAAAAACAAGAAATTAACGAAGATCTCTCTCAACTAAAAGCACTCACAGCAGAGGTCAAGGCAATCAACAACCAGGCGATCATCCTGCATGGAGAGAGGATTAAAAAAGCGCAAACCATTTTGAAAAATTATCGGGATGGCGCCTTTAGCGCATGGCTTAGTGCAACCTATGGAAATCGTCAAACTCCCTATAATTTTCTGCAATATTACGAACTCTACAATACCCTTCCAGAACATCTCCATCTCAAACTCGATGAGATCCCAAGGCAAGCCATTTATAGTCTTGCCAGTAGAGAGGGAAATCAAAAACAAAAAGAAAAGATCATCGAAAACTATGATGGCCAGCCCAAACAAGAGCTGCTCAAACTGATTCGAGAAACCTTTCCTTTGGCAGAAAATGATAAAAGAGCTCAAGACGTTTCTGAAGTTGCCATCAAAGATTTAAGACGGATCCACGCAAATCTCATCTCTAAATCTTTTGACCCCAGCCCCAAACAAAAACAGCAGTTACTACAAACCTTAAAAGAGCTCAAAGGGCTCATTGAGCAAAGATGACTGATCTTAAAACGTACCAATCTCCCCTTTCCGATCGGTATGCAAGCAAAGAGATGTCGTATCTTTTTTCTCCCCATTTTAAATTCCTCACCTGGCGCAAATTATGGATTGCCCTTGCCAAATCTCAAAAAACTCTAGGGCTTCCAATTACTCAGACCCAAATTGAGCAGATGCACCACCAAGTCTCCAACATCGATCTCAAGAGCGCAGAAGAATACGAGAAAAAATTTCGCCACGATGTGATGGCCCATATCCATGCTTTTGGCGACCTATGCCCAGAGGCTAAGGGGATCATCCACCTTGGCGCTACTTCCTGTTTTGTCACAGATAACGCCGATCTCATCCAAATACGGGAAGGATTAATCCTTCTTCGCAATAAAATTTTAGCCGTCATCTATCAGCTAGACTCATTTGCAAAAAAATACGTTGATCTCAAATGTCTGAGCTATACCCACTTTCAATCTGCACAGCCAACCACTGTCGGAAAACGGGCATGTCTTTGGCTCCAAGATCTCCTTATCGATCTATCCGATGTCGAAAATGTCGCTGCAGAAATCCGCTTTCTAGGTGTTAAAGGAGCCACAGGCACCCAAGCTTCTTATCTTGCCTTGTTTGAAGGAGATCATGAAAAAGTAAAAAAACTCGAAGAGCTCGTCGCTAAAGAAATGGGCTTTTCCCGCCTTTTTACAATTTCAGGACAAACCTACACACGTAAAGCCGACATCCGCGTCATGTCAACATTGAGCAGTTTTGCCGCCTCTGCCCATAAGTTTGCAACTGACCTGCGCCTTTTAGCACATCTCAAAGAGATCGAAGAACCGTTTGCCGATAAACAAATCGGCTCCTCTGCAATGCCCTATAAACGCAATCCGATGCGCTCTGAGAGAATCTGCGGGCTATCTCGATTTTTAATGTCTCTTCACGAAAACCCTCTCTACACAGAAGCCACCCAATGGTTTGAGCGCACACTCGATGACTCCTCAAACCGCAGGCTCTATCTGCCTCAAGCCTTTTTAACTGCAGATGCGATCTTAAACCTGATGTGCGATATCACCTCCGGTATGATCGTCCATCCCAACGTGATTGCAAAGCACCTCAACGATGAGCTGCCGTTTTTAGCCACAGAGCAAATTTTGATGGCAGCTGTCAAAAAAGGAAAAGATCGGCAAGTAGTGCATGAGCGGCTGCGCATCCATAGTCTAGAAGCTAGCAGAAAAATTAAGGAAGAGGGGTTGAGCAACCATTTATTAGAGCAAATCGCTAAAGACAGCAAAATTGGGATGAGTGAGGAAGAGATTCATGAGATTACTCAAGCTGAACACTTCATTGGAAGGGCTGTGGAACAAACCCGCGAATTCCTCAAGGAGGAAGTAGCCCCCATTCTAAAGAAACACCATCACATTCCCATCTACAGGTCTGATATCAAGCTATAACAACCTGTTTTTTTCGAAATAAAAGCTCTGCTTTCACCATGGCATCGATGATCTGCTGCTTCACCACATCTTGAGGTTCAATCAGAGGTAGCCGTAGCTTCGGAGAACATTTTCCCATGGCGCCAAGAGCAAATTTAACACACTGAGGGTTGGTCTCAAGAACCATCGATTTGACAAGAGAGTAGTAGCGATAGAAAAACTCACGCGCTTCATTGATCTGATCTGAGAGCAGGAGCGTTGTTAAAATTTTCCACTGCCGCGGAATGATATTTGCCACAATGGAGATGACCCCACAGGCGCCAGAGGCCATTTGAGGCAGTAAAAAACTATCATCTCCCGATAGAATCGGCGTCTTGACCTGATGCATCAGCTCCAACGCGTAATCGAGATTGCCCGTTGCATCTTTAATACCGACAATATGGGGGAGTTCACATAGCCGCTTCATCGATTGGACAGAAAGCCTAATTCCTGTACGCCCGGGATTATCATAGATAATCAAGGGAAGACCAATTTTGGAAAGCTCCTGGTAGTGTAAAAAACACCCCTCGGGCGTCGGGCGATTGTAATAGGGAAGAATCAAGAGTGCTCCATCCACACCAGCTTCCTTTGCTTGCAATGTCAAATGAACAGATCTAGCTGTATCGTTGCATCCGGTTCCTGCAATGATAGGAATGCGCCCCTTTGCAGCGAGCACACCCTCTTTAAAGATCTGAAGCTTCTCTGCATGAGAAAGAGTAGGATCTTCCCCTGTTGATCCGCATAAAACAATCCCATCGGTTCCCGATTCGATTTGCCACTCAATCAAATCACACAAAGTTCTAAAGTCTACTTGATTCTGTTCATTAAAAGGGGTTGCTAATGCGACAATCGATCCTCTAAACATATTTTTCTCTCCTGATTGAATTGTAAAGCACAGAGGCGCAGACAACTGCCATTGCAGCGCCAATGTATAGCGGCAAACTGATTGTATAAGCTGCCAAGGGTCCGCCTCCAAGTCCAGTAAAAATTTCTGCCAACACCTGAACAGAGGTCAGAGTTCCCAAAGCCTGTCCCTGAAATTGCCGCCCTGCTGTGTTTGAGATGAGCAATGATCCATTAGTGATCACAACCGCCAAACACACGCCCAAAAGGGGAAGGGTGAAGTAAAGAGCATATGGCGATGAGGGAAGAATGCAAATGATAAATGCGATAGAGAGCAAAAAGGCAAACAAACAAAGGGATTGAATCGCTTTCAAACGCTTGGATAAAAAGGGCACAAGCCAAATAACGCCGGCTGCAATAGCTATTGAATCGTAGACCATGACATAGGAGAGCTGAGATGCGCTAAAGTTAAATCGCCTTTCTAAAAATACGGGGAAAAAACGAAAGAAGGCAAAATACCCCAATGCCAGAAAGAAATTTGCAACGTAGAATCCCTTTAATTTCGGCCGTTTCATTCCACTCCACAAGGCCGCAAAAAACTGCCATTTTTCTTTTATACGGCGCTCGGGCAGGTTTGGTGAATTTTGACCGGCTGCGACTTTGCCAAATCGAGCTTTTTTGTCGCCCTTCTCTACCCGAAAATGGTGCTCCTCAGGCAGCTTAATTTGGCTGTGTCTCGCTCGGTCAAAATTCACCAAACCTGCCCGAGCGCCGTATAACTTTACTTTCAGTGTTTCCTCAGAATACCAATAGATCACTCCGATTCCAACGACTGTTAATAAGGCAGCAATCCAAAAAGGGGTTGCATAAGTAAACCAACTCACCACATTGGGATCTGCAAGCTGCCCACCCATTAAAGGGCCAACGATGAACCCGATGGAAATGAAGATGTTGATCCACCCAAAATGCTTTGCTTTTTCCACTTGTTCTTCATCCTTACTAAACAAATCTGCAATCACAGATTGTGCAATTGTCACATTGCCCTCGCAAAAACCACATAAGCTAAGCCCTGCGAACATCCCCGCAATGGAATAAGAATGCACAGCGTAGGCTGTGATCAAATACCCAATTGTAGTTCCACCAAGGGAGATCAGAATGATTTTTTTTCTTCCAAATCGATCAGATAATCTACCTAAAAATGGGGACCCGAAAAACTGCCCCAAAGGGAAACTTGCCATGACAAGACCCATCAAAATCATTCTTGTATGCAGCGGAACCCCAGGGAGCATCGAGCGCACGGGATCTAAAAACATTTCAGGCAAAATCGGCAACGGTAGAGAAAATCCGATATAGGCAAATAAAATGACAATTGCGTACGGGATGAGGATGCGTCGTGTCTTGTTTTTCATGTTTTAAGTATAGAAAAAGACAGGAGAAAAGGAAAGTTCCAAACTCTTTTTTCAAAGAGTTTGGAACAGGGTCTGTTTAAGAAACATGGATAGAGGAATAATCCTTCTGTTCAAAATCAAGGAGGATTTCTCGCCACTGCCGCGCGACTAGGAGGAAGTCGCTGAAGTGGTGCCTAAAAGGAATATATTTCCCCTCTTCCATCTGAACTTCTTGAAACAGGTAAACAGAATATGTAAAAGGATCGAGCTTAAGATAAGCTCCACTCTGCTGCCAGCGGAACAGCCCGCTGCTCGAAACACAAGAGCGCACGTTATTGGGAAGATAGCCATCTCCCGAATAAACTTTAGTGTAAAGAGTTAAATGATTCTTTCTTTCGGAAGCCTCAAAAAAAATCACCTCTCCGTCAATAACAATACGCGCTTTTCTCTTACCAGCTAACTGACTCATCACACCAAGAAAAGCATTGTATGACATAAAAACAATTCAACCCAATTTAGACATTTTTATTCTCATCTCATATTATACAAAATTCGCAATAGAAAAGAAACAAGCTAAATGATTTTAATCAGAAATAAAATTAGTCTAAATATTCATCACTCCATTCAATTTTTCTAGAGTAAACATATTGTGCTTTGTTTTTCTTAGTCACTGTTTTTAATTCAATACCATCTGCAGTACAAAGTTGGATCTTGATAAAACCTTCCCCTTTAAAAGGGCGGCGCAAAACGCGCGAATGACAACCTTGGAATTTATCTTTGGAAAAAATGAAATAAGAAAACTTTTCGTCCTCGTAGTTTAAAGTTGCATCTTTGGTTTTACGGTGTAAAGAAGAGCGTTCGATGCGAACAGAAAAATGACACCAATCATTTTCAGGTAGTGGACAAAAATTGGAATGAGGGCAAGGTGCAATCAGATGTGCTCCTTTTAAAAGCAAACTTTGCCGCAATTGCTTGAGCGACTCAAAAGCAATTTTTTTTCCCGGCTCAATAATCACAAGAAATTTGTTCGTATACTCCCAAAGTTTATCCATGATTTTTAAACGATCTTGCTCTTTGAGTTCATTAAGAGAGTAAGAGGCAATCACCAAATCATGAGAAGCAACTTTTAATTCTTGAGTAATATCTTGACAAATCCATTTTTTATCTACTTCAGCCAAATCCTCAGTCAGCTTTTTCCCTATGGAGATAAACCCAGGGTCTCTCTCAATCATGGTGGCCCTCTGAAGAGGAAGTGAGGCTCCAATAGAGGCCAAAAGGGCAGTTCCCGGTCCTGCGCCAATATCTAATAGCGATGAAATGGTTTCTCCTCCGCCTGACCTCCGCGCAAGCTCTACAAGAGTATGGGAAATAGCGGCATAGGTGGCTGGAAGACGGGAAGCGATATATGCAAGCCTTTGCTGTTCAGAACTCAATGAATTCAAATTCATTTTACTATCATTGCCGCGATAGAGCTTTGTAAGTTGCTCCCGTTCTCTAGAAATATCTTTTAGTGAATGACCTTTTAAAAGAGATTCAATTTTAAAATTTAATAACTTAATATAACTTTCGTTCATAATAATTCAATATATTTTAAAAATACAATTTTTGACAGAAAAAAAAATAAATGTTAAAATAAACACAAAACCTTAACAAGAGAACAATTATGATTAATCCAACATTACCCACAATGGAATTCCTCTCAAATTCCAATAATTTTAACATAGAGTCCACAGACATAAAAACAACCCTGCTTAATTTGGAGAAATTACATCACGGATTTTTTCAAATACGAATGAGAGCAGATAAACTCAGAGTCACAATTGAAACCCTGGAAAGGGAATACGAAAATATATTTTCTCTGTTTCAAAAAGCAATCGAAGGAATTGGCACAATTAAAAAACAAATACACCAAAAAATCAATCATGAAAACTCCTATGAGGAACTAATCAGACAAACCACAAGGGTAGAAGATTTGCTTGAGGACGTTCTTAAGGAAACCAACGACGCCCTTCTCACTTTTCGTCCAACAGCAAAAATTCCCTACGGAAATCGATGTATTGAGGATGTAATCACAACCTCAAATGAGACGAAAATCCAAGAACTCCTTAAAACACATGCAGGGTTAAGAAAAGTGCGCGGCGATGGCAATTGTTTCCTCTCTTCTTTTATTACACGTCTTCTTGAGAGCTATGCGCATAACAACAAATTGGGCGATTTAGTAGAACTTGTAAAAAATGATAAACTCGAAACTTCGCTATTGGTAAAAACAGAATGCTTTGAAAACATGCTGCCCTTGCTGAAAAAAGAAGTTTCGGAAATTTTCGAGTCGATTCAAAAGAAGCCTGCTGAAATCAAGGAGATACTTGCAGACAACAAAAAAATTCTACCTCTGATCAAGTATTTTAGAATTCTAGCAGCCGATGAAATGATCACTAAAGAAGATCAGTTTGGATTTGGCTTACGATCCGATGTGGAAGATATTTTTAATAAAATTCAAAAAGGAAAATCTCATCAAGATTTAATTTCTGAATACATTCTTAAAATGGGCATTGATTTCAGCCAACCAGGCATAGTAGCTCTTTGTCAACGACTCAATTTCTGCGTGAAAATCATCGATCCTAAAATTGGAGATCTTAAAGGTGTGATCATTTTGGATAATCAAAAACCAGAAGCCACTTTTTGCAGAGATGGGGCACATTACTTTGTGCTTTACACACAAGATGAAATAGAGCAAATAAAATCAAATGTCATTACTCCTATCTCTATGAACAACAACTATGCTCAGGAAGAATGGTTGGCAATTGAGTGCAAGCAGACGCTTCCCTTCGGATGCTCACTCTTTGTCCGTGGAAGTGGAAATGAATTAAGCTGGGATAAAGGAACAGGGCTTATAAATATTGGCAATGATGTATGGGTATTTAAATCTTCAAAACCAATAGAAAAAGGGGAGTGCAAATTCCTACTGAATGACGATATAAACTACTGGGAAAACAGTAAAAACCGGAAAATCACAAATGGCAAATTGGTAGACGCTCTCCCTGCTCAATTTAAAAATTTACCTAACTATTATGAAAATATAGAGGTCTCGATCAAACTCAACTTCGATGAAAACAAATACAGCCTTGCAATATGCGGCTGTGGAATCGATGGAGTTGGTGATTGGGATTCCACGAACCCCATTTATCTGTCTAAAGAAAATGGAATATGGAGCACTCAAATCCAGCAAAAAGAAAACAGCAAACCCATTTTATTTAAGTACGTGCTTATCGAAAAAGAAGCTAATAAAGAACCTATCTGGGAAAAGACACCCGACCGCAAGATAGGCGATAATCACATCCCTGTTTTCAACTAATTTTCCATTGAATTGGACTCTTTCCCCACTTTTCCAAGAGAGCGTTAATCTTGGAGAAGTGGCGACAGCCAAAGAAACCACTATGGGCTGAGAAAGGGGAGGGATGAGCCGCTGTTAGAATCGCATGGGCTGTTTTCTGATTGTGGAATCTATCGAGCTTTTGCTGCGCTGATTTTCCCCACAAAACAAAAACAATCGGATCTTCCCGTTCAATTAATTTTGCAATCACAGCATCTGTAAAACACTCCCAACCTCTTCCATGATGCGATTTAGGCTGATCAGCGCGCACGGTTAGCGTCGTATTGAGCAACAACACCCCTTGCTCTGCCCAAGAAAGAAGGGAACCCTCTTTTGCAGGAGAAACGCCCATGTCTTTCTCAAGCTCTTGATAGATATTTTTTAAGGATGGGGGGAGAGCAACCCCTTGAGGAACGCTAAAGCAAAGCCCGTGGGCTTGCCCTGGTCCATGATAGGGATCTTGGCCCACAATTACAACCTTCACCTTCTCAAACGGGGTGTGCAAAAAAGCATTAAAAATATCCCGCCCAGCAGGATAGACAACTTTACCTTCAGACTTTTCCCTAATGAGAAAAGCCCTCAGCTCAGCCATGTAGGGCTTAGTAAACTCATCGGAGAGTCTGTGTTTCCAGCTTGCTTCTAGTGTCATATCTAGATAATTTTATCAAATAAGCTCCTATTTTAAAACCCCTTTTCTTGATTGACAGAAAGGGATCGAAACGCATAGGATTTTGACCTCCAGAACAAGGGAACTCCTATGAAAGACCTCGCTGAAAATAATCTCGTTCGCTTTAAAAACATTTCTAAGAAAAAAGAGGCGATCTACGCCAATTTTAAAGTGAAAGGGGTAAAGGGTGGGGTCAATTTCTCCGCTTCAATCACCGTCGACATTTCTGCAGCAGAGGTTCATCCTGGAGATGTTCTGGAAAAAATCATCGAGGAGTGTGCCCGCATCGGCGTTAAAGAGTTCAAGCGCGCCGAGTTTCAGTTTGAAGGGCTCACCACCATCTAAATTTCTATCTGGGTGTAGCGCAGCTTGGCTAGCGCACAAGCATGGGGTGCTTGAGGTCGGAGGTTCGAATCCTCTCACCCAGATTCTTTTTACTCTCTTAACTTATACCCAAACAACTTGAAAAAGCGGTTTTTGAGCGCGTATATACCGGTGCTACTTCAAACGTATCTGTAATTTTTGTTTTAACGCGACCATTTTTCCTTTCCCGAAACAGGGACATTATTCGAAGTAGGAAGGGAAAAGGGGGCCGTTAAAACAGAAATTACAGATACGTTTGAAGTAGCACCGGTATATACTGGCGCTACTTCAAACGCACCTGTAATTTCTGTTTTAACGCGACCATTTTTCCTTCCCCCAAACAGGGACACTATTCGAAGTAGGAAGGGAAAAGGGGGCCGTTAAAACAGAAATTACAGGTACGTTTGAGGTGGCGCCGGTATA
>CAJCHM010000014.1 GCA_903970255.1 Acidobacteriota bacterium
TAACTACTTAGAGAGATTCGTCCGACAAATGAGTCCATAAGGTGATTTCTTTCCCTCCCCCCCTCTGTGACACAGAGGGGGGAGGGAAAGTGTTACCTATGTGATCGACTGAACCTTAGGTACGCATTTGTCGGATGAACCCATTTTTCTGACAAACTGGAAATTAAAGGAGGAACTGAGCGACGTAAGTGCTTGAATTAGAGGATAGCGGCAGTCGGATTTGGCATTCGACCCACGGATTATGATTCCTTAGGCATCAATGACTTACAAATTTTAGCCACAGTTAACAACGCGATAAACAACGACTTAATGCAGTGATAAGATTGTCCAGTTTTGGGAAAGGTTGTGGTTTTTTGTCTTCATTTCCCCCAAAATTCCCCCAATTTGTATTTTGATCACAAAGAATTGAAACTGATTGTGCGATAGGTCTAACGTTTTGCTCGAGTTCGTCTTCGTGTCCTAGTGACCCTAAACAATGGAATTTTCCCTCGTTTTTGCTTAGCCTCCCATAAGTTGACATCAGCTTGAAGGCCCACCCAAAATTCAGGAGATGTTCCCAAAGCATCGGCAAAATCCAAGGCAATTTCTTCTGTAATTGAGCGTCTGCCATGAATGATTGCGCTTAGCTTCGGTTGCGTCCATGATCCACCAAGATGAAGAGCAAATTCTGTCTGAGTGATCTTCTTTGGAATCAAAAATTCTTCCAACAAAATTTTTCCTGGAAGAGTTGGTTTTCTATTTGTTGGCAACATGGTTTTTCCTAATCATAATCAGTTATTTCTAATTCTAAAGCTCCAAGCCTGTCTGAATCCCATTTGAAAATGATCCTATATTGATCATTAATCCTAATCCTATGCTTTCCATCAAGATCCCTCTCAAGCTTTTCAAGTCTATTATTAGGACGCACCTTCAAACCATCCAATCGATGCGCTCTATTCAGGATATCAAGCTTTGTTTGAGCCTTTTCCCATAAAGCTGAGTGGAGCCGTTTTCTTGCCTTTTTTGAATTCACTCCGTTAAAGATGTTCTCTGTTTCTTTGTCTGCAAACGATACAATCAAGATGAGATCCTTTTCATATCAATATACCACAACTCGATATAATGAGCAACCTGCTGTCAATTTAAGTTAAAAGTTTTCTTGCATCGAATGTTTCCATCGATAGAATCCAGTAAAGGATCTTAGTTGGAGAATAGGATGTTCAAGTGCCTAATTGTAGTTTTAAGTTTGTTCGGAATTGCTGTGAATCTACAGGCACATCAAGAGATTTTAGATATTGAGATTCTGAGTTGGAGCCCGCGGATCATCCTTTTGCATAACTTTCTTAGCGAAGAAGAATGCCACCATCTTATTTCGCAAGCACAGCCTTTTCTCGCGCGCTCTCAGATCGTCGATGACAAATCTGGAAAAAGTGTTCCACATGAAGGGCGCACAAGTAGCGGCATGTTTTTAGAACGCAGAGGTATTGATCCGATTATTCAACGGATCGAGGAAAGGATTTCCTATTTAACAATAATGCCGGTTAAAAATGGGGAAACTATTCAAATCGTCCAGTATGAACCAGGACAAGCATTCGCCCCTCATCACGACTATTATGAGCCCGGGTCTGTCGGAGGGCAAGTTGCGCTTAAAAATGGGGGGCAAAGGATGGCTACGCTGATCATGTACCTGAACTCCACGGAAAAAGGAGGGGAAACGGTTTTCCCTGCAGCTAATTTGAAAGTTTTCCCCAAGAAAGGAAATGCTATCCTTTTTTACAACTGTCAGCCTGATGGCAAAGAAGACCCTCTTAGCCTGCACGAAGGAGCGCCCGTTGTGAAAGGAAGCAAATGGATCGCGACAAAATGGATCCATTTTGAAGAATTTAAGCAACGATGGGAGAGATGAGAATGATTTAAGTCGTTTAATAATTTGGTCAATTAAGCTATCCTTGACTTGGTCTGATATCATAACATTCTCCTTTTGATTTTTGAAATGAGTTAAAAAGAAGAATTGTGATCTCAGACCTTTTTTATTTCATCAGCATTCTTTAATTAAACGCCTTTAAAATAATTTTTTATTAAAAACCTGACGGTTAAATAAAAGTCTTATAATCTGAATTTACAGAACAGATGTTACACTACCCTTCTAAGGCTACCTTTGCCTTAAATGCTGCACTGTGCTTTTTACGTACCATTTTTATCCTCTATTTTTTAGAGGTAAAAGATTACATTAATTCCGCCTTTTTTGTGTCCAGTTTTGGCCAACCATTATACTGTAAAACGAGCGGGAATAAAAGATCTAAAATTCCATGACCTAAGACACGATCGAGCCTCGACCCTAGCCGCTGGAGGAGCCTCCCTCGCCCAGATTGCAGAATGCCTCAATCACAAGGATTTGAAAATGGTTAAACGCTATGCCCACTTGACAGAGGGTAACATCGCAAATATTCTTCAGAGGCTTGACAGTGAGGTGTTTAATAATGTTTAGTCTGGCTAAAAATCAATGTAAAAATATAAATTTACCTGCCTTAAAGCTGAAAAATCTTGCATTTTTAGTCATTTTTAAATAACATAAAGGGTAGAAAATGCAAGATTTTTCATGGGTAAAGGTGGCGCCAAATGGATAAGATTTTTATAGCCAATAGGATAAGAGAGGAAAGGGAACGTTGCGGTCTTCGCCAGGAAGATGTCGCAAAACACATGGATTGGAATACTAGCAGACATTCTATTGTGACAGAAATTGAGGCTGGTAAAAGGGAGGTTAAAGCATGGGAACTTTACAAACTAGCCCAGCTATTCCAAATAAAAACAGAAGATTTTTTCAAAGATGTTGCTCAAACATCCCCTCTAGTTCTTTGGCGTGAAAAACCGAAAGAAAATGCGATATTGAAGGAAAGGCAATTCCTACAAAGGTGCCAGGACTATAATTTTTTAGAAGAAATATTAGGAAAAAAATTGCCAGTTCCCAGAGCTTTTCCCAGATACACACTAGACTTCAGTTCGTCCGATAAAAAATGGGCAGGTGATATTGCTGACAACCTTAGAAAAGAACTAAGTCTTGGTGACTTTCCGGTCAATGTTCTTGCTAAAACCCTTGAAGAGCATTATGGCGTAAGATTTCTACTCCTTACTCTAGGTAAAGGGGATAAAGACGGCTCAGCGGCTTGTACGGTGGATCATTTTGGGCCAGCCATTCTTTTAAATAGCGACGAATGCACTACAAGGCAAACGTTTAGTATTGCACATGAGCTATTTCACATGATTACTTGGGATAAAGCTCTTTTTGAGAAAATTTTACTAGACCATAACCTTTACAAAAAAAATGAACAATTAGCCAACGCATTTGCAGCCAGTCTATTACTTCCAGAGGATGGACTTAGGCAGCAAATGCGGCACTTGAATGAGGAAGATTCAATTCAATATGCAACCATCTTGGCAATTGCAAGGGAATATGGTGTTTCCGTCCAGACGTTGTTGTATCGTCTTGAATTCTTGAAACTAGTCGATCAAAAATTCGTTGAGAAAAGTTTAGCCGATCCCCTGCTTCAGTCCCTGAATAGAGAAAAAGGACGTAAATCTTCTGGCGATCAAACTACCATCGGCGATAGATTCGTAAGGATTGCTTATTTAGCATATCAATTTGGCAAAATCTCTCGCAGTCGTTTTGCTAGGCTGATGAACTGTTCTCTGACTTCACTGGAAGGATTCCTTGCTTCCCACGGATTAATGGAAATTGATAATGAAGAAACCCGACTTAGTCATTCTTGATGCGAATGTTGTTATAGATGCTCATAGGGAAAATTATTGGAACCCTCTGATTCAGGGACATAAAATCCACCTTCCTGCAACTGTCGTTCGTGAGGAAGTCCAATATTTTGACGCCGGAAAGAACAACAAAAAAGGGATCCAATTAAAATCATTGATTGACAATGGGTTGATTTTTGAAATTGCTGCCACACTGGATGATGAAAAACACCTGCAACGTCTTGTCAAACCTCACTTCTTACAATCATTTGATCCCGGAGAACGGGAAGCTCTAGCTTTGCTAATCACAAATCGCTACAAAGATTTCCTCTTCTGCACTGGTGATAGGGCCGCTATAAAAGGCTTGGGAGTCCTTGGTCTGAGCAACAGAGGAATTTCCGTAGAAAAATTGTTAGAAAAGATCGGTATAAAGAAAAATCTTAAAAATCATTTCACAGAAAACTGGCTTCGACAGCAGCTAACTCAGGGATTTCAAGAAAGAGATCTGTGGGGTTGCCAATGATTGCTGTTTTTTGTTTCTGATTCCCCCAAATTTCCCCCAAAATGGCAAAAAAGTGGTAAAAATCAAGAAATATTTTGTTTTACTTTAGCAATGAATTTGTCTATGAGAATTGGGTAGATAGCGGCAGTCGGATTTGAACCAACGACCCACGGATTATGATTCCGTTGCTCTAACCAACTGAGCTATACCGCCGAAAGAAAATAGCGGGGGAAGGATTCGAACCTCCGGCCTTTGGGTTATGAGCCCAACGAGCTAACCACTGCTCCACCCCGCGACAAGTGCTTAATAACGAATCCGAGATTCTATGACACATGCGATTAAAGCACAATCAGCATTTTTAAGGACCCTTCGGTTTTTCTCTTTGAAAAGGGTTCTTTTCCTAGAGGGATCCCCTTTTTAGTCGGTTCTGAAAATCTTTTCAAAGGTGCGCGATGTTGCCCCCTGAACGGATTGGGAAAGCCTTTCGCAGGCTTTTGCATATTGGGCGTGAAGGGAGGGAGTTTGAAGGATTTTAAGCAGAGCTTGGGGAAGTTCTTCAAGTGTTACTTCTAGGCCGGCCTGTGCGGTTAAGACTTGCTCCTTGAGGTCGGGCTGGCCGTACATATGGGGGCCGAAGAGCACGGGAACCTGATACATCACAGGCTCGAAGATGTTGTGCCCTCCGATGTGGGAAGTGAAGCTTCCTGCTACGATGGCAACGGTTGCAATCTGATAGCATGAATTGAGCAGACCCATGGCATCGATGAGAATGAGGGGTTCTTTGCATTGCTTTTCAGAATAGCGGGAAAAGGGTAATTTCTTTGCGTTGAGGAGTCTGGCTACCTCGTTAAATCTTTCTGGGTGGCGTGGAACTAGAAGCAGTTTAAGGTTGGGAATTTGTTTCCAGAGGGGGTCTAGAGCGGAAATCAACCAATCCTCTTCAGGGGCGTGTGTGGAACCAATGACTACAACAGGGTCTGTATCTTTGATATTTAAAGTGCCCAGAAATGCTTCTTTTTCGATGGTTCCCATTTTTTGTAGGAGGATGTCGAATTTGAGGTTTCCCGTTACAAAGAGTTTCTCTGGAGGGATACCGATCGAAAGGAAGCGTTTAAGATAAGCTGGGCTCTGCACGCAGAGAATATCGAATAGAGAAAAAAGGCGATCTGCAAAGAAAGGGATTTTCTGAAATCGTTTAGTGGATCTTTCGGAAACCTTTCCATTGACAAGCGCTACTTGTGTTCCCCTCTCCTTGGCAATTTTGAGGAGATGATACCAGAAATCGCTCTCGGATAAGATGAGGGTGGTTGGGCGCACTCTATTCATCATGCGTCGGATTGCTAAAGAAAAGTCGAAGGGAAGAAAAAAGTGTGCTTGAGCGCTTCCCATGCTGCGTCTAGCTTCTGCCTGCCCTGTCTCTGTTGTGGAGGAGATGACGATGGCAGCATCTGGATACTGCTTTTGGATCTTCTGAAACAGAGGGATAACAGCCCTTGCCTCCCCCACAGATACTGCATGGATCCAGACCACCCTCTGCCCCCTTTTTGGAGAAAATGAGGGTAAGGTAATCCCAAGTCGCGCTTTAAGGGAATGACGGTACTTTCCAACCACAAACCACTGCCATAACAGTTTTGGCAGGGAAAGGATCATGAGCACCGTCAGGCCAACGTCATAGAAAAAGCTAAACATCGCACACGATACTTAAGAGCTTGTTGGGCACATAGATCACTTTCGTAATCGGTCCTGTCAGGTGTTTTGCGATATTTGGCTGTGTTTTGATAAAGGAAAGGAGCTCCTCTTCCGCTGTATCTTTGGGAAGCATCCACTTGCCCCTCATTTTTCCGTTGACCTGCACAACGTACAACACTGTATCGTCGGTGAGGTATTTTGGGTCATAGGTTGGGAATGGGAGATAGGTGAGGCTTTCTTTGCCGCCCATATGTTCCCATGCCTCCTCTGCAATGTGGGGTGCAAACGGATAGAGCACTTGGGTGAACATTTTAAGCACGCTCTTGGGGTATTTGGACATCGGAGTGATTGCATTCATAAACTCCATCATCTTGGCAATGGCAGTATTAAATTGCATCGCTTCGATATCTTTTTCCACATTGTGAACAAGGCGATGGCCGATCTTAACTGCTTCTTCTGTTTCCTCCTCTGTTACTTTATCTGAGAGGATCAGATCGTAAAAACGGTTGAGAAAACGTCTGCATCCAGTGACTGCATCTGTATTCCAGACCTTTTCTTTATCAAAGGGACCCATGAACATTTCATACATGCGCAATGAATCAGCGCCAAAATCTTCGAGCATGTCATCGGGTGTTACGCCATTGAGCTTGGATTTTGACATCTTTTCGACCTGTGACTTTAATTCTTCGTTAGTTCCTATCTGAAGAAATTTCCCTTCCACCTCGCGCACCTCATTAGAAGGCACATAACCCCCATCGGGATGTTGATAAGATCTAGACACCAAAAGCCCTTGATTGCGCAGTGTCTGGAAGGGTTCGCTCGTGCTGACAAGTCCGCAGTCAAACAGAACTTTATGCCAAAACCTGGCATAGAGAAGATGAAGAACGGCATGCTCAACTCCACCTACATAGAGGTCGACTGGCATCCAATAATTTTCCTCTTGAGGCCCCCATGCTGCAGATGTGTTGTGGGGATCGCAAAAGCGCAAATAGTACCAACAAGAGCCTGCCCATTGCGGCATCGTGTTGGTTTCTCTTTTTGCACTGCGCCCTGTTTTAGGATCGATGATTTCAACCCAGTCTTTGACTTTTGCAAGGGGGCTCTGTCCTGAGGCCGAAGGCTTAAAATCTGTAAGTTCTGGAGGGCAAAGAGGGAGCTCATCGATATCGAGCAGGCGCCTGGACCCATCTGCAAAATGAAGAATAGGAAAGGGCTCCCCCCAATAACGCTGCCTAGAAAATAGCCAGTCTCTGAGTTTATAGTTGATGGTACGCTCCCCTCTTTGGTGTTGTTCCAGCCATCCGATCACGCTATCTTTTGCCTCTTCAATTTTTTGCCCATCAATAGAGAAATTCTCATGGGAGCTGTTCATGGCAAGTCCTGTTTCTTCCCAGCACCGTTTTCCGCTTAGAACTTCTAGTGTGATATCTTCTGCTTTTAGTCCCTCTGGGATCAAATCGGGATGAGACTCAACGTCGGGAGAGATCACAGGGAGGATGGAGAGGTCAAATTTTTTGGCAAACTCAAAATCTCGAGCGTCGTGGGCAGGCACGCCCATCACAGCACCTGTGCCATAACCCATCAGAACATAGTCCGCCACCCAAATGGGGATTAGGCGATCGTTCACGGGATTGATCGCGTAGCTGCCTGTCCATACGCCTGTTTTTTCTCTGGCAAGGTCGGTTCTCTCTAAGTCGCTCTTGGATGCAACTTTTTTTCTATACGCTTCGACATCAGCTCTTTGCTGATCTGTTGTGATTTCAGGGATAAGGGGGTGCTCCGGTGCTAGGACGAGATAGCTAACGCCAAAAAGGGTATTTGGACACGTTGTGAAAACAGAGATTGCCTTTGCACTTTTTTTCTCAAGGAAGGCAATTTTAGCGCCCACGCTTCTGCCAATCCAATTGATCTGCAGCTTTTTTAAATGATCGGGCCAATCGATCAAGTCAAGATCTTCAAGTAACCTATCGGCATACGCTGTGATTTTTAAAATCCACTGCCTCAAGGGGCGCCTTTCGATCGGATATCCCCCTTCTTTCGACTTTCCATTCTCTACTTCTTCATTTGCAAGCACAGTGCCAAGGGCTGGGCAAAAATTGACCAACACCTCTGCCTCGTAGGCCATCCCTTTTTCATAGAGCTTAGTAAAAATCCATTGAGTCCATTTATAGTACTTGGGATCTGATGTGGCAATTTCGCGGCTCCAGTCATAGCTAAATCCAAGCGCTTTGAGCTGGCGGCGATAGGTGTTTATGTTCTGCTCAGTGGTTATTGCAGGATGAGTGCCTGTGCGGATGGCATATTGTTCAGCAGGAAGTCCAAAGCTGTCCCATCCCATCGGATGCAGAACATTGAATCCTTTTTGTCTCTTGTAGCGGGCCAAAATGTCGGTTGCAGTGTATCCGGTCACATGGCCAACATGAAGTCCAGCCCCTGATGGATAAGGGAACATGTCGAGAATATAGTATTTGGGCCTGGTAGGATCGACATAGGCTTTAAACAGCTCCCTATCCTCCCAAATTCTTTGCCACTTTTCTTCTATCCGCTGATGATCGTATTTAGGTTTTTCCATTTGCAATCCTTCTTATAAAGGGAAAATTCTACATTATTTGCACCCTCTTGTCTACCCTGAAAACGGTTTTTTTTAAAGTTTAAAATACCTGTTTGAAAATGACTGCTTGTCACAAATCTCTAAGAGGAGTATTCTAGTATCCAGCGCTGAACAAGAATCTGTGAATTTTTTTAGGTTTAGAAAATGGTCGAAATAAATTCGATTCGAAAAAATAAAATTACACTCGAAGACTATGACTTTAAGCAAGATATTGAAAATCGCTTGCTCATGGCTCAGTTTAACTCAAAAGATCTCGAAGTTTTAGAGGAAATTCTTTACAGCTCCATCAAAATCCCTGTTAAAAAACTGGCCAAAAGCGTCGACCTGGATGAAAGTGAAATCTTACCTATCTTAGAAAAGCTGAGTAAAACCGATCTTTTCGTGTTCGATGGCGACTCCATTGTCGTCGACAAGGAGATGCGCAAATACTTTGAAGCGCAAGTATTAAAATTTGATTCCGAATTTAAACCTGGAATGGAGTTTCTTCAAAGCCTCCTTCGCAAGGTCCCCATCCACATACTGCCAGTTTGGTACTCAATTCCCAGAACATCAAATAATATTTTTGACTCCTTGGTAGAAAAATACTTCCTCACACCTCAGATCTTCCAGCGTTATCTTGCAGAGATGAGCTTCTCCGATACCATCCTCTCCGGAATTGTTCATGACGTTTATCATTCCCCAGATCTTAAGGTTTATGGGAAGGATATGATCGAAAAATATGGAATTTCCAGAGAGCAATTTGAGCATTATCTTCTGCTCTTAGAGTTTCATTTTGTCTGCTGTCTTGGCTATGAAAAAATAGGTCAGGAATGGAAGGAAATTGTCACTCCCCTCCACGAATGGCGCGAATATGCCCTTTTCTTGCGCAACACCCAAACTCAATCGATTGCTTCAGAGAACAAGATCAAACGCAGCCGCACGCATGATTTTGCCTATATCCAAGACCTTAGCTTTATCCTAGCCCAAGCCAAGAAAACCCCTATCCCATTGACAGAAGATAAAACCAAAAGGATTCTTCCAAATAGGGCAGCTTTAGCCGCCTTTGCAGCTAAAATGGAAGATTTTGATGAAAACGATCCTGCATTTACGCATTATATCCATTCTCTCATTTCGAAATTGCGGCAGCTTAAACTAGCTGATGTCGTTGAGGGTCGTTTATATGCTCTTGAGAGTGCTAACGATTTTCTGGAAATGCGCCACGAGAACCGCGCTATCTTTCTCTACCGCCACCCATTAAATCGCCTCTCCTCTCCTCTTATTCCGGCTGACATCATTACCGATCGCAATCTGCGCGAGGCAGAAAAGAGCATTTTACGCGTCATAGATGCTGGCTGGGTCTATTTTGATGAGTTCATTCGAGGGGTTATCGTTCCCTTAGGAGAACATTCGATTGTCATGTTAAAACGCCAAGGCAAGACCTGGAAGTATAGCTTACCTGCCTACACAGAAGAAGAGCTTGCCTTGATAAAGGCAACTGTACTAGAGTGGCTGTTTCAAATTGGTGTGACGGCAGTTGGAGAGCACAACGGAAAGGAGTGTTTCTCTATCACCGTTTTTGGACAATCTCTTTTTGGTCGATAATCCGGATTCCTATGTCAAAAAAGAACAGCGATTCAGAACTTGTTTCGAACCGTCGAGCAACTCACGACTATGAAATTCTTGAAACCTTTGAAGCCGGCATCTCTCTTTTAGGGACAGAAATAAAATCCCTACGCGGCCATGGCGGCAGCCTGCAAGATGCCTATGTACTTGTGAGCGATACTCACGATGTGATTCTTAAGAATGCCTCCATTGCCCCATATAAGTTTGGGAACCTGTTTAATCACGAAGAAAAACGTGAACGCAAACTTCTTCTGCACAAAAGGGAGATCCTCCGGCTCAAGACCCTTTCCCAAGAAAAAGGGCTCACTCTAATTCCTCTGGGGATGTACCTTAAAAATGGTTTTGTGAAAGTAAAAATTGCCGTTGCCAAAGGAAAACGCAACTATGATAAGCGAGCCGCCCTCAAAGAACGGGAGCATAAGCGCGATATTGATCGGGCAATGAAGAACTTATCTTAGCAATTGTATGTTTAAATTCTATAGCTTGACTATTCCTCCGTTACAACGTCTTCTCCGGGAAAATTTCGTTGTTCAGTTTTTTATCTTAAGTTACTTTGTCTGCACTATTTTAGGCTGGCTAATTCTCCAGCTCCCCTTTTGCCAGAAAAATCCCCTCTCAGGATTAGATGTTCTCTTTACGGCAGCATCCGCAGTTTCTACAACTGGCTTAGCCACTGTAGATCTGGAAAAAACATTTTCCCTCTGCGGACAATGGGTGCTTTTAGGTCTGATCCAGTGCGGCTGCATCGGATATATGGTATTTAGTTCTTTTATTATCTTAAGTCTTAAACAAAAAGCAGGTGATCAAAGGATTCATCCGAGTTGGTTGCAAGTGCGGAAACTGATCAAAGAGGTCGTGATCTATACTTTGATTTGTGAAACGGCCGGACTGTTATTTTTGTGTTTTTTCTTCAAAAGCGATGGGCTGGAAAATGTTTTTCAAAATGCCCTCTTCCACACCGTATCTGCTTTTTGCACAGCAGGCTTTAGCCTTTTCTCCTCAAATCTGGAAGGATACCAGAGTCATTTTGCAATCAATGCGATCCTATCCTCTCTTAGCTTACTTGGCGCTTTGGGTTTCTTTCTGGGGATAGATTTTATCAAGGCGATCGCTTCTGGGAAAAAATGCATTCAATTGATCGCTCGAATGGCAAGATCGCTTGTGACAACAATGATTTTATTTGGAGCTTTTCTTTTTTTACTCATTACACCTTTTGCAATAGACACTACTGGGCCATACAAATTGATCATCTCTTTTTTTCAAGTGATCTTTGCCATCACCACCGCAGGCTTTAATATCATAGATATCGGAATACTCTCTCATTCCGCCCTTGCTTTTCTCTCCTTTCTCATGCTTATCGGGGTTTCTCTGATTGGAAGCGGCACTAATATGAGAGGAACATCCTTTTTTGCTCTCCTCAAACTAACGTCGATTCTAATCACCAGAAGATCCACTTCATCTCGGGGAAAAAGAGTTTTTCTAAAAAGGGTGCAGATTGCCATTTCGGCATTTTCCAACTATTTAGTATGCCTATTGATCTTTAGTCTACTGCTCTCTTTCATCGAAAAGCATCCGTTTCTTCCCCTTTTCTTTGAAACAGCCTCCGCACTCTCCACTGTAGGCCTAAGCACTGGGATCACCTCTGAGCTATCAGCTTTGGGAAAATGCCTGATCATTTTTCTGATGCTAACAGGGAGAATTGGCATTCTTATGTTCGGTTTTGCAGCCTCCACCAGAGCGCTGCAAGAACAAGAAAAGAAGAAGATTGCCATTCCCATCGTAGACTGATGCATCCCCAAACAAAAGACTATGGAGGGAATTGCAAAACTCAATCGGCATGAAAATCATCACGTTTGGAAAGTCATTTTTACTATGGATGCATTAAGTTCGAAAGCTCCCTATATACGACCGATCAATGCTATGGGCGCCCATTTTATCATCGGAATAACCCCTGAGGGGAACCCAAGTTTGTTTCAATGGCTAAAAGGAATCAAACTTGAAACTCTCAAAGTAACAACAAAAAAAGAGGTTCTTGAATTTCAGTTCTATAACCAGATTCCATTGAATGATTCAAACCATGACCTTCAAGTGAATTTCATAGACTGCACAGTAAACAACCTCAAAGGAAAAATCATTGGGCATTTTTCATGGATTACAGATATTTCAGTAACTAAGGAAAATGTCCATCAACTTTCAAGAGCGGGTAGGGCTAGATGGAAAATTGAAAATGAGACTTTTAACACTCTCAAAAATCAGGGTTACAACTTTGAGCATAATTATGGGCATGGCAATCAACAGCTAAGCCATGTCTTTGGAATGCTTATGTTTTTGGCATTCTTTATAGACCAAGTACAACAACGTTGTTGTGGGCTGTTTCAAGCAGCTGTCAAAAAAGCAGGATCAAGAGCGCGATTCTGGCGCCGTCAGCAGTCAATTTTCACGGAACTTTTTATAGCTTCTTGGGAAGACCTGTTTCGTTGGATGGTGGATAGAAAGCAAGGCAAGGTCACACTCGACACTTCTTGAGGATACGCTCATTGTAGTATTTTGATTTTTTTGAGAGCGGTGTTTAACAAATTCAATGGTGTAAGGGCGGTCGGTAGCACCAAGCCGAAATGTGTATGTTTTTGCTGCTGGCTGCAGGGGGAATTAATAGACCTCGAAAAAGAAATGAAATATTTTATTTACGGGAGCTGCTGTACTCAGTAGAATCCAGTTGCCCTTTCACCTCAAATCTCATATAGTGGGTTCCATAGAGGTTGGATGGCGATGGTTGAGATTGAATTCTCGCTCCCTCATAACCCGCTGGTCGCTGGTTGAAGTCCAGCTTGCCCCACTTTCATCCTCAAGTACTTATATTCTCTATCAAGAGATCCTTGTGAAATTCCCATAATTTTGGTTTACTCAAGCAAATTATTTCTGCTTTTGGAGCCATTTTAAATGCCTAAAAAAAATCCAACCCACAGTCATATCTTACTTTACCAAACGGAGGACGGGCAGCAGCGCATTGAAGTGCGGCTGGAAAATGAAACGGTTTGGCTAACAATCAATGAAATGGCGGATCTCTTCCAAATTGACAAGTCCGGCATCAGCAAACACTTAAAAAACATCTTCGAAACCAATGAATTGCAACAAGATGCAACTGTTGCAAAAATTGCAACAGTTCGACAAGAAGGGTCTCGAAACATTGAACGACAGTTGGAGTATTATAATCTTGACGCGATCATTTCCGTGGGATATCGCGTTAACAGCCTACGAGGAACACATTTCCGCATTTGGGCAACTGGAAGGCTACGTGAGTACCTGATTAAAGGCTTTGCGCTCGATGATAAAAGACTCAAAGAAGCTGGCGGTGGCAATTATTTTGATGAATTACTAGCGCGCATCCGAGATATCCGCTCTTCAGAAAAAGTGTTCTGGCGCAAAGTCCTCGATATCTATGCCACTAGCATTGATTATGATCCCAAAACCGATCTATCAAAGGAGTTGTTTGCAGTCGTGCAAAATAAAATGCATTGGGCAGCTCACGGGCATACCGCCGCAGAAATCATTTATGGGCGCTCTGATGCTACGAAACTAAATATGGGCATGACGACATGGTCTGGGAATGCACCTCGAAAAACAGATACCGCTATTGCAAAAAACTACCTCAATGAAGATGAGCTTAATATTCTCAACCGAATCGTTACCATGTATTTAGAATTTGCCGAGCTGCAGGCCCTGAGCCGAAAACCCATGCACATGCATGACTGGATCATCAAACTGGATGACTTTCTAAAATTAAGTGGTCGAGATGTCTTAGAAAATGCTGGAAAAATCGATCACGAGCGAGCTCTGGAAAAAGCCCATACTGAATATGAGAAATATCGCAAAGAATTGCTGAACACCCCATCTCCAGTAGAAAAGCATTTTCTCGAAGCAGAGAGAGCGGTAAGACAATCGTCAAATAGCCAAGCGGGGCAACTTTTCGGAATTTCCGAATAGTTCAAAAAGAACAGGCATGCACTGAATCAATGACCTATGCCACCGTTTAACAGTTTTATACTATGACAGATGATACGACTCTTCTAGAAAACCAAAAAACAACAAGACGATGGATTTGGATGATGACACTGCTTTACTTGGGTAAGCGTCTAATCTAGACAGGTTGA
Organism: Acidobacteriota bacterium; assembly: GCA_903970255.1. Classification (GTDB taxonomy): domain Bacteria; phylum Chlamydiota; class Chlamydiia; order Chlamydiales; family Rhabdochlamydiaceae; genus CAJCIW01. The sequence continues at coordinate 14,279 of CAJCHM010000014.1, forward strand.
CATTTTAGGAATGAGGAACTGTTTTTTTCAGCGCTGTTTTAGCTTGGAGCCACCGGTCTGGTAGCAACTCCTCAAGCTTTTGAGCATTATGTCCCATCAACCTCCCGACTTTGACACTTTGATGGTCCCGTGGACGAAGAGATTTTTGTGGGAGATTCAGATGGCAATGTCATCAAGGTTCCAGAAGGGTATCAATTAGGAGGATCTAAGCACCAGGAAGTAAAGAAGGAAATTGGGTCAAGGGCACCTGTCCTCTATTTTAACAAGGCCGGGTAAAGGACTTTTGAAATTCCTCCTCGAAACGAGAAGAATTTTTGGTGTTTTTGACTTTTTCCAAAGGAAAAATTCTGGACATCTAATTGCTGAATTGCCATTCCCATCGTAGACTGATTTTGTCCAATCCGATATTATCGCCAATATCACGCTAAAAACTCTCGGAGTCATTAACTATGAAAGCGATCATCTCTCGGTTGGAACTTCTTGCCCTGATCGGAAAAATCCAAAATGTCGTCCCATCAAAACCTGCCATGCCTATCCTGACCAATGTTCTTATCGAAGCCATTGATGATCAGCTTATTATTAGCGCTACCGACCTCACTGTAAGTATGCGCGCCTATGCAGATGCCAAAATTGAGCAAGAGGGCTCGATCACTCTCCCTGCTCGTAGATTCTTTCATCTTGTTCGGGAACTGACCGCTCCTATGGTGGAAATTCATACGATTTCTCCTGAAACCGCCCAGATTAATGCCGGCTCTTCCCACTTCAAGATCCAGGGGATGCACAAAAGTGAATTCCCCACACTGCCCGATCTTACCGAAGGGACCCAGTTTTCCATTTCAACTACATCCCTTAAAGAGCTTCTTTGCCGTTCATCTTTTGCAGCAGCAAGAGAAGATAACCGCTATTTGCCCAACGGCATCTTACTGCAAAACGCTAATCAGACAGCGACATTTATCGCAACTGATGGAAAGCGGCTTGCAAAAATCCATTCCACCGTTGACCTTCCTGCTGAATTTAATGCATCTCATATCGTTCCTCTGAAAGCCATTGAAGAGATGATCCGCATGCTCGATAGCAAAGAAGAAGAAGCTGTGAAGATCACTCTTATGTCTGACAAGATTGCCCTCGAGTTGAGATCAACTACGTTGATTAGTAAGCTGCTCACTGGCGAGTTCCCCGATGTAGCTCGTGTGATCCCGGAAGCTAAGCAACAGGCGATCTCTTTGCATCGGGAAGAGTTGATGTCGCTTTTGCGCCAGGTTTCTCTCTTTATCTCTGAGCATAGCAGTTCCGTACGCTTCACATTTACAACAGGAGAGCTGCACATTGCGGCCATGTCTGGTGAGTTTGGAGAAGGAAAAGTGCAGATGCCCGTGAACTATGCAGGAGAAAAATTGGAAATTGCGTTTAACCCAGTCTATTTCCTCGATATTCTCCGCCACATCAAAGATGAAACTGTCAATTTCAACGTGACAGACTCTTACAATCCCGGCCTTATTACAGACTCATCCACTGCGCAGTTTGTCATCATGCCGATGCGGCTTGAATAATGTTTCTAAAACGGCTGCTTCTTCGGAATTTCCGCAACTACTCGCAAGCGGAAGTTCTCTTTTCCGAAGGGGTCAATCTCATCTTAGGGGAAAATGGGCAGGGTAAGACTAATCTGCTCGAGGCTATCCACTTTGTCAGTACCGGCAGATCATTTAGAGCTAGCTCGCTTTCTGATCTCATTGCTTTTGGGGAGAGCTTTTTCTATTTAGAAGCAGAATTTTACAAGGATGGGGTCGGTCAACTCATTAAAATTTACTACGATGAGAATACGCGAAAAATTCAATATAATGAGAAAATCTACCCAACCCTCACCTCATTGCTCGGAATCCTCCCCTCAATCCTTCTCTCTCCGGATGACTTATCTCTTGTCAGCGGAGGCCCCACTCAACGCAGGCGATTTCTCGATATCCACATCGCACAATCAGACCCGATGTATGTCCATCATCTCGGTCGCTATTTTAAAGCGATGAAACAACGCAACCACTTATTGCGCTCTAAAAGCACTTCTTCCATCGAATCCTGGGAAGCAATCATGGCGCTCTCAGCAAGCTATCTGATCTTAAAACGGGATCAAGCTGTAAAAGCACTCAAACCCATCTCCACTAAATGGATGGAAATCCTCTCTAGAGATCAAGATAGCATCGATGTCCAATACCAATGTTCTTTTTCAATGCCCCAAGATGAAACTGCGATCTCTTCCCATCTGCAGAAAATTTGGCAAAAGAATCGCCCTAGAGAAATACTGCTCAACTCTACTCAAATTGGCCCCCACCGCGATGATTTGCTCATCCAATTGGCCGGAAAGGCGGCAAAACTATTTTCTAGCGAAGGTCAAAAACGCAGCTGTATTTCCTCACTTCGATTTGCACAGTGGGAACAAATGGCAGAGATTCTCGGTGTCTGCCCTATGCTTGGAATTGATGATTTTGGAATTCAATTAGACAAAGAGCGGCAGGGTCAACTTAAAACCCATCTATCCAAGTTCAACCAGGTCTTTCTAACATCGCCTAACATGTCGCAAAGCGATATTCTAGAGGGAACCTCCTTACGCTCTTTTTTGATAAGCAAAGGAACCGTTACTGAATGTGCTTTATAATTTCCAGATTGACAAAGAAAAAATCGAGGGAATACCATCGAAATCTTTAGCAGATTATGCTATGTGAGTGTCTAATTAAATTTCGAAAATGTATACGATCAGGTTTTTTCATGAAATATTTGATGTTTCTAACAACAGTATTCCTTGCTTTTGGCTGTGCCTTGCCTGCGAATCAGTCCGCCTATCCATATGAAGTGTTCAGCAAATGCAATGAAAGCATTTCGAAGATAGAAGACGGGAAAGCTTATTTAATTCTGGAAAAACTCTACTTTCATCAAAATCAATTCTACATACAGAATGACACATCGCAATGGATTTGTCTGGAGAAAATATTCTGGGATGAGAAAGGCTGTTATGTTGATTCGTGGGATCCAGAGTGCCCAAATGGTCATGTAGGTATTTATAGAGTAAAGGGAACCTGGTATTGTAATGAAGACGGATGTCCTTATTTTATAGGAGAGAATTTCGCACATTAGTTGAATGGTGGGGTGTGACATGCGCGAAGAACGAGCGTTTGTCACACCCCAATTGAATGGAACTCTATTTATGCAAGCATTTGTTTTCGGGATTCTGCTCTTTTTTTCAGTGTCTCTATGGGGAGATTCAAAGAAGGATTTACGATCATTTGTACAATCTTTGTCTAAAGAACAAAATTTTATCCTCAAGGAGTTCTTTCGCACTTTAATCAAGGACTCATTCAGCGGCTATGTTTTGTATGGCGCTAAGCCTATGTCCATAGAGGGATATCCTCTATCCTACGAAAGCGGGGCCTTATCGGGAATTGATGAAAAAGCGCTTTGCCTCATTAAGGGGGTGGAGTTTTGGCAAGCCTTAAGTATCTCTCCAAAAAATAAAGATTATTTTTTTTTAGTTTTTGACGCAAAGTCATACGGTTATCGTCACCTTGTTTGCATCAATCGTCAAGCATTTTTAGATACTGTAAATAAAAACCTTTCATTGTTTCGATATGTATTGGGACCCACGCTCACCGCGGAGAGCTTATTACAAGAGCTTATAGAAGCAAAAGAGCGATTTTATGATGTTCTAAAAAGCGATAACGTTCTGTTAGGGATTTTATTGGGTTATGGGACACAAAATGCTCTTCTCATTTCCAGAAAAGAGTTCATTTCCAATGCATTCCTATCAGATCGGAATGAAGAATTTCCATTTCTCTCAAAAATGGCAAGAATGAACCTCCCCCCCCCACGAAACGTTCGGCAAACCCCCTCTATTGGCTATAGTACTTTAGCTGATGAGTGTGAGGCGATAAGAAAATTGACTGTTGTATCACGGAAGCTGAAGCCATTTCATTCTTATAAGATCCCTTATTTTGGCTGCGAACCAGACTCTGAAGAGAGCAAAGCTCTTCTTACCACTTACGAAATGAATCGTAAAGCAATTATAAAAGCTGTTGAAACAGATGATCTCTTGGAAAAAACGCTGCTAAAACTATTAACGACATCCTTTAAACAATTGGATCTGCCCTCTCTCCCAAAAGCCCTTCCATTCTGTTTGGTTACTGATAAAGAAGAAATAGCAAACAGGCTGATAGAAATAATTCATCAAGAAATAAGAAGTGAGAAATATGTGGGTGAATGTTTAACAAAAGCATTTTTAGAGGGAGTAAGCAATAGAGAAAACGGCGTCTATTGCTCCGAACCTCCTGAAGAAACACACAAGAGGAAGTGGGAAATTTATGTGACCCGAAAAGATTTAGAACGGGAAGAAAATCTCGAAGCATCAAGGAAGTATTTTGATCAGCTTCCTGCTCTTAAAAAGGTCATTGCACTAGTGGATCAGAAATTATATTTCAAAGTTTTGCGACAAGGTAAAGGAACTCCGGCCACTTTCAAAACTAAGAATGCAACATTCCATTACTTGTTCCATGTTTTAGGAGAGGATAAATCTATTGCTGGAACAGTAAAAAACGAAAACATCAAACAATTTATCCCAGGCGTTGCCTATGCTCTGATTGGCATGAAACCAGGTGAGACAAGAAAGCTCTATATTCATCCCGAATATGGGTATGGCGAGGACTCTTATTTACCTCCTAATTTGCCCATTATCGCTACAATCGAACTGATCGATTTCGAAGAGGGTGATGATGGGGAACTGCTTGCAGCTCCTTGTAAGATAATGGATAAAAATCGTGAGAAGCTGTTAGCAAAGTATGAAAAGTTGCAAACCGATCAATTTTATGCAAATGGAGCTGATTTCTGGAGTTTTGTAAAAAAGAGCGGAGAACTTATTGATTTCAAAACATTTGAGTCTTATTTTAAGCAAAAAGAGAAAAACACTCATTTTCAGAAAAAAGACAAGTATTTATCAAGCAATGAAAAATTTTTATCCGATCTGCATTGGCGGATGCTATACCCCGATCGGCCATAAACTTCAATTACTGTTACTGAATGTGCTTAAGATAAGCGGCTCCTAGAGGGAAGACTTTGGGATCTAGCGGCTTTTTTTGTTTTAGAGCTGCCATCTGGTCGATGATTTTGAGCGCTAACTTCTTACCAAGCTGCACTCCTTCTTGATCAAAAGAGTTGATATTCCAAATAAATCCCTGGAAAACGACTTTATGCTCATAGTAGGCCAAAATTGCCCCCATCGCATAAGGATCGAGTCTTTGTCCAAAGAGAATTCGGTTGGGACGATTTCCTGGAAAAAATTTGTTGGGGTTATCGCTTTCCTGACCAACGGCCAACGCAATCGACTGGGCTAAAAGATTGGCAAGGAGCTTTTCTTGGCAGGTTGTCCCTCGGAAAACAATATCATCCCGATATTGGCTCTCTTTGAACCCTAAAAACTCTAGCGGGACAACTGTTGTCCCCTGATGAATCGATTGGTAGAAAGAATGCTGCCCATTGGTTCCCGGCTCCCCCCAAATAATCGGCCCTGTATCAAAATCTACCGCATTTCCCCTTTTATCAATCTGTTTGCCGTTAGACTCCATGTCAAGTTGCTGCAAATGCGCAGGGAAGCGGGAAAGGGCTTGCGAATAGGGAATAATGGCAGTTGTAGGACAGCTCAAGAAATTGCGATTCCAAACCCCTAAAAGGGCTGAGAGCAAAGGAAGATTGGCCTTGGGATCTTGTTTTAGAGCGATTTTGTCCATGGCGCTTGCCCCGCGCAAAAACTCCAAAAACCGATCCATCCCAAGAGCAAATGCAAGGATCACCCCCCCCACCATCGATGTCGCAGAATATCTTCCTCCAATGTAATCCCAAATGTAAAAACTAGCTGCATACTGCTGTGGGTCATCCATGGGACTTCCCTTTCCTGTGACAGCTAAGAAGTGATTTTTAGGATTAAGACCTGCTTTTTTAAATTTCTCTCTGGCAAATTGTTCATTGGTTAAAGTCTCCAAAGTGCTTCCCGATTTGGAAACGACGACAACAAGAGTTTTTTCCAGATCAATCTGCTGAAAAACGTGCGATGGATCATCAGGGTCTACATTGGAAACAAAGTGAACGCGTCGATGGGGTTTATGAAAAGCCTCAAGAGCCAAATAGACAGCTTTCGGGCCAAGATCTGATCCCCCGATACCGATTTGAACCATATCGGTAAAGTTCCCCTTGTTTTCAATGTCATTTAAAAACTCACGCAGTTTTTCACACTCTTTATAAGCTAATTTTGTAGCCTCTGCAGCACTCTCTGCGGTATTGCGCTGTTCAAAAAAATCGCGCACTGCAGTATGGAGAGCTGGCCGCTGCTCGCTTTCATAGCCCTCGATGAAGTTAACCACCTCACCTGACTGCATCTGGGTCATTTTTAGAACAGCCTGAGTTTCTACACTCAGATCGCTAAGAGCTGTAAGGGTTGTTTCCGACACACGCTCCATTGCATAAAAGAGCTGAAAACCTAAAGCTTGAGCTATCATCGCATCAATGCGTTTGGAAGTAATTGCCCCCTCAATAGTTAAATCTAAGGGATCCTCAGCAAGTTCGTTCAACCGCACAACAGACTTTAAGTGGCGAAATGAAGTCATAATTCCTCACCCTTGTAATCAAAAATGGTATAAATTATAACATGACACAAAAAGCCACATCACGACAAGAGGGAATTGCATCCATGAAAGAAACACTTGTGCTCATCCCAGGATTTGCCAATAACCAGCTCGTGTGGAAATACCAGATGGAGAAATTAAAAGATTTATTTGACATCCGCGTCTTTATTATGGATCAGTGGTTGTCACGTCAAGAGATGGTCGACCACATCTTAAAACAAACGCCTGAACGGATTTCTTTGGCAGGGCATTCGATGGGGGGATGGATTGCTCAAGGGATAGCTGCAAAAGCCCCTGAAAGAGTGGCAAAGCTCATCCTTCTCAATACCTGGTGCACATCTGAGGCCCAAAGAGTGGCGATGCAAAAACAGATGATTCAGGCTCTTAAGATGGGTAAAATCGCTGAGGTCATGCAGCTTAACTTACCCCTAATCGTTCATCCTTCCCGCCTTCGGGATGCCCCTTTACTCCAGATCATCGAGTCGATGGTTGCAAGTTTTTCCATCGATTCCCTTATCCATCAGCTACAAGCAATGATCGATGACAGCTCTTCTGTGACTCTTTTGAGTTCGATCAAAGCTCCCACATTAATTATCCATAGCCAGCAGGACACCTTATTTCCAAAAGAACATGAGACTCTTCTTGCAGGGATTAAAAACTCCAAGTCAGAGTTGATCAAAGATTGTGGCCACTCCTCTCTATTGGAGAGGCCAGAGGAAACAGCACAGGCTATCTTAACATTCTTAAGGCGATGTTCACCTTTACGGGCAGAATTTCGCTCAAGCGAAAGGCCCCAGATGCTGTAGTTTTTGACAAGGGAATAGCGCCAGCTATTTCCAAGGAGAAAAATACAGCAGATGGGTGCCTTGCAGCCGGCCGAAAACTGACCGTAAAGGTGAACATGGCCAATTAGCCCAAAATTCAGGTTGTCATAAAATGAGCACTTTAAGTAAAATCTGAGTTTCTAATCGGAGCATAGCGCAGTTTGGCTAGCGCATCTGCTTTGGGAGCAGAGGGTCGGGGGTTCGAATCCCTCTGCTCCGATTGGTTTTTCTTCTTGATCACTTTAATTTTTTCTGTCATAGAGAGAGCATCTATAAAATACGGATGCGAGGCTTCTTCTATGAGAAATCATTTTCCCATCTACAACCTGCTCCATCAAGAAATAAAAGCTTGCGCAAACCATTTGCTAGAGTTAAGTCAAAGCAAAGAACTTTCCGTTCAAAAAGATGTTGAACATATTTTAGGTCGTCTGATGGAATTACATCAGTTCGCCATCAAGGTGCGCTCCGATGAACATTACCATCCCCTCACGGATCTCAAATATTATCTAGAAAATACGATGTTGCGATTTCAAGACGACCAGGATCGATTACAATCGATGCGCCTTTCTGAGGCTATCTCTCTTTTAGGTCAGCCAGCAGAAATGGATCGGGATTTTAAACCCTCCATTGTGAAATCGTTAACTGCCTTCTTTTTCGAGCATTTTGTCGAAAACTGTAAGCCGGGTCGCCCTCTATTCAAAAAGTTAGCTGAAATTAAGAGGGAATTGTAATCCCCTCGACCAAACCGCCAGCAGCGATAAAGCCTAGCAATTTACGCTTGCCTGACGCGCTGATGGCGTGGGAAGGGACAATCAGTCTATCGAGTCCATCCCAAAGCTCTGTGAGCCTCTCTTCTGCAACAATGCGAAAATCGACTTTTTTTTGCTTGAGATCTTCTAAGAGACCATCCAACTCTTCAATGACAGCTTGATTCATCGATTCATCTTGGGGAAAATAAACTCCCACAGTCGGCATTACCATGGATGAGGAAGCTTTCCTATCAACGCTCCCCAACCATCCTTGCCCGTAGCAACCCTCTTCCCAGCAAATCCCAGAAAAAGGGGTTTTAGCCCCCTTAATCGCAAGATTCAGATATTCAAAGCGAGCCTTTGAAAGGAGTTGGGAAGCCTTAGCCATAGATCCGATCCTTTGAATGTCAATGAGGGCAAAGGGCAATACTGCATCGGGTAAAAAGGAGATAAGCCGATGAAGGTATTCAGAAAACATTTGGATGTAAAAAAGCTCCTCATCCCCCTCTGTTAGCTCATGGGTTAAACCTGATTTCCATAGCTGATCGGGAAAAGAGCCGCGATAAAGAACAACTCCAAATGTCGTATTCTTGAAAGTGGGCCAAAGCTGTTTGGAGAACTCTTCAATTGCCAGTGAAAAAGAATAAAAACTGGCAGAATCTTCAGGATTAAATGGATGGGAGTTTATACCCCGAACGGGGTATAAACCCAAATCGATCTCCCAAAGGATGTATTTTCCATCTGCTGCAATCTTTGTGGCAACCTCTTTTTCTTTGGACCAATTCAAATCATCGCTCAAATGCGCAGCAAGATAAATAATGACTGTATTTGACCAGTCCATCAAAGGTTCAGATCCCTCTTGAATCTGAGGATGAAAAGGGACCCCTTGCAGATAAAACCCATGATGATCGGATGTGAAAAGGACAGGTTCAGAAGGACTCACGGCAAGCCTCTATTTTGGAATTGCATATACTGAATCGGTAGTCCCCTCTCCTTCCAAAGGGTTTCAAAATAGGAGGTTCCATAACCTTCATAATCTGTGATGTAATGAGGAGAGGGAAAACGGGATTTCCATAAAGGGTGGGTTAGCAACAATTGGGTGATCTGATGCGTGTAATCGAGATGATCGGTGACAATTGTCGCAATCGCTCCTGGAATACAAGCTTTGGAGATCTCTGTGAAAAAAGGTTCTTGAAGCAGACGATTCTTGGCGTGTTTGGCCTTGGGCCAAGGGTCGGGAAAATTAACATAGACAGAGTGAATGCTCTCCTTTGGCACGTAGTAACGGGTAAATGTCAACCCCTCTCCGCAGACAACGAATAAATTTTTTAGGTTAAAATTGTGGATTTTAGACCAGATCTTACGGACGCGCTCAAATTGAATTTCAACAGCCACCCAGTTACGCTCCGGATGCGCCAGGGCTTTTTCCGCAATCCAAGCCCCATTGCCACTGCAGTATTCCACTTCAACAGCTGCCTCTCTGCCAAAAACCTCACGACTTGCCCAGCCAGGAAACACATAATCTTGATGATGCGCATAGTATTCAGGAACATACAAGATATGGTCGTGAACCATGGGTCGCCTTGTCGCCCATGTAAAGGGACATTTTAAATTTTTTGGTCTCATAGCTAGAGCATTTTACTGCCCTAGAACTTTCTTTTCCATTGTTGTTTAGGGAAGAAAGAACCCGCAGAGCGGGTTCTTTGGTAGGATCTTAGTTAGCAGAGGTGTTTTCGAACTTAACAACACCTAGATCAAACCCAAGTTCAAAATTAGAAAGAACAATTGCATCCTGGATATTTTTAGTTATATTATTACCCTCCATCCAAAACTTCTTCCCATCCTGAGTGATTTTAGCAACCTTAAACGATACTGTTTTAAGTTCTTCTGACTCACAGCAGAGCCTCAAAAAAATCTTGGGAAAAGGGAGCACTTTTGGATTTATGCATGCATGGGAAGCATTCTGGAGAACCTCAAATTCTCTATGAATTCTGGCTGACGGGATATTATTTTGCCAATGAACCGGAATATTACATTTTTCAAGATCAATGGATAGGCCAGAAGGTCCAACGATAGGATCTTGATAAGTAAATAGATCCTTACCGTTAGCTTCTCCACAGATCGCAAAACCATCATTCTCTCCTATGTTTTCTACCGTGAAATGAATGCAAATATCTACAACCTTGCTGATTTGTAGCTGTTTAAATTTCTCATTTAGATTAAAGGATACTTTCGCGCAGGTTTCTTCCACTGCACTAATGCACTTTTTCTCTTCTCCACTCTCAGCTTTCACTCGATCCCTACTTTTCAGTTGAGCTATGCTCTCATTAATAGTGGTAAGTATTTTTTTTAAAATATTTATCTGACGAAAAGATCTTGAAAGAACGGCTGCAGCTGACAAATCCCCAATGTTTGATTCCCAGGCATTGCACCGTTTATTAAGATTCTCAAGCCTATTGTGGGTTTTCAAGTCTTCAAGATTTTTTTGGGATACGTTATTGATATTTACTAGAGTTTGTTTCACTGTTTTTAGAGTTTGTGCCGCTTCCTGATTTCCCTTTGACTCAGGGTACAAAGCTAGTTGCTGCTTAGTTTTTTGCATTGTCTGTGCAATTGCATTGAGAAGTGGTATGAAATCATTTGATTCATATTGTGTCTTATTCATAAAAACCTCTGTTTTGCAACCGGCACAAACTCTAACAAATGGGCATAAGTCCATGAGTTCAACAAGCTGGTCCGTTGCTATTTTTGTTGTTTTTTGGCGTCCAAGAATAAAGAGATGTTTTGATTAATGACAAGGTGAAAATTACATTCACCCGTGTACTCACTTCGAGATTTTGGATTGCGGCCAAGAATTTTACCGAGATAGGTTCAATCCTGGGAATCTTTGTTGAACAATTCTGTGCTCTCTTGCTAATCTAAAAATTAAATCATGGGTGCGCCATCTTTGGGCGACCTCTACAAGTATGGAGTTAATAGGCGCAGATGAAATACTTTCACACCATCATTCTCACAGGACTTATGGTCCATCTACTCCCTCTCAACGCTGAAGAAACTACTTCTTCATTTTCCAATGAAATGAGTGTATCTGATTCATTAGATGCAGAAATTTCCCTATTCGAGGATGAGTTTAACACATTAACTGAAGAGCTTGCCATTGGGGAAACTCTTGTCGAAAACACACCCTCTAAAGGGGCAGAAGTGGTTTTAAGAGAGCCTATATGGGAATCCCAAACCCCGCTCCTCGAAGATCTTTCTGTAGCGCCGCACATCACTGCAGAGTTGCCATCCCAAGAACCTCTGGATGCCGTGGTTGCCACTCTCCCTACACTCATCGTGGAATCTTCCCAAACGTTGGAACTGAATGATCCGCAAGCCGAGTTGTCGGAAGAAGATATGAATATTGCGTCGGAGCAACCCATGGGTGGCCCCGATCTTCCGATGATTGAAACACTCTCTCTTGAACCTCAAGGAATCATAGCTGAAAATGATACTGCTGCGATCTTAAATGTTCAGGGGACATCGCTCATTGGAGAGCTTTCATCACTAGACAAGGAGGCAATTGCGCTCGATTTGAAACAAGCTTTTGCCGGATCCCCTGTCATCTATTCTTTGCTTCTTATCATGTCGATATTTTCCGTATGCATCTGGCTCTATTGCGTTCTTTCCATACGTTTTTCTGCACGCATCTCCCCTTCTCTTTTAAAGAATGTGCAAAATAAGCTCACTAGCAATAACTTTGAAGAGGCGCTCTCCTTTTGCCAAGAGAACAACACCATCTTCTGTAAAATGGTCCAAAATGGGATCTTATCGCGCAAATTCGGTCTTCCTGTCATGATTGATGCAATGAAAGCAGAGGGCAGGCGTTCAACGATCTCCTTTTGGCAAAAAATTGGATTGCTTAACGATGTCGCTATTATTGCACCCATGCTTGGACTGCTTGGAACGGTTCTTGGCATGTTTTACGCATTTTATGATGTCAATCGATCACTTGAGAGCGTATCCACTCTGTTCGATGGCTTAGGAATATCCGTTGGAACAACTGTTGCCGGCCTCATTGTAGCGATCCTGGCCCTGATATTGCACTCTACCGCCAAATACCGTCTTGTTAGATCTCTTGCACAGATTGAGAGTCAAACTCAAAATCTTGCTTTGTTAATGGACGACAGAACCTCTATTTATAAAGGGTAACCTATGAGCATCATCCCTGAAGAAGAACTCAAGAGCTTTGGAGGTCTGAATCTGGCTCCCATGGTTGACTTCCTCTTTCTAGTTGTTGCGGTCTTTGCGACGCTTGCCGTAACAAAAGCCGCCCTTTATGACAGCGAAATCAAACTTGTTAAGGTACAACCCGCCTCAGAAAAATCCCCTTATATTGGACAGAATGATTATTACATCATTAATTTAAGCGTCAATGAAGAAGGCAAATATAAGTGGATTACAGAATTTAATGAATATCTAATCGATGGGGTTCAGGGAATCCAGAAAGAATTAAAAAAACAACAAGACTTAGGCCTTCTGCCTAAAGAAAAAGAAAAGACAAAAGTGCTCTTACATATCGATAGAAATGCTAAATGGGAGCCGATTTCTCAAATTATCTTTTCCGTGCGGCAAGTGGGATTTGAAATCCATCCCGTTTATGATTATGACGATGCTTAAATTAATTATTTGAATTGTTAACAACGTTAAGAGCAGGTATAATTTTCTCAAAACTATTTATTTTGAGACAGTTATGCCAAGCTCTTCTTTTACTGAAAGAATCTCTTCTGCCTTTGCAAAAATACCGGAAAAGTTCTATTCCTATTTTCCAACGTTGCGCAAACAGTACCAGAAGGTTCATGAGCTCAATGCAGTTTTTGCCAAAATTGAGCAGGTGGCCTTCCCTTCTTTCCCATCTTTTACCAAATCTTTAGATAAACCAGACCTTCTGCAAAACAGAGCGAAAATCATCCAAGAAATCCAAGGAACCTCTATAGAGGGAAAAACGATTCATGAATGGCTGCGTATTGGAGAAGAAAAGCTCAACAAGTCCCAATCGAAAGACCTTTATACACATGAAAGAGCAGAATGGGATCGTTTTGAACAACAGCTCCTCGGACTGCAATACCGGAGCGGGGCCATCGCTACAGGTTCTGGTTCAGAAAATACTCCTTCAGCCCTTTTTCTTAAAATCGAACCTGTCATCCGTAAATACTTAAGCGCATCTTCTTTGTTTCCAGGAAGATATGATCCAAAAACTCATAAGGAGCTTCCCCAACTCAACTCTAAAGAAAAAGAGCAATTAGAACATGCATGCGCTACCTATCCTGTTCTTATCGAAAAGTTTCTTGCTCGAGCTAAAAATAGTAAGGATCCATGGACTGCCTCGTTTGTCAAATGGGCACTGCGCTCTAACTGCAACATCGGCGTTTTTGTCAAAACCCCTCAAGAAAAAGAGCTCCTTGCCTCTGTTCATCTCGACAAGCGCTCAGGAGCTGTCGATGGTAAAAAGGGGATCTGTTTCCAAGATGTGGTGATCGATGGCGCAAGCCGAAAAGTGGTGTGTTTGAAAATCGACGGTAAGATGGAACCTATTCAGGGGGCTCTTAAAAAGCGAAATGTCACCTTAAAAAACTTAATTGATCCAAAAGCTGACGGCTTAACTCTTTCGATTGAGAAAATCATCCGCATTTTTAAGGAAAAAACAAACGGATATGGCAAGGTCGAATATTTAAAAAATGGCGTTTGTGACTGGAATGCAATTGAGTGCGGTTCTTACAATCAGACAACAAAGCGATACGATACAATTAACCCAGACAAATTCTTTGAGGAGCTCCTCAATAAAGTACCGCTAGTTGCTTATACGGAACAAGAGATCTCTACCCGTTATAAAAACTGGAATAATCTTGCACCAAACCAATGGGGACTTGCGCTTCGAGCCAGCCGATCCAAAGCAGATTTAAATGTTTTACAAGCCCATGGATATAAAGATCTAATCTATCGAAAAGAAGATGTATATTACGTGTTTCCTATCGGAATTCAGCCTAAGAAATTCCCTAAAACCTCCATTGAAAAATTACTTTTTTTCTCCTCTACAAGCGTTGCAGGCAACCATTATCCAGATGAATCGTTCTACCTTTCTCTAAGAGATCAAATCGGAATCATTTTTCCCCTTTCCGATGTAGAAACAGATCGGATGCAAAAGGAGTTGGTTGAAACCTATCTGCAGGCCAAAAAAGGGAATCTATTATTCCAGTTTGCCGGTGACAATTGTGCCTTTCACATTCAGAAATTATTTGATAAGGTGATCGCTGCTCCCTTTTATGAAAAAATCCAGTCTGTCCTCAATGGCTATCTCTCCTCTAAAAACATCATTAGCAAGCTTCTTATCCAAAATAACAGCGTTCGGGCTTTTCAAGGTTTAAATCATGGCCTTCTTAAAGAGATTCTTTCCTATATGGTCGATGATCTGTGGGAGAAGAGAGACTTTTCGAACTTAAGCGAATTGACGCGTCACTCCATCGATCTTCTTACCAAGATCTATAATCACCCCTTTGACCCCATTGCAATCGATAAGATCGATTTTTCCAAAGATACAGCTAAAGAAGAGATCAAAAACCTTTTGTTCCAAACGGTTCAGCTTGCTAGGTTCTACCGCATGGATCTGTTTAGAAGTAAGACAGACCAACCCTTTCTTTCAACAGTCAATAAAATCATCAGTATTGCCCCTTGGAGATGGCTAAAAAGAGGGATTATCAACACCGTTCTTTTGATCATGGGTTCCTGGCGCTGGGTGATTATTGCGCGCGAGGAAAAACAGGAGAGAATCCTCCCCCACATTTCCCTAAAAAATCTCGCATCTAATCCCCTCATCCGAGAAGGATATCTCAACCACCCAGCCGCCCTGTGGGAATGGGTCTCCCTACGCAATCAACGGCTGGTGGCGACACAGCAATGCCTTAATAACTTAAGATCAGCACTTTAATTGCGCTTTTCGAAATATGTTTCCGGTTGTTTTTTTTGCCATTTGTAAATGTTTTTTGTTAAATCAAATTCCATCTTGCTTGGTCGAAAGAGATCAAAAACATTGGAAAATAGAGCCTTAATTCTATTTGCAGCCCTGGTTCTAATCATTTTTCTACCTAGAAGATCGTCATTTTCTTTCTCATAGGTGATCTGTGTTCTCCAAGCGCCAAGAAGAGAAAATATAGGAGCAAAAACAATCGAGTAAATAAGATTGAGGAGCTTCTTAGCACATTCAATGAGGATTTTTGGGGCCATCCATCTAATCATCTGGGCAATTTGATCAAGTGGCCGCCTTACTTCCTTAGGAAGAAGGAACTCATACCACATTGCAGCCATATGGTCTTTTGCAGATAAGTTAATGATCCCAGCTTCCTTCAATGCCTCAACAGTTAACCCAGAGCAATTGGCTGTAATGACATGGTAGGGATTTTCTTCCTGGCTTCTTTTTTTGAGAGTTTCATAAAGAGCAACAATTTTATCGTCCGTTACTTCCATTGGAGTGATACAAAGATCCTCTTTAAGAAAATCGAAGTTATCAGGAGAGATCCACCTCCCCTCAATCGTAGACAAAGGGACACGCCAAGGAAAATTACGCCATCTCGTTCCCCATCCAAAACTGTAGACAGAACCATCTTCTAGAGGAACATTTGGATAGCGCGCTGAAAAGCCTTCTGAGGGAATAATGCGCAAAAAAGAATGACGAGTCCCTTTCAACAATCGGTCGGCAAGATTCCAGGACTCCTTGTGCGCATGAGTAGTAATGATTTCCACTCGGGAAGAAAGAGGAGGGCGATCCCATTTGCATAACCGATGCGGTTGATTAAAGTTGTAGTTATCCCACTGAGTTAGCCCTTGATCGAGATACATCCAATATTTTTTCTGGCCATCTTCATCGGAATATAGCCTTGAGGCGTTATCTATTTTAATCTTCTTGCAAATTTCAGACCAAGGAGTCCAGCGATCATTTACCAAAATGTGAGGCTGTTTCTCACTATTGGCTCTCCCCTGGTTTATCACCAGAACGGGCATCATCTGAATTGTGTGTTTATAGTAAGGATGTTTGATATGGCGGTGCAGGTGGGATTTAAAAACAAAATCCACTAAATCAGGACATCTCCAAAAAGCTTGTTCATCAAATCCCAGCTTTTTCCATTTGCCATGTAATGCCAAATTATCCTTTCGGCATTTTTCCTTTAGAAGATCATAAGGGCGATGCGATTCGAAGAGATTGAGCCTCAGCCTGGCAGCCAAAGTGTATCGTTCCAATCTACAGGTGTCTTGGCTCTGTGAAGAAAACCACCTTTTTCCTTGAGCGATATGTAGCTCAGCTGCAGAGAGCATCGTCTTAATCTTCTGCTTATCTGTAACAGAAATCCCATATTCATATCCCAAATGACCTTTAAAAAAACCAATGAAATAATCACTGATCTTTTTATCTTCCGCAGCAGCGAACCAGGGGAAAAAAAATCGTAGTATTGGGTTTCTCCAACCCTGTTTGATTTGCATTTCTGACTCGGCTCTAATTAAGGAAAAAATTATACTCTTTTCCTTTTTAAGAGCAAGGATTAAGTAAATTCAAAAAACGCTATGGACAAATAGAACTAAAAAATCTAAACTCTGAGCCTTCTGCAGCACCCGCCCAGGTGGTGGAATTGGTAGACACGCCAGATTTAGGTTCTGGTGCCGTAAGGTATGTAGGTTCGAGTCCTATCTTGGGCAATGATATCACTGCGGCAAAACCTGCAAAAAAAATTTGCAGGCTTTGCCCTTCAGCTTACTCCCGATTGATTTCAAAGAGTTCTATCAGATTCTTCTCATAGCGCGTTTTGGAAGCAAAGAAACCGGCAGCAAATTTGCTGCGCTCCTCTATAACATGCTCTGCAACAAAACGACCTTTTGAATCGCTAATTTCTTGTTGAAGGTTAAGATTCTCCTCTTGTAGTTGTGCGATCCGATTAAGACGTTCTTGGTTTTGATTATAGATATTGAGAATTTCACCTGCATTGCGAGCGAT
This sequence comes from Acidobacteriota bacterium, assembly GCA_903970255.1. Classification (GTDB taxonomy): domain Bacteria; phylum Chlamydiota; class Chlamydiia; order Chlamydiales; family Rhabdochlamydiaceae; genus CAJCIW01. The sequence goes on from CAJCHM010000014.1 coordinate 31,524, forward strand.
CAAAGCTTTGCAGTGCTCGATCTCAGCAACGATCGTTAGAGGATCTTCTACTTGATTGAGATCCTTTTCACATCGAAGCAATTGCCTCTGCAAATTATCGTTCTGCTCTTGCAAACTGCGAACTTTTTCTATCTGGCTGGCCTGTAAAGTCATACGCTCACAACCTGAATAAAACAACAACCGTTCATCTTCTAAAAGACGACCCGTGTCAAAATTAGTAACAAGGACTGGCTCCTTGTTGCTTTTCACAGCTTCTATTTTCTCAGAAGCTTTTGAATCGATATTTTGTTGAATTTGCATAAAAACACCATTTAAGTAAATAATTGCAATTATTAACACAGACACATCACAGAACTACTAAACCTGCGCTAGCGCACCCAATGAACCTCAAAAAATGATCACTTCAACCTTCTTGTCCGCTCGACGATAACCATCTTTCTAAAAATCAATAACTTATACTTCTTTTGAAGCAAGCGATAAAAGGGAAGCTCAATTTTTTTTCTGCTTCAAAGGATATACTAGACCAAGCCCAGTACATTCTTGCTCTGTTAATTTAATTTAATACTAAATCATTTATTTTGTCAAATTAACTATTTAAAAAATCAAAATAAACATATGACTTAATATCAAAAACTAATGTTTATGATATTACCGTTGACGCTAAAAAATTAGCCCTACTCCGTGCTCCACGACAGCAATTCTTAAGATTGTGTCAGCGTGATTTTTTGTTTGCGTTAATCATCTTATTTGCTAATTTTTTCACTTTCTTGGACTTATACCCATTCACTCTGATGATTTGTAGTGGTATAGGACTTGAGTCCATATAGGAAGAGAACGGAGAAAATCCTCCATTAATCGGTATAAACAACACAAACCCATTCAACCAAAAAGAAGATAACATGCTTTCAAAAAACATCATTTTCCCATCCCTTGCCACTGTCCTTCTCATCAACGGACAGCTTGTTGCTGATGAAAATACCCAAGAAAACTCAGAGGCAACTATAGACGGACATGTCTCTGTTCGCAGTCGTGAAATGGATCCTAAAAAACGACAACGCATTCAAGAATTAAGAGCTAAACAAAAACAAGACTCTGAAGGGCAAGACCCAGAACAAGCTCAAGAGACGTTGCGCAAGACCGCCAATAAGCTGATTTCATCTGAAAACCAATTTATGCTCGCTCCCCGCAATTTGACACAGCTAAAACCCACCTTGGCAGCTTGTACATTCCCTTTCAATTGCCATCGGCTTACAGGCATTGCTGCCAATAACCGTACGATAGAAATGGAAGACGGATCCCATTGGGAGGTCGCATCCGGAGATTCTTATCTTCTCTTCAATTGGAGATGGGATGATTCGCTGGTCATCACACCTAATTATTGCTGGTTAAGCTCCCATGATTATTACATCACGAATAAGTCCAATAATACCTATGTGAAGGCAAATTTGTTTGTCGGACCTTTGGCCTTTGGACCTTATTCCCATTGGATCACCGATATTGACTATTTTGGCGGCCATATTTACCTGGAAAACCAGATGGTCTGGTGTGTCAATCCAAGCGACAACTACGTTCTCAGTGATTGGGCCGTTAATGATCATGTCATCTTTGGCCAATATGACAGTTGGTTTACCCCCTATGATCACATCTTGATCAACGTCAATATGGATGATCACCTACGCGTTAGACAATACTAAAACGACCATGCATACCCTACCCCCCTTTAGCTTTGCAAAGGGGGGACTGGAACACTTCCAATTTTTTCATAGAGACATTCATAGAGGTTAAAAATGATCAACTCAACTTCATCACAAGTTCCACAAAATCCCATGATCGATAACCGCCTTAATGCTCAAGGCGACTACGGTAGAGGGATTGACACGCTCTTCAAAGTCATGGCTGTCGCACTTGCAGTATTTGCTGTAATTACCGCCATTTCAGCATTTCTGCTTGCCGGACCGGTTATTGGAGGGGTGGTGACCTTCGTCCTCATCGGATTGCCACTGATACTTATCCTGCAAACCTGTTGCGAACGCTCTCCTAATCCACGAGCCAGTGTAAGTATTCCCTGGCATCAAAGAGCATTTAGATGGGCTCCTACTCATGTTCCTGTAGGGGGAGGCCACATAGGAGTTGTGGATGGGCGCCTTCGCGGCACTCCAGGGCGCGGTGGCCACGTCGGAGTGGGAGACGGGCACCTTCGCTGAAAGTAATCGCAACTAACAAAAAAAAATCGTTGAAGCCGATGAAGCCCATATGTTATAACCTTAACTAAATCAACTCTCGTTTTACTCTTCTAGCCCCCTTAGAAGGAGGGTGTTGTGGAGCAAAGTGTGTGTTTTTTGGTGTTGCAAAACCTTAGACCTTCTCTTTGGTTTGGCAGCACCCCTCTAATGAGTTCATTAAGGAGTCAGAATATGAGCAAAGCAAAAGAGATCAAAAAAGAAGACCGCAAAAAACCGACAAAGACACTGAAAGAAAAACGGGCTGCGAAACAGGAAAAGAAAAAGGGCAAGTAGTCTACTATTATGCCCCTTCAGGTGCATTTCTTACGGGAATGCACCTATTTTTATGACTGATTAAGGAGGGAATTGCACAAGTCCATTTGAGGCCAAATTTGCGCTTTTCATGCTGATTTGGCCTCAAATGGACTTATGCAATTCCCTCTAAGTTGTGGTAAAAAGAAAGATCGATTCCATCTCATCTTGGGATAGTCCCCCGTGGGCACCATAAAAATGCTGCTCATGGCGATGATGCTCAAACTTCCAAAAAACACTCTCATTTTGATAAGGCAGGACAACCAAGTTTCCAACCCTGTCTTTCAAACGCTTTGAAGGGGATCCCCTACCGAAAAAATGCTGTTTGAGTAAATCCTCTACTAAAACAACCTCAGCAGCTCCTTTAAGCTGCCCCTGAAGGAGATTTTGTGCTTCTTGTAGGTCTTTTTCCTCAATATGCATAAAAAAATCGCGACAAGATCCAGCCGGAATTAGAGGCAACCCCTCCCGATTTTTCTTGATCATTTTCTCAAGTTTAGGACAAATTTTATTAAGCAGAATGGTGGACTTAGGGTCGACAGGGGTCATCCCGTGATCAGCGGTGCATAGGATAGCCACTTTATTGGGGCACTCAGATAGTTTCTGCCAGAACCTATTCTCAATTGAGATCCAGCAAATCTCCACAGCATCTGCAAACTGAGGCGATGTGATCCCATGACGATGCCCCATGGCATCGATATCTCCAGTATAGATGAAAATGTAGGTCGGGGTCTCCATGGGCTGTTTACAGAGCTGGACAAGCCTATCTAATGCCTCTGTAAAATGGACAAAGGGAATAATCTCAGCCCCCAAGAGCAATGTTTTTGAATAAGCAGAATGGGCGATCCCCTCCTGCTGCATAACAATGCTTCTGACCCCTTTTTTTGCCAATTTTTGATAAACGGTCTCAAAAGGGAAAATATCAGCAGCGCAGTATCCACTTTTTAGCAGAGTATCGCTCTCATGTTCTCCTGCATAGGAGAACAATAGGGGTGCAATCATCCGGTCGACAAGAGGTTCATAGTAGAACCACTCATAAATCCCTGTCTCCCCTACCTCCATACCCGTATTGATACTTGTGATATGCGCTGCAGTTGTGGAGGGAAACTGGGAAGAAATTTTCGAGGCGACACCTTCTGTAATAAACCGGTTTAAAAAGGGGTATTTGGAAAGATATCCCTCAAAAAATTCCCAACCAAAGGCATCGATTAAAAACAAAATGGCGCAATCAAACTTCTCAAATGTTCCCCCTACAGCTTGGGCAGGCAGTCGATTCTCCCCTTGGCCTGTTAAGAGCTTTGAGATTGTATCGGGAATACAAGAAAAAGCATAAGAATCATAGAGTGGGCGCTTAAAATGAGATGTCCATTTTGCCTTTTTAAGGACAGAGAGTGATTCTTTGTTAATCATCTCAGGAGCAACCATGTCGCAAGGGACAGATAGATAGTGGTCGTCAGGACATCGGTGAACATCAGTACAACAGGCCCAGAGGCAACCTTGGGATCTAAGGAGCGGGAATAAAGGATCCAGGGCACGGAGGCACCAGCAGAGGCGGAAAGGGTAATCGAAATGAATAAGGAGGAAGCAATGGTCATAGACGGAGCAAAGCCGCCCCCCCACAATAGGGAAATGAAACCCACAGAGATAGCACAAGTGAGCGCAAGCAAAATCACCATTTTCCCCTCGAGCAAGATCCTATAAAAAATCTGCCTTCTTGTGATATTGGGTTGACGCACCAAATGCAAACTCTGCGTCATCGACTGCATCGAAATGGACTCACTCAGGGTCAAAATCAAGGGAATGAACATGGCTAATAGAATCACCTTAGCAAGAACGGCTTTATACAAAAATGAGATGGCAGCGCACGCAATCCCCCCTGCCATATTGCATAAGATCCAGGGCATCCGGGTTCGATAGCTTTTCCAGGGGCTTTTTCGCTTTCCCATTTCAAGGCTAAGCCCCAAAATCTGAAAGACATCACTAGTATGGCGCGCATCGGCACCTTCGACCGATTCGTCTAAATAAACTTGGATATCGATGATCCCAATGAGGCGCTGACGGGAATCGACAACCGGGATTGCTAAAAGGCGGTGAGCAGAAAGCAACTCCATTGCCTCCTGGAGGGTCTGATCCTCTTTTAAGCGCACAACAGATGCCGTCATGATTTGTTTGATCGTGCAATGGCGCTCTGATAACAGAAGCTGACGGGTCGAAATGATCCCCTTAAGGCGATTTTCATGATCAACGACATAAAAATAAATAAATTTTTCATCAATTTTGCGACGCCTCAATGAAATCAAGGCCTCGTCAATTGTTTGATCCTGGTGCAAAGTGGTATGCACAGCAGATATAAAATCTTTGACAGGGCGAGAAAGATCGTTATTAGTCATCTATGAACATATCTAAGAATTAAGCATTACTGTAGTATTAGCTCCTGAATATTTCTTTGACAAGGAAAAGATATCCCTATGGAAGACACATCGTGGGAGAGCTCATCGAGCTGGTACGATAAGATCGTTGGAACAAAAGGGCATTATTACCATCAACAGGTCATCATCCCCGGCATCTTGAAACTCCTCTCTTCTGAGAAAAACACGCACCCCCATCTTCTAGATTTAGCCTGTGGACAAGGGATCCTCGCGCGCCATCTTCCCAAAGGGATGAAATATTTGGGAGTCGATGGATCAACTTCCCTCATTCAATTGGCTAAAAAATACGATTCTAACCTATTGCATCAGTTCATCGTCCATGACCTCTGTCAGCCCTTAAGCTTGCCTCAGAAAGAATTCTCCTGTGCCACCTGCATCCTGGCCCTTCAGAATATTGCCAATCCCGCCTCTGTCTTTAAAACGGCATCGACACATTTAAAGGAAAACTCCCTATTCATCATCGTCCTTAACCACCCCTGCTTCCGCATCCCGCGCCAATCAAGCTGGGGCATAGACGAGCAGAAAAAACTCCAATACCGGCGCATCGAACGGTATATGTCGGAGCTGAAAATCCCTATCCAAACCCAACCTGGTAAACAGGAGGCCTCTTCCCAGACCTGGTCTTTCCACCACCCCCTTTCTTACTTCTCGGCTCAGCTCAAGCAAGCTGGATTTGTGATTGATCAGTTAGAAGAGTGGTGCTCAGATAAAAAAAGTGTGGGTAAAACAGCCACAATGGAAAATCGAAGCAGACAGGAGTTTCCCCTCTTCATGACAATTGTTGCAAGAAAAGCTACCTATAAAGCGGATACTTAAGGACATCCCTTAAAGAACCTATGAGCGCGTTTAAATCTGAAAACTTAGGTTGATGAAGTGATGGGTCATCGTTGTAAATCTGCAATGATCCATCAATAAAAACGATCGTATGATCAGAGACTTTGGTATCCTCTTGAGAGTAGGTCAGTGTGAAACACTCAACCCTTTTATTCAGCTCTTTTCCTAGTTCCTCTTCCAAAACCTTAGCAACAGAATCCTTGCGGAACAGATAGGTCCCCATAGGCTTACCTTCTAAAAGAGACTCTGCCTGCAACCGATCTACATCATGCCAAGCAGCATTATTGCAAATATTTTGATCCTTAAAACTATGGAATCCAGTGGGTGAAATTCTGATGCCCATGATGCCTCCCCTTTTATTTTCCATTATACCATGATCAATTAAAAAGTTTAATAAAAAGAGAATCACCCGAGAAGTGAGGCATAACGTCCCTGCAAAACCAGGAGCTTGAAAGTGTGTGAAAAACCCTAACGGCGGCTAGATGTTTGACGACCTGTGCTTTTAACACAAACCGCTCGAAAAAAACACCTCTTAACGTAAAGAGCTAAGAGGTGTCTTAATGCTTAGTTTTCAGTGTCGGTATCGAGGTTGATGTCGGAGTGGTCACCGAGGATCCCTTCTTGGAATGGTTCATAGATTAAATTAAACGGATTTCATCATTTTGAGAGCTTTTTCATAACACGCCGTTAATGTTTGGAGGATACCTGATCGGACCCCGGCCTCTTCCATCGCCTTTAAACCGGCTATCGTGGTGCCCCCAGGAGAGCAAACTTGTAGTTTCAGCTCTGCAGGATGCTGGTCCGACCCCTGCAAAAGACCTACCGCCCCTTCCACTGTTTTTAGCACAATTTCGCGGGATTCTTTTGCGCTAAGCCCTAAAAGCACCCCTCCTTCAATCATGGCTTCGATCATCACTAAGATAAAAGCGATTCCAGAACCGCTCAAAGCAGAAACGGCCTCTATTTTATCCTCGCTAAGCCAGATATTTAGCCCCAACCCATCAAGCAATTGGTCTACTGTTTTCCTAGCCTCTAAAGAAATGCTTTGCTCACCTACCAACCCGATTACCCCTTGGCAACACTTAAGTCCAATATTTGGCATCGCACGGACAATAGTGACGTGTGGAAGATAACTTTTAAGAACTGCAACCGATGTGGCAGCCAAAATGCTGATCAAAATTTGATCCGACTTAAGTACAGGTGCAATGTGCTGAGCGGCTGCGATAAGATCTTTGGGCTTGATGCTAAGAAAAATGATATCGGCAGAACTCACAGCCTCTTCAAGATCTTCCTGATAGGCAGCCCCAATTTCTTTGCCTAAATTTTTTGTTTTTTGGGAATTTCGATCGGACAGGGTAACAGATTGCGTTTTTGCAAAATGTCTGGCAAAAGCAGTTCCCATAACGCCGCAACCAATCACCGCAATTTTCATAAACCCCCCTCTGTTTTTAGTCACTTTCCCAGCTAAATCATTTCCGCGCAACTCAATTGCGTAACTTTTAGCAATTTAGGAGTCCCGAATTTTCCTAAGGAAAAATTCAGGGCTTCGTCAGGCTTTAAAGTTGTTTGTAGATAAAAAGACGTTATCCTATCATACCATTTCAAAAGGAGTCTACGATGAACCACCCATTTAGCGAAGAAGTAAAAAAAGTGCGCCAAAATGAATATGCGATTCAGCCGCTGATCATCAATCGCTGGTCACCACGCTCAATGACAGGCGAAGAGATGACAGAAGCAGAACTCATGCCCCTCTTTGAAGCAGCACGTTGGGCACCCTCCTCTTATAATAATCAGCCCTGGCGTTTCCTTTATGCCAGAAAAAATACTCCCTCTTGGCCTCTTTTTTTTGATTTGATGATCGATTTTAATAAGGGGTGGACCAAAAACGCTTCTGCACTGGCTCTTATTATCTCGGCAAAAAACTTTGAGCATAACAACAAACCATCGAAAACCCATAGCTTTGACACAGGGGCTGCCTGGATGGCTTTGGCTCTTGAAGGAGCTTCAAGAGGGTTGGTTATACATGGGATGGAAGGGTTTGATTTTGAGAAAGCTAGGAGCAGTTTGGAAATCCCAGAGGACTACCAAATCGAGGCGCTAATTGCTATCGGCAAACGAGCTCCCCTGGATAAGTTGCCTGAAGAATTACAAAAAAGGGAACTGCCCAGCTCAAGAAAAGCAATTGACGATTTTGCTTTTGAGGGGAAATTCTTGAAGAGAGGAAAGGTTAAAGTCGCTTAAAAAAAATCGAGCAAGCTCTGCACTTGCTCGATAACTACTACGATGAGATTTAAGCACCACTAGCGTCGTAGCCTATTTATCTTGCAGAACGACTACTTGCGAGCAGTAGCTCTTTTAGATCTACGAGCTTTTGTTTTCTTTGCGTGAGACTTCATAGATTTACGAGCTGTCTTGCGAGCTGTTTTACGAGCTGTCTTACGAGCCGTTTTTCTTTTTTTAGCCATAATGTCCTCCTGGTTTGGATACGTAGGATTCTTTAGATTTGATTACTCCTACAAAGGGGAGCTTCCTATCCATTCATACCCTACAAACATCAATATATAATAAAGAATATTTATTTTAAAAATAAATTTTAACATACTTGATTTAAATGAGGAAATCCATGTTAGTAAAAAATGCCTCAGAATATTGTTTCGAGGCTTTTTTTGCGCTGTGAACTCTAATTAAAAAAAATTTTTTTTAGTTAAAAAAACAAGGCACGTTAAATCAAAAAAACTAATTAATTTTCATCAAAATTGACTTGTAATTCCTTGAAAGGGCATTCTTTTTAGAGAATTTTTGAACAGTTTCAGATTTAAAAAATCGCATCTTATGTAACAATTCGAAAAAAACATTTAAGCAGAAACAGCTAAAGGAAAATACTAAAAATCGCTGATTTAATTATATCTAAATGATATTAGACTGGAAGACAAAACACGGGAGGAATGACGATTGGAAACCGATCTATATTTTTAATAATGATCGGTTTGCAATCGTCAGCGTATACTATTTAATCACAAGCTCGATAGACTTGATAACATCCTCACCCTGCACAATTTTTTTCACGACATCCATTCCGGAGACGGTCTGACCAAATACGGTATACTCCCCATCGAGGTAGGGGATTTTTTCAAGTGCGATGTAGAACTGGGAACCACTTGATCTTTTTTGGGGATTGACATTGTCTGGCAGTCTAGCCCATGCTAAAGCGCCTTGCTGATGAGGAAGGCCGATCTCAGCAGGAACGGTATAGCCTGGCCCACCTCGACCGGTTCCTTCAGGATCGCCACCTTGAACGACAAAATTGGGAACAACCCGGTGAAATTTTAAACCATTATAGAAACCGCCTTGCACAAGCTGGATAAAATTGGTTACAGACAAAGGAGCTTCTTTTGTGTTAAGTTCACAGGTAATATTCCCTTGCGAGGTATGGATAACAGCCTCATATTTTTTTCCCTCTTCAAAAGTCATGGGTTTGGTCGGTTCGCTAAATTGCATCGATGATTCTCCTGCTGTTAAATTGGGATAGATCGCTAAAGTTGAGATCAATGAAAGTCCAAATACGATTCCTTTGATTAGCCTTTGCTTCATGCGGGCACCTCCAAAAAAAAATTTATTCCAATCGAAATTGAAACGGATGATATCCCAAGTTTTCTTGTTTGTCAAACCGAACTTCCATCGTTCTTGCTCATTACCCAACATTGATGGTAGACTGATGGCCAATTTTAATAGTTTCAACTTAACGGAGGGTTTCTCAATGAACCTATTGACTGTACTGTTATTAACCCTAGCCTTTCCCATCGCCTCGCCGGCTCACTCTGTCGCCCTTAAACAACCTGAGGCACCTATACAGACGATAGCCGATCAGAAACATGTGCTGGTTCTGTATTACACATCCTATTGCCCATATTCTAAAAAAGTCTTAAATTATTTGAAAAAAATTCACAAGACGTTGCCCATGAAGAATTTAGGGAATGATCCTAAAGCTAAAGAAGAATTAAAAGAAATTGGAGGGAAAATGCAAGTCCCTTGCCTTATCATTGATGGCCACGCTTTATATCAATCAGATGCGATCATTAAGTGGCTCAGTAAGCATCAATCTGAATTAGAACCAGGATGATGGGGCTCCTGATCGGGTTGGCGCCCTTGCTTTTCTTTTCTACGCTGAAGACTCTATCCTCTTGAATAGAGTCCTCATTGCCGATCAAAAAACAAGGAGCCAATCCAAGTTTTTAGGACTTATCCCATTTTTTTTTCTGGGGTTTTTGCTGAGGCCATTTGTTAGGTTGCTGAGTTGGCACTGTGGGGGATGTTGGGGATGTTGGCGAGTGTGGGTTAGCAGGATATTGTGGTTTATGTGGATGCTCTTTCATTTATTTTCTCCGTTTTTATATTCATGGCAGGATTAAGAAATGGGACAAATGCTGTCACATTGCTTAGCTCCCTTATTTATTAATTTACTCAATTATGATTAAAAAATATATTAAAATTATTAAATATATTTAGATTAATCTTAAATTGGTCGTGTTTAATTATATACGCATAAACCGATCTTGAATTTGTTTCGCTATACCCCAAGCAAAAAATCTCTTTTTTTATATATGCAAGATAATTTAATAGTGGGATGGGGATGGGAAAAGTCTGCAGTATATACCGGTGCTACTTCAAACGCACCTGTAATTTCTGTTTTAACGCGACCATTTTTCCTTCCCCCAAACAGGGACACTATTCGAAGTAGGAAGGGAAAAGGGGGCCGTTAAAACAGAAATTACAGGTACGTTTGAGGTGGCGCCGGTATA
>CAJCHM010000015.1 GCA_903970255.1 Acidobacteriota bacterium
GGGGGCGGTGGGGCTCTTGGAGGGGCTATTTTTGTGCAGCTTGGTGCTACCCTTAACATTATAGATCCCATTTCTATTACTGGTAGCTCTGTGACAAGCGGTGAAGGAGGGCCGTCTGCCGGTTCAGGTTCAGCTCTGGGCGTTGATGTTTTTCTTATGTCGAGCGGTGTGATTAACTTTCAACAATCTACGGTGCTCAACGTAGCTAACAGCATTGCAAGCGACAATGGAGCCGGGGGTGGTAGCACCTCGACCGGCGGTGTTACAATGAGCGGTACTGGGACACTTGTCTTAGCCGAGGCTAATACATACACTGGGGTAACGAGCATTACTGGTGGTGGCACTGTTCAGATTGGTGCAGATAACAACTTGAGCATTCCTACGGTTCCATTGAGCTTTGGAGTTGGGACCAATACACTCCGGTTAACAACAGCTATTAGTTCAGCAAGAGCTGTGGCATTAACTGGAACCGGGGTTTTTCAAACTACTTCAGGCCCTTCCAGTTGGTCGGGGCTATTTTCCGGAGGCGGTCGTTTAGAGACAATAGGAACGGGGACTTTAGAGCTTACCAATGCTGCTAATAGCTATTCCGGTGGGACAATTATCGATGGGGGAGGCACCCTCCAAATTTCTGTCAACGGGGATTTGGGCAATACTGCAGGTGGTCTAACCTTTGGATCTGGCAACGGAACACTTAATTTAGCAGCTGCTGTGAACTCAGGCAGAGCTGTGGCGTTAGTGGGAACAGGGGTCTTTAATACCACCACTGATATATCCACCTGGTCAGGCGTATTTTCTGGTGTCGGGGGCATTTTGGAAACCACTGGCACAGGAATTTTGGCACTTACCAATGCTTCCAACAGTTACTCCGGAGGGACAATCATCGATCTTGGAGGTACTCTCCAAATCTCATCAGATGGCAACCTAGGCAATGCAGGGGCTGTGACCTTTGGAGCTGCCGGTGGAATATTGAATTTGGCCGCAGCTGTCAGCTCCACTCGAGATGTGATATTAAATGGGACAGGGGTGTTTCAAACTACCTCAGGCGTTTCCACCTGGTCTGGAGTATTTTCAGGACCTGGTTCTTTAGCAACGACAGGAACCGGGACTTTAGAACTTACCAATGCTGCTAACAGTTATATGGGAACATTTATCGATGCAGGAACCCTTCAAATCTCGGTAGATGGGGATCTTGGCAATCTTGCAGGTGGTGTGACCTTTGGAGCTGGTACCGGAACATTAAATTTAACAGTGCCTGTAAGTTCTGCTAGAAATGTCGTATTAAATGGAACGGGAGTATTCTACACGCCTCCGGGTACATCCACTTGGTCGGGAACATTTTCCGGTACGGGCGGTATTTTAGAAAAAACGGGAACAGGGACTCTGGTACTTAATAGTGCTGCCAATAGTTACTCCGGCGGAACTATGATCAACGGAGGAACCCTTCAAATCTCAGCGGACGGCGATCTAGGCAATCTTGCAGGCAGGGTGACCTTTGGAGCAGGTACTAACACATTGAGTCTGGCAACAGCTTTGAGCTCTGCTAGAGATGTTACACTCATCGGAATTGGAGTGTTTAACACCTCAGCCGGAATATCTATGTGGTCGGGAAAATTTTCCGGTACGGGCGGAATTTTAGAAAAAACAGGGCCAGGAACTCTGGTACTTACCGATGCGTCTAATACCTACTCGGGTGGAACGATGCTCTATGGAGGGACGTTGCAAATTTCTTCCGATGGGAATTTGGGAGCGGTAACGGGTCCTTTGATCTTCGGAGCTGGTACCAACACATTGAATTTAGCAGAATCTGTAAGTTCTGCCAGAAATGTGACCCTAAATGGGACGGGAATTTTTAATACCACCTCTGGTACTTCCATCTGGTCAGGAGTATTTTCTGGTGTTGGCGGATTTTTAGAAACCACCGGTACAGGAATTTTACAACTTAATGCCTCTAATACTTACTCCGGGGGAACCATTATCGACACAGGGGGCACTCTTCAAATCTCATCGGATGGCAATTTGGGAAATACAGGAGGAAACTTAACCTTCGGAGTTGGCGGTGGAACATTGAATTTAACAACAGATGTGAGCTCTGGCAGAGATGTACTATTAACTGGAACAGGGCTTTTTCATACATCGTCGGGCACATCGAATTGGTCTGGCCAATTTACAGGTAATGCTCTTGAGATAAGAGGAATGGGGATCTTGGAGCTGAGCAACTCCTCCAACAATTACTCTGGAGGAACAATGATCGATCTCGGAGGCACCCTTCAAATCTCCTCCAATGGCGACCTAGGCAATACAGTAGGTGGCGTGAGATTTGGAGGGGGCAATGGAACATTGATTTTGTCTGCGGCAGTTAGCTCAGCTAGAGCGGTATTGCTAAACGGAACGGGGATATTTCAGACAACCCCGGGCACCTCTACTTGGTCAGGAGTATTTTCTGGAACCGGCACTTTAGAAACGACAGGAAGTGGGACTTTAGAGCTTAGCAACGCTGGTAATAGTTATATGGGGGGGACATTTATCAATGGGGGCACCCTTCAGATCTCTGCAGATGGCGATCTGGGTAATCTAGCAGGTCCTGTAACTTTTGGAGCAGGCACTGGCACGCTGAATTTATCAATGGCTGTGAGCTCAGCTAGAAACGTAGCATTAAACGGAACAGGAGTCTTTAATACCACCACAGGGACATCTACCTGGTCAGGAACATTTTCAGGGACGGGGGGGATTTTAGAAAAAACAGGTACAGGTGCTTTGGCCCTAACAAACGGCCTCAACAGCTATACCGGTGGAACTGACATCTTTGGGGGTTTTCTGCAGATCGATAGCCCCGGTTGCATTAGTTCAGGCCCCATTACTTTTGATAACAATGCCACACTTGAGCTTCTCTCTGCCTTTGGAACAAATACCATTGCTAATACAATCCACTTGCAAGGAGATGGAACCATTTTATCCGATATCTTAGCTGGAAATACGGCAACTTTTACAGGCGCCATCGATTCCCCCGATGGAACATTGACAGTCACTCCGCCGCTTGCAACTACAGTTGTGCTGGCAGGGGATTTTAGCGGTAATAACTCTTTAGTGATGAATGGTCTTGGAACACTCATTCTTTCCGGGGATAACACCTATACCGGTACAACTATCTCAAGCGGGACATTGCAGATTAATAATTTTGATTCTCTTCCATCTCCTGGCAATGTAACCGATAATGGCCACCTGGTCTTTAATAACAGCTCTGGCGTTGCTGCCCTATCAGGATTAATCAGCGGCACTGGTGATCTGACGATGGAAGGAGCAGGGACTTTAGCTTTAAGCAATGGAAGCAACAGCTATTCCGGTGGAACTCATTTTAATGCAGGGACAATCCAGGTTTTAGCAAATGGGGCTCTAGGTACCACTGGGACGTTGACCTTTAATGGCGGTACTTTAGAAATTTCTGAACCATTTTTAACTGCGCAGCCAGTGACTTTAAATACCACCGGCACCGTGCAGGTGGATCTTGGTACGTTTGGGGTTTTAGGCGGTCCGATCAGCGGGGCTGGGAACCTGATTACTCAAGGGCCTGGAACATTATTTCTCTCTGCGGTAAATGGTTACACCGGCACTACGACAGTCCAGTCGGGATCTGTCATTGTACCGGTCGGTGGTTCCATCAATACATCATCTCAGGTTGAAGTACAGCTAGCAACATTGCTTGTCGATGGACAAGTGACCTCTCCCATCCTTGTGGATTTTGGGGGGACGCTTGCGGGTTCTGGAACTGTTGGCAGTGCGACAATTAATGGGATCATTAGCCCAGGAAATGATAGTATCGCAACCTTAAATGGGAGCCAATTTATATTCGGTAGCGGCTCCTCCTATTATGTGGATATCAACAATACAACCTCTGATCAGCTCGCGGCGATAACATCAGTGGCGATCGACGGGGGGGCATTAGAATTAATTCCATTTGGGTTCACAGATCCTTCCGTGACCTCCTACACTGTCATTACCTCCCCATCGATCACAGTGACTACCCCTTTTGTATTAGTGAATCCTTTGACTCGTTACCCCTTTCAAATTGTTTATCGCCCAATGGATGTGCGCTTAATTCTGACAGGACCGCCCGTCCCTTTCGATGTCATTTTCCCTTCCGGCGTTGCCAGATGCTTTGATCAGTTGGTTGCAGACAGTCCGGCAGATCTAACTGAAATTATTAATATTTTAAACGTGCAAACATTTAGTCAAATTGCCCACTCGATTAACCAGATGCAGCCGGCAAATTTTAACAATATCGCTTTTGCAGAGGAGAACGTCGCCGAAAGGATCCGCCAAATCTACACCAACCACTTCTTTGAACAAAGAGTGATTGGTTGCCCAGAAAAACAGGATTGGAGATTGTGGGTAGCGCCCTTTATCGAAAGAGCGCAACAACACGGCAAAGGATCATTACACGGTTATCTCGAGCATTTTGCAGGATTTTCCGCTGCAGTAGATTATAGAATACAGAAGCATTGGCTACTCACAAGCGGCTTCTCCTTTGCCTCGACAAAAATGCATGTTCCAAGAACACGAACAGAGGCAGATTTTAAAACTTACGCGGCAACCCTTGGGACTGCATGGACAGATTCTCACGCATTTGCAGACGCCCTCTTTTCCTACCTTTATAGCCCGATTGAGGCTAAACGCACAATGCACTTTTCTGTGGCTACAGAGGTACTCACAGATACCGTTAACCGCACTGCAAGGCATGACGACCACTCCAATCAGTATTTAGGACATCTTGGGAGCGGTTATAATTTCGCCTTCAAGACATCTGAATTTAGTACTCTCAACCTCTATCCTTTTGCCAATCTCGATTACATCTACATTCCACAAAAAGGCTATACAGAACACGGAGCTCAGAGTTTAGATCTTAAAGTCGACAAAAAAGGCTATGATCTGCTCCGTCCGGAAGGGGGAATTGGAGTGGGTTACAAAGGATGCTTTCAGCATGTCCAAGCACTCTTTGATGTCTGGCTCAGTTACGTCGGTGAGTTTAGATTCTTAGGCAAAAACACAAAGGCAAGGTTCACGCCCATTAGTTGCACGTTCAATGCAGAGGGGTTAAAGCCGCAGAATAATCTGATCAGCCCCTCTGTGCGCCTGCGATTGACATCGCCTGTCAATGGTTTTTCGCTCATGTTTGGCTATCACGGCGAATATGGCAAGCACTTCATCTTGAACGCCGGAGAAGCAGAACTCAGAAAAGCTTTTTAACTGTTCATCCGACAAATGAGTACCCGTCCATAGAGAACAGGGTTGGCCATGTTCACTTTTACGTTCAGTTTTCGGCCGGCTGCAAGGCACCCATCTGCTCTCTAATTGTCACCGCTGACACTCCCACATCTGAAGAAAGACTTGCATAATTGACCGATTCTGCTGGCTGTCAACTTTATGAATCTCTCAAACGGAATGATGTCCTTTACCTGCAAAATCTGACGCACATCGCGAGTACATTTGTATTTTTCTCCTCGGAAATAGCTGGCGCTATTCCCTCGTCAAATGAGGCCTTTCGCTTGGCCGAAATTCTGCCCGTAAAGGTGAACATGGCCAGTATGAGGGAATTGCAAAACCTAGATTCGCGGCCCAAATGCAGTTTTGCCATTCCCTGTATAACTACCGTGAAAAGATTTCCTGCTGTTTGAAGAAAAATGCGATCTCATTTTTTGCATTTTCTGTGCTGTCAGATCCGTGGATTGCATTTTTTTCGATCGATTTGGCAAAGTCTGCACGGATGGTCCCTGGAGCTGCTTCTTTAGGATTTGTTGCACCCATGAGATCTCGATTTTTCATCACGGCATTTTCTCCCTCAAGAACAGTGATCAGAACAGGACCTTCGATCATGAACGTGACAAGTTCTTGGAAAAAAGGGCGGTGAGCATGGATAGCGTAAAAAGCTTTAGCTTGCTCTGTTGTGAAGTGGATCATTTTGGCTGCGATAATTTTCAAGCCGCTTTTCTCAAAGCGAGAGAGAATGGCCCCGATATTATTTGCTGCAACAGCGTCCGGTTTAACGATTGATAATGTTTGCTCTTTTGGCATGTGAAGTCTCCATTTATGTTAAAGCGATTAATTGTACTAGTCTGCTAAATTAAACTCCAATGGTTTGAGGCAAGCGCATTTGCGACAGTTGATGGCCAAAGGAAGAGATTCTCGTATTTATTGACTTGTGTTTGATCCTTATATGACATATGGCAACTATCCAGATTTATCTTTAGTCAAACGTGCGCTTGTCATCAAGATGCGCCATCACGGCGATGTTTTGCTGACCTCCCCTCTGTTTACAAATTTGAAAACAGCAATCCCGAGGGCTTCGATCGATGCATTTATTTACAAAGATACCCTTCCGATGTTAGAGGGTCACCCGGCAATATCCAAATATATTCTATATGACAAAGAGTGGAAAAAGCTTTCTTTGTTTGCAAAAATCAACAAAGAAATTGCACTTCTCAAAGCCATCAGAGCAGGTGGATATGATCTGGTCATTAATCTTACCGAAGGGGATCGAGGGGCAATTGCAGCCAAGATCTCTGGTGCGAAAATCCGAGTTGGTTTTGATCCAAAAAATTCTTTTTGCAAGAAAGGAGCATTCACACATCTTGTCAAACTCTGTCCCCATCCGCGGCACAATGTCGAGCGGCAGCTGGATGTGCTGCGCAGAATGGGCATTTTTCCAACGGATGAACAGAGAGATCTTTATCTGCATATTCCTGAAGAAGCGCGGCAAAAGGTCGCATCCATGCTCTCAAGGCAAGAAATACTGCCCGGCGAGTACATTTTGATCCACCCAGCCTCGCGCTGGAAGTTCAAATGTCTTTCCACAAAGCAAATGGCGCAAACGATTTTAAGTTTACGCAAAAAAGGGTTGAAAGTTGTGATCTCAGCAGGTCCCGATGCTGAAGAGATCGCGATGGTAAAAGAAATTTTATCCCAGGTTCCAGATAGCTGTGTTTTGAACTGTGCCGGGCAGTTAACTCTAAAAGAACTTTGCGCGTTAATTGAGATGAGCCGGGCATTGATTTGCGTCGATTCTGTACCGCTGCATATTGCATCGGCAACAAAAACACCGGTGGTTGTGATGTTTGGTCCCACCTCGGAGCAGAATTGGGGACCATGGATGAACCAGAGGGCAAAAGTTGTTACGCAGGAGTTTTCCTGCCGCCCCTGCTATCAGGATGGATGCGGCGGAAGTAAAGTGAGCGATTGTTTGTTTTCTCTTCCTGTCTCTGCCATTTTATCTGCTCTAGATGAGGTGCTTTGCAATTCCCTCTACAACCTAAAATCTTCCCCGAAATATGAGGATCTGGCCTCTGGATTTTCTAGTAGCTCATGTACAGTGCCCGACATTAAAACTTGCCCCTCGCGCACCAGATAGCTGCGATCGACGATAGTAAAGATCTCGCGGGCATTGTGGTCAGTGATCAGCACGCTGATCCCTTTGCTCCTTAGATGGCGGATTAGTGTTTGTACATCGCCCACTGCAATGGGATCGATGTTTGCAAAGGGTTCATCCAGTAGCAGCAAAGAAGGTTGAATGATGAGGGCGCGGGTGATTTCAAGCCGCCTTCGCTCCCCTCCAGAGAGGGTGCTGGCTCTTTTTTTAGCAAGCGGGGTCAGATGGAGCTCTCCAAGGAGATTGTGCAAGCGGCTTTTTATCTCCTCTCTACTGAGATTGAGCGTTTCCAAGATACAAAGAAGATTTTCCTCGACTGTCAAGTGACGAAATACTGAGGGTTCCTGAGCTAGATATCCCATCCCCATTTTGGCGCGGATGTCAATGGAGAGATGGGTGACCTCTGTTCCATTGAAATAGACTTTGCCCGAATCGGGTTTGATCAGCCCCATCGCCATGTAGAATGCTGTTGTTTTACCGGCGCCGTTGGGCCCGAGGAGTCCGACAACCTCTCCTTTTCCTACTTGGAGACTCAAGTCTTTGACAACAGGTTTTCCACCATACACCTTCACCAGATGTTCTGCCTTAAGCAAGGGAGGAACTGGGTCAGCAGATACCATTTTCGCAGCAGAGCGCGGCGAGTTCTTTCTGCCATAACCTGGATTTATAGGGGAAATGGGAGATCGTATGCTCATGGCTGTACCTTTTTTAGCTGAGGGAAGAGTGTAAGCAATCTGTTTTGCTCCTCAGGTGTAAAGGAAAACTGGACAGCGCCGATCCCTTTGACGTTTTGTTCTTTCTTCTCTGAGTCGTAAACGATATGTACCTCTGGAGCACTCAAGTGCATTCCTTGTGTTTCATCCCAAAAGAGAACTTTTTTTCCGGGGTTTGCCGACAAAATTAACGTGCGAGTGGTCAGTGAATAGGTCAACCTATCGGCAGAGCCAAAACGGGGAGGTTTTAGGGGATCGTGAGAGAAAAGGCGGATATTTCCTTTTAGGGTGAGAAGGGAGGGTTGCATCACATCTCCATCCACCGAATATTCCAGCGCTGCATGATCAGCATAGAAGGCCACTTCAGACTCTTCGTAATAGAGTTGTTTATCAATGGGTGTGACACCCTCTTTTTCAGGGCTATCAACAGTTCCTTTGAGCTTGTCCCGGTCAAGATGGATAGTGCCGTGTGAAATCAGTTTATGGGTGGTATTGCGCGCATCTTGATAAACGAGGGTAGAGTCCCCTTTTGCATCTACTTTTTTGAGCAGATGTTTTCCATTGGCTGTTTTCATTGTCATTTGCACCTCATCTTGGTTCTGCAGCGAGCCTAAAGCCGCCTCGTCAATGGACACATGACCTTTGAGGGTTAATACATTTTTGTTCTGATCCCAATAAAGATAATCGGATTGAAAAGTGGTCTTGGTATTCTCAAGATGGGGGAGTACAGATGTTGCAAGCACCCCTTTGGGGTGCAAAAGGGAGAGTTTAGAGTTGAGAAGATCGATATCAACCATGTCGGCAAAGATTTCATCCCCCTCATGAGAGAGGCGGCACTGGGATGCTTCATCTTTTGGATAGGCCGTGATTGTCCCTTGAAATTCTCGATGGGTTGTTTTGTTGTCCCGAGAGAGTTCTCTGCGATAGAGCGCATGATGGGCAAGAAGATGGAAGTTGCCTGCGTAATCGATGGCCACGTCCTCTTTAGCAAGGATATGATCGATATCATATTCTGTTTTTTTTCCAGCATGCTTGGAGAAGTTAAGCTCAATCGTTTGAGAGCTAAGTGTAAGCGATGTCGCCTCCCCCCCTTTTTTCTTTTTGATTTGATCGGAATAGACGACTTTGCCATTTTCTTCAGCAAGGAGAGTGCCCTTCAAAGCAGTGAAATCCAGATCTGCGCTATCACAACAGATCTGTGCGCTATTTTTCAGAGACAAAAGAACATTTTTACGCAGCAGGATCTGCGAAAAAGGGAAATCATTTCCTACCTCTTGGCGCTGCAGTGAAGCTTCCTCGGATGACATCTTTCCAAGGCCGTGATCAAGAGACACATTGCCTGTTAAAGTGAGAAAGTTTCCATCATAGCTTGCATTAGTTGAGGAAAGGGAACTATCTTGGTTTGCAGGGGGTTCATTTGCAGTAAGGATAACAGTGCAAAGAACAAAACAGACAACAACAATTTTATTCACTTTTTCTCCTCAGATCTATTGAGCTCTGCCTTAAAATGTTTAGCTTGAAATTGGGGATTTTTCCCCGATACGGCAAAAGAGACGTCGTCAGCGATCCCTTTAAGAAAAGGTTTTTCTGTCACAACTTCTTTGGGCAGGTCATGGCCGCTAAGTCGATACAAGGACAGAGCAACGGATTGCGCTAAAAACTCCTGAGTGTTGTAGCGATAGAGGCCATCTTCTGCAGCAAGAAATCGGATCTGTTGCAGAGGTCCGGCCCCTGGGGTTGGTTCATAGAGTTTATCTTGCATCCAGCACTTGATTTTTTCCAACTTTTCAATCAAATCAAAACTTTTACCCTCCGGTTTGATGGTTAAAAGAGAGGATTCACTAAAGATTCGGTATTGTAGACGGGAGTTGTCCTCTTGTGTGAACCAGATTTCTTTAACTACGCCTTTGCGCTCTTGCTTTGTTGTCGAAAAAAGATTTTTGGAACTTGTGGTTTCCTGTTCTTTCATTTTGCCCTTTATCCATGCAACGTCATCAGGGCGGATACGCCCCACCCAAAATCCCCAGGTTAAGCTGATCCCTCCAAAGAGGAGGAGACAGAGCAGAGTAGCTTGCCGGAACATTCCTTAAAACCCTTGTACAAGATGATAAATTTGATTGAGTTCAAGCAGAAGTTTAGAGAGTTCAGAGAAAGGATAAACAGAGTCTTTGTCGCTTTTTGCACTGGATGGATCGGGGTGAGATTCGATGAAGAGGCAATTGATCCCAGCAGCAATGGCCGCCCGGCTAAGTGTAGGGATAAATTCTCTCTGTCCGCCGGATGCAGTCCCATGACCGCCAGGAATTTGCACCGAGTGGGAAGCATCGAAACAAACAGGGTATCCCATGCATCCCATGATGGGGATTGCGCGCATGTCGCTGACCAAATTATTATAGCCAAAACTTGTTCCCCGGTCAGTCAGGATGATTTTCTCATTGCCGGCGGCCACAATCTTATCGACAACATTTTGCATATCCCAAGGAGCCAAAAACTGTCCTTTCTTGACATTGATGACAGCACCGGTTCTAGCAGCAGCGACAATTAAGTCGGTCTGGCGACACATGAAGGCAGGGATCTGTAAAATATCGCATACTTCAGAGGCAGCTGCGGCCTCGTCAGGAGTATGCACATCTGTAAGAACAGGGATATTAAATTCTTCCTTTACTCTCTCTAAAATCTTCAGCCCCTCTTCAAGACCTGGGCCGCGGAAAGAGGAATAAGATGAGCGGTTGGCCTTGTCGTAGCTTGACTTATAGATGAAGTTAATTCCCTTCAAGCCTTTAAATATCTGGACAAGCTGCTCGGCGCAGAAAAGGGCATGGTCGAGGCTCTCAATCACACAGGGGCCCGACATCACAGCTAGAGGCTTAGCTTTGCCGATAAGAAAATCTTTTACAGGTACGTCTTTCATAGGCCACCATCATCGCTCCAGCAACCACTTTTGTTCAAGGTGGATTTGCATGAGTTCAGCGACTCTCAAATTAAAAATAACTTTATTAAGAATGCTTTAAGCTGTTCCATTATACTTCCGTAACATTATAATTTTATAATTGCAATTAAATCAAGCTTTTTGGTATTATTAGTAAATAGATTAATATGACAGCGGTTAACGACGCTCGTTGCGCTAGATTGTTGAATTCACCATGATATTTAAAGATAGTCGTTAATTTAGATTTTTTAAATTGACTAAATTAGGAATGAAAATATGACAAATAAAACCAATATTTATAATGAAGAGTTAAATTATTTTAATTTTCTTCCGAATGAAATAATTCAAAAAATTACAAATCAATGCCCAAAAACATCTGCTTTGCTCTGCAAGGTTTTTAATCAAAATGTTACCAAAGGCTTATTATCACAATGGAACTTATTAAAAAACAGCAATGAAACACCTTTTTATTTAAAGCTAAGAATGTTGGAAATTGAAAAAACCACAGAAACAGACAATGGATTTCATCTTATTCGTGATTTTTTTGTGAGTTTAAATAGCTATCGTCCATCTGACGGCATAGGTTTCTCGGACCTTCGCAATGCTATGCTTGAAGCCTTGCAAAATGAGAACCTTTGTAAATGTTGGTCCAGGATTGCTTTGGGCTTGAATATTAGTGTTCCTATGAATGCAAACGAAATCAGAATTTGGATGTCCTATGAAAACAATCAACAAAAACTTGCTCAAATTCAAGTCCTTGATCTTTCTGATTTAAAATTAACAAGTGTCCCCCCTGAGATTATTTATCTTAGAGGGTTAATTAAACTTGATCTTCAAAAAAATCAGCTGACAGATTTGCCTGAGTCAATTGGCAACCTTAAGGCATTAAAAAGGCTTTGTCTTTCAAACAACCAGCTAAAGACTCTGCCTGATTCAATTGGCACGCTTATAGGATTGAAAACACTTTACCTGGAAAATAACCAGCTGACGGTTCTGCCTGATTCAATTGGTAGCCTTATAGCACTGGTGGAACTTTCCCTAGATAACAACCAGCTGACGGTTCTGCCTGATTCAATTGGCACGCTTATAGGATTGAAAACACTTTACCTGCAAAATAACCAGCTAATGGTTCTGCCGGATTCAATTGGTAGCCTTATAGCATTGGAAACGCTTCTCCTAGAAAACAACCAGTTAACAGGTGTGCCAGATTCAATTGGTAGCCTTATAGCGTTAAAAATACTCTTCCTGAAAAACAACCAGTTGACGGTTCTACCGGATTCTATTGCCAAGCTTATAGGATTGAAAACACTTTCCCTAACAAACAACCAGCTAAAGACTCTGCCCGATTCAATTTGTAACCTTGAAGGATTGGGCACACTCTTCCTGGCAAACAACCAGTTGACGGTTCTACCGGATTCTATTGCCAAGCTTATAGGATTGAAAACACTTGACCTGGAAAATAACCAGCTAACGGTTCTGCCGGATTCAATTTGCAAACTTATCAGATTAAAAGAGCTCTACCTTGGCAACAATATGTTGGCGTGTCTGCCCAATTTACTTGGCAACCTTGCAGCATTGGAAGGGCTTGATCTATCAAGCAACCAGCTGATAGCTGTGCCCGATTCAATTTGCAAACTTATTAGATTGAAAGAGCTCCACCTTTACAACAACATGTTGGCGTGTCTGCCCAATTTATTTGGCAACCTTGCAGCATTGAAAATACTTATCCTGTCAAACAACCAGCTAAAAACTCTGCCCGATTCAATTGGCAGCCTTTCGGCATTGGCTTTTCTCGATCTTAATTTGAATAAGCTTGAGTCTCTGCCGGATTCAATTGGCAACCTTACAAGGCTGACAACACTCAAATTAGAAAAGAATAAGCTAAAAACTCTGCCCGATTCAATTCACAGCCTTAATGCATTCAAAAGGATGTTTTAGAGAAAAGAGCTTTGACGCAGCCTAAATTCCAAGTTTATGGCCGATCGGGGTATATCTATTTGAGCTCCCTGCAACGGGCTCCACGTTTACGTTGTTGATGAATGATGAGGCGTCGTGTCGTTTCGTTTCGATAGAGACTTTGATGCTGTGCAGAAAATGCATTTGGTGCAGTCTCGAGAAGTTGTTTTTTCCATTGAGAGATCTGGGCTGGATGCACTCCATATTGTGAAGCTAGCTCACTGAGTGTTTTGATTTCTTTGGCGGCAAATGCTGCACTGTGCTTTTTACGTACCATTTTTATCCTCTATTTTTTAGAGGTAAAAGATTACATTAATTCCGCCTTTTTGTGTCCAGTTTTGGCCAACCATTATACAACTGGTTGATCCGTTTTGAAATACCATTCTGGTGTAACGAATTAGTAGGGGTTTGGCTTGGAATCAATCAGAGGCTTGCCGATGGACGTGGTAACATACTTATGTTTATTTCCAACATGTTTGAAGAAAAAATTGATAATTTTCTACTCTTTAGAGATCAAAAGACCTATGTGTGCCAAACTCTACTTGCGCGATTGTGCCAGGCGATTATGAAAGATCGGAGTCAAGAAAAAATTAGAGATATTTTCCTCTCTTTGCATTTTGATGATAGGAAATTGATCTTGGAAATGATGCAGAGCAAAAAGAACTTTTATCAATATCAATCTGCTCCTATCTTTATTGATATCCAGTCGTTTGATCTGATCCAAACCCTAACAGACAACCCAGATGCTTTTTATTTTGCAGTCCAGCAATCTATTTTGGAAAAATACAGAAGGCTCTCAATAGGACAGTTGAATCAACTCTATGGTAAGCTTTGTGAATTAGCGGACAGCTCTATTATGGTCGGTGAAAATAAATGGGCAGCTCTTCCTATGGAAAATATCCCGAGACTTGCCGATGCGATTTCCTTGTGCGGCTTCTAAAAATAGGGCAGGATTTTCGTATGAGACTTCATAGGCCCGAGCAATGGCTAAAAGTTCAATTTGAACAAATCCTTGAGTGAATAGAGTCCTGCCGGCTGGTTCAGCAAAAACTTCGCACCCACAAGTGCGCCGGCTGCAAAGGCATCGCGGGAGTGGGCTGTGTGTTTGAGTTCAATCCTTTCGTGGCCGCATTCGAAGATAACAGTATGCTCTCCGACTATTTCTCCAGAGCGAATTGATTGGATGGCAATTTTTTGTCCTTCCATTGCATTTGCCAATCCCATTGCAGTTCCGCTGGGGCTGTCTTTTTTGTGGATATGGTGTGTTTCCACGATAGCGATTGTGGAAGCAGCTCCCAGCGCCTTGGCAATGCGGGATACGATATCTGTGCAAAGCGCGATCCCAAAACTGAAGTTAGGACTGTATAAAATGGGAATGCTTTTAGAAGCTTCTTCGATCTCTTTTATTTCCTCAACACTATGTCCGGTGGTTCCAATCACAAGGGGTTTTCCCGCGCGCAATGCCGCCTCAAGATGTTGTTTTGTCGCTGTGTGAAAGGTGAAGTCGATGCCAACATCGCACTCTGACAAGGCTGTAAGTGGATCGGTGCAGGTCACAATATCTAAAGTTTTCTCTCTTGCATAAACGCCCGCTGTGCAAAATTCTGGATTTTGCTGGGCTTGCTGCAAAATTCTTTGCCCCATTTTTCCTGTGGCGCCAAGCACAGCTATACGGATGGCCATACACTATCCTTTTTGATACTGGAGCTTTTTCCCGTGAATCTGTTTGAGCAAATCGTTGATCCATTTGATCGATTCTAGAAGATTGAGAATAGCATCTTTGTCTTTTTCGAAAAGAGAGGAAGCTTGATTGCCTAATTTTTTAATTCTAGTAACGGCCTGGATGAGATCGTGATTAACATCTAGTTCATCTTCGCTCTTGCCCTCTTCTTCATTCTCACTCTCTTCATCATTTTCCCAGTGGATGCTTGGAAATAAACGGTAAGAGAAAAAGCGCTTTGCAAAAAGATGGAATTGCATGGGGGGTGCAAAGTTGGCAAAGTGTTGGTTTATTTTCTGCAACTCGAACAGCTCATCTAACTTGGATGGGTAGATCATGGACATGCCCATGACCTCTGGATGCAAAGCGACGACTCCAGCATCACTGACGAAGCTAACATCTAAGATTTCCTGGTCTTTAGCCCAACGCAGGTGATCTTTAATGTCTAAGTTGTCAATGGTCACACCTTTCATAATAACAGACTCCTAATGCTTCTCGAGGTGGCCAAGATTATTCACGTCCTGAAATATCTGGCAATCGCTAAAGATCTTTTAAAAACATTTTTTTGCGCGAAATTTATAATATCTTAATCAAAAACGCCCTGTTAAAATTTATTTAAATGAAATTTCTCCGCGAGTTTATGAAAATTGCTATTCAAAAAAGTTGAAAGCTGCATATAATGTTCGTGGCTCCCCGTGAAAAATGAGCACTATGAAGACAAATAAGTTCGTTCAATTAATCATGCGCGGTGGCCTCGCAAGTGTGTTGTTTTCCTCCCAAAATTTCCCTATTTTGAGCGCGGAAGAAAAGCTTGAAGTTGTAGAACAATCTCAAGGAAATTGCGTTGGCCATTGCATCAATTTCAATGACGTATCCGTCATTGAATTCATACGTTTTGTTTCAAAGATTTCGGAAGAAAATTTCATCTATGACACTCGCGATTTGGATTTTAAAATCTCGCTAACCACCGGTAAGCATGTTGGCCCTGAAAGGGTTGTTCAAGCTTTGGTTCAACTCCTCAAAGCGCATGGGTTAAGCGTTGCGATGGAGTCGGGATACTACGTCATTCACAAGAATAATCGAAGTGGGGATTCTTCAGATCCCGCATCTGCTTATTCTCAAATGGGAATGGATGGACTCCTTGCTTCTAATCACCCTACTCTAAATATTAGAGATAGTGAGCGGTATGAATTTTTCGTCTATAAACTTCAATATCATGAAGGGCCCGAAATCGAAGAATCATTAAAGAAAGTAGCTAGCGATTTGCGCAATCAGCCCAACGCCCCAATCAATTTGATCAATGCGATCCAGTCACTGCAGTGGGTAAAGGCTACCAATTCTCTGCTTTTTTCCGCAGATGCTGAAACTTTACAAAAATTGGCCAAGCTCGTCGAGAGTCTAGACATCCCGTTGCGCCAGGTCTTTATCGAAGTTTTGGTGATTGAGACAGATGTGAAAAAGAGCATGGAATTTGGGTTGCAATGGGCAGCCGGTGGTCAGTTCAACAGCAAGGTGGGATTTGGAGTTGGAAATTTTGCTCCAGGGAGCAATTTTGCCCATGGATTTGGATCCACGATGCAAGGGATCAATGCGGCCAATACCCCAACGGGATTGGACCAAATTCCTCTAGTCCCGGGGTTTGACTTAGGCGTGATTGGGGATATCATCATGCATAAAGGCAAATCGTATCTGACTTTGGGCTCTTTAGTCTCTGCTCTTCAGGTCGATGGAAGCAGCACGATTGTTCTCAATCAAAAGATCATTACCCAAGATAATAAAAATTCGACCATTTTTGTCGGTGACAATATTCCTTTCACAGGTTCTGTTGTCCAGACGGTAGGGCAAAGTCAGCAGACAACAGCCAATATCGAATACCGGGATGTTGGGGTTAGCTTGAGTATTACCCCTCGACTTGGCGAAGGGGATGTGATCACCTTGAACTTAAATGAGGAGATCACAGAGAGCATCGATCACGATCCGATGAACAGCAATACCCAAGTCAATGGAATCCGAACGACCAAAACCAATATGGCAACCCATGTTCACGTGCCTGATAAACACTTTCTAGTTCTTAGCGGAATGATCCGCAATAGCAAGGCGCGTCACAAGGCTGGATTGCCCTGTCTTGGCGGTTTGCCCTGGATCGGAGCTGCTTTTAGCAAAACTAGAGAAAATGACGAAAAGCGCAATGTCATTATCTTTGTGCGGCCGCATATCATTCACTCCTTCAAAGATTACCAACGGTTGACCCAGAGCCAGGAAGAGGTGTTCCGCAGCCAAGCAAATGAAAAAGACTTTGATAAAGCGCTCGGCACACTGCCTCCGGAATAAGGGGGTGGGGGAGGGGAGGAATGCGATGTCTTCCCCATAGATTTCTTGGTTTAATAAAATGTGAAGATCTGAGATCATGGGAAGCTCTCCACGGATTGATAGCTCAGCTGGATAGAGCACCCGCCTTCTAAGCGGGCGGTCGCAGGTTCGAGTCCTGCTCAATCCGTTTTTTTAATTATCTTACTGGTTTTCTATGGGAAAAGGCTCTAGCAAGAAGAGTTCGTCTAAGCCTCAGCGCTCTCAAGAGGAAAAGAATCTTGGGGATTTTAAAATCCCGTTTCAGAAGTTTGAAAACCTCTCCCGCAGCTTCAAGAAGTTTCAATCCAAAGAATTTCAGAAGTTGAATGAGAAGCAGAAGGGTGGACAGGTCAATCAGCTTCTGTGTGAATTAATCAAAGCATCAAAAACTCCTTGCTTTCTTCTTCCGGCTGTCCTGGATTATATTGAACAAATCAACGGGATTAAAGTTCTTGAGTCGTATGCTTTTTTTCATTTTGAACTGTGGTTAAATCAGTTTTCCCATTTAAGCAGTGATGAGAATTACCGTATCCGCGCAAAGATTGCAGGAAAATGGGTTCCTCGCGATGAGTTCCAAATTTTATTTCCCATAGGTATGGGTAAAGTATACCCGGGCTCTCACTATGTAACCGCGCATGGCTCTCCCGATTTAGATACAACAATTGCTTCCTTTTGGGGTTGGCTAGATGCATTCACAGCACGGGTAGCCAGTGGATTGCACTTTTGGAACATACCCGGAGGCGCTCCGACATCTGCAATTGAGATCAGTCTTCTTTTTAATGAGATGTTTGGCAAGAACGTATTTAACTATTTGGCTAAAAATAGAACGACGTTGGCGCTCTCTGGCATTGACCTGATGACCCAAAAAGGGTTGATCCACAAGCAAACGCATGAATCAACGCTAAACATTGATCATGGAGGAGAGCAACAGGCAATCGTACTCATCGATAGGGATGGATATTATTTGGGAGATTGGCGCGATTTTGATGTTGAAGGGGTGCGCCAGGTCATTGTCATGCTCAACACTTGTTTGAGATGGCTTCAAAATCACCTTCACAAGGAAATTATCTCTCTTTTTGCCAAAGAAAAGCTCACGTTAAAAGATCTTCCCCCCTTTATTACCACCGTTTTAGGTATTAAATTAGAAGATAGTCATCCCGCTCAAGAATTTACAGAAAAACAGAAGAAGTATGTGCAAGAGTATTTGGTGAAAGTCTTAAAGGTAAACAAGGGCCTTAGCGCAACCTTTGAAGAATTTGCCAAGGCGATGAAAAAGATCTCCCTGTTTGATTTTCAGGGGTTTGTCGATCTGATTGAGAAAATGCCTAAATCGGCTCTATTTGATTCCTCAGGATCTCTTGTTGAAAATCGCCCTAAAATCTTCCACTACTTGCAAAAAATCATTACAGGCTTGGATTCTGCGATTCAAAGTGTCCGCAATTTTGTTGAGCGCCTCAATGTGGCTTTGCAGATTAAAACAGAGGTTTTTGGAGATCTACCTCAATACGTGAATTATCGCGCTGATGTCGATGAAATTAAAAGTAAAATGGGAAGTCATACGCATCTTAGCGTCACCTCAACAGATGAGAATGGAAAATTAATCCCCTTAGGGATCATCCATGCCAATGATCTGCATAAACCCATGCTGGGGACTGTCACATTGCGCGATTTTTGCAATCGGGAAGAGACAAAGATCCCTTTCTACTTGGAAGTGATCAGCGTCATCGACCATCATAAGAGCAGCCTGCAAACGGCCTCTCCCCCATTGGCAATCATTGCCGATACGCAATCCTCTAATGTTCTCTGTGCAGAAATGGCCTTTGCGATTAATGACCGTTTTGGCACAGGTGGAATGGATAGAAAACAGATCGATGCTCAAGTTGCAAAACTAAAAAATGATCTTTCTTCTTCCTCCAATAAAAGATTAATGGGGCGTCTTATTCAAAAGCAGCTAGCGGAAGAGGGGAGAGATCCATTTTTTATCGACTCCGCTCGGGAAGCTGTTGAGTATATGCATTTTCTTTATGGCATTTTAGATGATACAGATCTACTTACCAAAGTTTCCACGCGCGATTTGGAATGCGTGGCAAAGTTGATCAATCGACTTAAGTCGCTGATGCTACAGCTAGATGTTGAGGTTATTTCTCTAGATAAGATACCCAGAGACAAAGATTTCATTCGCAAAGCTTCTTCTTGTATTTTGCAAAATGCCGATATGTATTCCCTCTATCGCAAAATTTATCTTTCCAAAGAAAAAGCTATCGAACAGAGCATGATCGATTGTGCCCAGGGGAAAGAGTCTAGCTTTTTTGCCGACACCAAAGAACAGAATGGATGCGCAAGAGTTGGACAAGCTAAAATGTTTGCCTCCAACTACTCTATTTTTTCCAAAAATGCCGATCTATTGAAAGAGCGCTGGTATCATTTCGTTTTAGATTTCTTTCAAGAACAAAAGCAAGTAGATCTCCACATGCAAATGATCAGCACAATTGCAGGAGCTGAGGATTTATATGCAGGTTCGGAAGGAGAATACAAACATCAAGATGAATTGTGGATATGGATCCCCTTTACAGAACAATCGATTGAGCATTTGAAAGGGTTTTTGAGCGCATTCAGCGGATCGCCGCAAATCCAAAAAGAGGGTCTTTGCATCGAGTTCCATTCCGATAAGGCAAAAGATTATGAGAGAATCTTTACAGAGAGCTTTTTGCCCGCTCATAAAAAGACAATCATCAAGAAAGGATCTTTGCCAATTGCGGTCTTGAAATTCAAAGCGGGTATGATCAATTCTCGCAAGGCGATGATCTCTCCCTACCTTCCGAAGCTGGTTTAAACCTCTTTAGGCTCTTGGTCTTCGATGATTTCAAGATTGACTCGGATCCCATTGCGGCTAGCCACAGACATGAGCAGCGTGCGGATTGCGTTAATGGTTTTGCCTTTCTTACCAATGATTTTACCGATATCTGACTTTTCTACAGCCAGTTCAATGATTAGAGTGTGCGTGCCTCCAATTTCATTGATCCGCACCTTATCAGGATGGTCGACAAGATTTTTTACGATATATTCTACAAACTCTTTCATAATTCGTCCCTCAGTTTGAATACACAAAGAAATAGCAATCGAAGAAGAAAACTACATATTTTTTATGATAACCAAAAAACATATATTCTGCTAGGGTGAAAATGAATCCCCTTGAAGGTCAAATAGATACGACAAATTATTTGAGAAATTCCGTGTAGTGTAAGAGATCTTTTGGAATCGGGGCGCACAGCTTAATTTCAGATCCTGTGATCGGATGAATGAATTCAAGACGGTGAGCATGCAGGAGCTGCCTTGAAGGGCTGTATCGCTGATTTGTAGTGGAGGATCCATAAACAGCATCTCCTAAAATGGGGGCGCCTACGTGCTTCATATGAACGCGGATCTGGTGAGTTCTCCCTGTCAATAGCTGTACCTCAACTAAAGAGAGAGATTCATTTTTACCTAAATGACGACAAATACTTTTTGCCTCTTTACCCTCTGTTAAGTTCACGGCCATTTCTTTCCGCTTGGTAGGATGGCGTTTGATCGCCGCATCGATCAGTCCCTCTCTGGGTATTCCCACACAGACAGCTAAATAATATTTTTTCATTTGTCTTAGAGAGAAGAGTTCGACCAACTTCGCATGGGCTTGTGGAGTTTTTGCCGCAAGTAGAACCCCTGAGGTGTCCTTATCCAGGCGATGGACGATCCCAGGGCGGAGGGGATCTGTTCCAGCCTCTAAGTTGTGGCAATGGAATAAAAGGGCATTGACAAAGGTATCCCTAGGGTGGCCAGGTGCTGGATGAACAACCATCCCTGCCGGCTTATTGACAGCGATGATATGGGTATCTTCGTAGAGGATCTCTAGAGGGATATCCTGGGGTTCCAATGAGATCTCGGGAGGCAGAACAAAATAGAGCTCAATTTCATCGTCGACTTTGGGGATTTCCCTTTTTTTTATGGGTAAGCCGTTTACCAAGACGCAAGCCTGCTCAATTAAAAATTGAAAATAGGCGCGAGAATGTTCCGGAAAGCGGCAAGTGAGAAGCTTATCGAGGCGGGGCCCAACCTCTTGTTCAGAAACGGTAAAAACAGCTGTTAATTCTTCTTTTGAATCCATGGGAGCTATGATAGCATATCCCAGTGGAATTAGCCACTATTCCTTGCTGGCCCTCTTGAGTCTTTCGTTGGCTTTCTTGACCGCCTGATTCTGCTGTTGGATAATGACGTTAAACATTTTAAGCATCCCTTCCATAAATGCTTTAACTTGTTCAGCTGAGGCTGGATGGCCAGGCGTGCTCAAGAAAGCGGCCCAAGCGCCTGTGGGATCCGCGTTGCTTGTTTGAAATTTTTCCGGTTGGTTTTGCGACGTAAACTGCTGAGCAGGCTCTGATGGGGGGATATTGGGAGGCATATTGAAAGGATTGCTAGGGATGCTCATGAGATAACCCGAGTTAAAACATTTTGTTGTGTTAATTATGAGAATAATTAAAATCGAATTGATAATCAACTGTTTTGGTAAAAATGTCAGCGAATATCCAAGAAGAGGAGAAAATGGGGAAAAGATATGCCCTTTACCTCCTCTCAAAAAGAGGCTACCTCTCGTCAGATCTGATGGCAAAGCTTGAGGCTAAGGGAATCTCTTCGGAGATTGCAAAGGGGATCATCTGTTTTTGCTTAGAGAAAGGGTTTTTGGACGATGCCCAGCAGATCGCTCGCCTTGTGGCCAAGGAATTGAGAAAAGCTCAGAGTGCAAAGGCTGTTTTTTTCAAGTTGAGGGCAAAAAAAGGGATCGATGAAAATCTGCTTAAAAGCCACCTGGAACAGATGGCCCCTTCAAATAGCGATGCATTGCAAAAGTGGCTGATGAAAAATGGAAGGAAGATCGATTTCAATGATCCCGATGAGGTCAGAAAAATGGTGGCAAAGCTGTGTAGAAAGGGGTTTTCTCGTAACGAGATTTTTAGTGCCATCAAGTCCAAGCATTAATTCTTCAACTTGTTTGTGTATAATCAACTCAAAGTTTATAAAGAGCTTTTTTGTGATGGGCAGGGGATGCATGCACATTGGTGTCTTAGGGATTAATTTTAAGTCTGCTGAAATTGGTATCCGAGAATTTGTCTCCAAGGCATGTCTGAAAAGATTTGCAAAGATCAGTGAAACTGGCAGAAACTATGCCTGTGTTGTTTTATCGACATGCAATCGCACTGAAATCTATTTTAGTGCAAATGATTTGGCAGATGCGCATAGTGAACTTCTCAACATTCTAAGAGAAGAAATTTTTGTTCCCTTTGAGCATAAGCTCTATTCCTATTTTGGGATTGATTGCTTCTTGCATTTAGCTAAAGTGACCTCAGGGCTTGATAGTGCGATCGTCGCTGAGTCTGAAATTCAGAGGCAAGTTAAAATTGCCTATGAACAAACGCTTTTATATTATTCATTGCCAAGTTGTATGCATTATCTATTTCAAAAATCGTTAAAGCTTGGAAAAAATATTCGCTCTAATTTCTTTCTTTTGCAAAATCAAGTCTCTATTGCGAAAATTCTCTTTGAGATTAGCCAGGATCTGCTCGATAAGTTATCCACTTTGCCCATCCTTTTCATCGGCAACTCAGAGATCAATAGGCGTGTCATTGCCTATTTTAAAAGAAAAGGGGTAGAGAATCTCTCTCTTTGTACCCGCTCGTTATCCTCTGCTACTGAAATGGCTCAAAAGCACGGCCTCTCATTAATGGCGTGGGAAGAGCTTTGTTTGTGGCAAAATTTTCCGCTGGTCATTTGTGGATCTAATGCTCCTCATTATATTGTTTCCCAGCCAAAGTCTGAACCGACGACCCGGTTGGTTTTTGATTTAAGCGTGCCAAGAAATGTCGATCCCAGTCTTTCACGCCACCCCCAAGTGACTTTATTGAACATGGAATCTTTAAGTCCTTTGATTGAAAACAGACAAAAGAAAAATCAGATTGAAATCAAAGAGGCTGAGTTGATTATTCTAAACGGAGTGCAACGGTATTTGCATTCTTTTCAACAAAGAGAAAAAAGGGTGGTTGTGTGCGCCTAATCCTTTGTTTTTTATACCTAAACAACTTGCCCAAAATTCTGGCCGTAAAGGTGAACATGGCCGTTTCACCCAGCTCAAAAGGTGCTTTTTTAAGTTTTTTGGGTATATGGATGTTTTCTTTGGTTTCAGCCTTTGCCGATGAGGATGTATTAACTAAAGAAAATAACGTCATTGTGTTGCCGGCAGGACAGGTATACAACGGCAATTACTTTGCGATGGGAAGCAGCGTCGAGATTTCGGGGACGGTCAATGGGGATGTTTATGTTCTAGCAGAACAGGCAGTAATCGATGGGGTTGTCAATGGAGATGTCCTGGGTTGTGTGGGAAGCATGGATATTTCAGGGAAGGTTAATCAGAATTGCCGCATTGCAGCTGGACAGATTTTAATCAGTGGACAGATAGGAAGAAATGTCACTGCCTTAGCGGGCAATCTTCAATTACTCTCTTCTGCCTTAGTGGGTGGGGGGCTTGTTGCAACAGCTGGTAACGTTGACGTGGCTGCAAACATCGGATCAGATGCGACAATTATCGCCTCCAATTTTCGCCTCTCTTCCCATATTAAAAACAACCTGCAAGCCTATGTCGGGCAGATGAGGATCACCTCAAGAAGCGTGATTGGCGGCAATGTGGATTACAGAAGCAGTTCAGAGGCATGGATCGATCCCGGCGCTACCATTGCAGGCCAAGTGATCTACCACCCCTCTTTTGTTCACAAGTATGTGCAAGGAACCTGGATCCGCGGGCTGCTGATTGGATCTAAGGTGCTTGCAACATTGATGAATTTTATTTACACGCTTGCCGTTGGTTTCATTCTAATTAAGCTATTTCACAAAAACCTCGAGGCTGCTCTGCAAGCCATTAAATGGCACCCCTTAAAATCACTAGGGATTGGAATCATCCTGTTAATTTTATTGCCACTTGCCGCCTTCATATTATTGATGACGATCCTCGGTGCTCCCTTTGCTCTGACCCTGATGGCAGCTAACATCATTGGATTTTATACAGCCAAGGTTTATTCGATTTTTTGGGTTTCCAATTGGCTGTTTGGAAAAGTGGGTTTCAAGCACAACCGAATGCCAGCTTTTTTTTGCGGCACCATTCTTTATTTCTGTCTCACCGCGATCCCTGTGTTTGGGATGCTAATGGCCTTTGTTGCTATGCTCTTAGGTCTAGGCGGCGGTGTTCTGGCTCAGACCAAGCGCGGGATTTTTACTACCCCCTCTTCAACCTAGAAACCTGTGTTTTTAGCTGTTCATCGCCTGATCATAGATCCGTTTAAGCGCAGATAGTTTAATGTAATTCCCCCAACCTTCGTCGTCATTTAATTGAGTCTCTAAATTAGTAATGTCAATTTTTTTATTTTCATTACTTTCGTCCTCAATATACCCTTCTCCAAGAAGAAGATTCTGTTTGATGATATACTGCATACTGCCCACAGGTCTGACAAACATAATTTCTTTTTCAGGAAAAAATTTTGCCGCAACAGCACCTGTAAATCCATGCAATAACATCGATAACCCAGCGTATTTCTCCTCAAATACCCAATGGGGGTTTCTAGAAATACCTCTATTATGAAAGCTCTTTTGTTGGGAAAAATTAGATCCAACCGAGATGAGGATATCGCTATAGGAGTCAATAAAATTTTTTAGTGTATAAGTATTTGTTGTCTTAATCGAAGAATGGGGGTTTCTTGTCACATAAACAATATATTGTGATCCATTTGCACCGGTGCCCATATGTTGACAACCAGTAGAATTACTTGCAAGAACTGTTGCTATTTTAGGATTTCGTTTTTTGAGCTGAATAGCCTTTTCTGTAAATATAGCAAATTCTTTCTCTGTAAAACCGGTAACTTCTTTCACTTTTTCATATGCAGGATAGTTCTCTGTGCCTGCAACCTTTACCAGGCCACTAAGCACTCCTCGTCCCCGGACGTTGGCCACATAGTTGGCCATTTCTTTGTAACAGACCCAACTTTTGGCTGTTTCTT
Organism: Acidobacteriota bacterium; assembly: GCA_903970255.1. Lineage (GTDB taxonomy): Bacteria > Chlamydiota > Chlamydiia > Chlamydiales > Rhabdochlamydiaceae > CAJCIW01. The sequence goes on from CAJCHM010000015.1 coordinate 25,160, forward strand.
CAGTGAGCAACTCCATTCGCAGATAAAGGGTTTCTTCATTTTTATATTTAAACGCCGCTCCATAAATTCCTTTTTCAATGAGGGCAGGCTCAGTACTTAAGGAGTTGCCTGCATGATAACAGGGGAGATCATAGGCATCAAAATTGCTACAATCGCTATTCGAATTAATATAATTTTTATCTAAACCATTGCTTGCATTGATCATAATCCACCATTTTTAATATTTTTTTAATTCAAAAAAAACAGATTTGTGTTAATTTTGTAAAGCGATATTACAATTAAACATGAATTAATTTCAACATTATAACTTGAGTCCAAAAAATAATCGTACGACCCAACAGGATTAGATAGAAAAGAAATTATTTGTATTAACCTGAGTAATGGGTTTAATCCGCTCAACATCAACAATCTTTGCGTGATCTTGCCCTTGTTTTTCCAAAGGTATAGGGGCCTTCGGCTATTACCTTTGGAAAAACAAGGGCAATCTCATCGCAAATCTGTGTTGATGTTGAGGGAAGAAACCCATTACTCAGGTTATTACTGTTTACTCAAGAACAAGGATATAAATAATTTTTTTCTGTCGGAGCCTGTCAGGTTGTGCAGTTATTTTTTTGAACGCAAGCTCCATTAAAACTCAGCATTGCCAGGGAACCTGGGGAAGGGGATCACATCGCGGATGTTCTCCATGCCGGTTGTGAACTGCACCAGGCGCTCAAAGCCTGCCCCGAAGCCTGCGTGGGGGACAGAGCCGTATTTGCGTAAGTGGAGATACCACCAGTAGTCCTCCGGTTTTAGACCGAAGTCGAGGATCTTCTTTTCTAAACGATCCAACCGCTCTTCTCTCTGGCTTCCGCCGATGATTTCGCCGATCTTGGGGACGAGCACGTCCATTGCAGCAACCGTTTTGCCATCTTCGTTATCGCGCATGTAGAACGCTTTGATTTTTGCGGGGTAGTCGGTGAGGATGACTGGTTTTTTGCAGTGCTCTTCTGCCAAATAGCGCTCATGTTCTGATTGTAGATCGCTTCCCCATTCTACAGGGTATTGGAAGCTTTTTCCTGATTTTTTTAAGATTTCAACAGCTTCTGTGTAGGTAAGGGTTGCAAAGGGAGTTTCTACGACATGTCTTAGACGATCGATGACCCCTTTTTCGATGAATGCATCAAAGAACTCCATGTCTTCCGCACAGTTTTTTAGCACATAGTTAAAGAGGAATTTGAGAAAACTCTCTGCACACTCCATATCGTCTTTAAGGTTTGCAAATGCCATTTCAGGTTCGATCATCCAAAATTCAGCTAGATGGCGCGAGGTGTTGGAATTCTCTGCGCGGAAGGTGGGGCCGAAAGTGTAGACATCGGAGAGTGCGCAGGCAAGCGTTTCTGCGTTGAGCTGCCCGGAAACGGTGAGGTAGGCGGGTTTGCCAAAGAAGTCTTGAGTAAAGTCGATTGAGCCATCGGAATGGCGGGGAGGCTTGTTGACATCGAGTGTTGTTACGAGGAACTGTTCTCCTGCTCCTTCGCAATCTGAGGCAGTGACAATCGGAGTATTCACATAGAGAAATCCTTTCTCCTGAAAGAAGAGGTGAGTGGCGATCGAGAGTGCATTGCGCACTCTAGCGACTGCGCCTTGCGTATTTGTCCGGGGGCGCAAATGGGCGATTGTACGCAGGAATTCAAAGGAATGGCGTTTTTTTTGCAAGGGATACTCTTCAGGGCATGACCCAAAGAGGGTGATTTGGGAGGCTTTAATTTCCCATTTTTGTTTCTGACCTAGTGATGCGACAAGTTCCCCTGTTGCTGCAATCGAGGCTCCGGTAGAGAGCTGTTTAGTTGTCTCCGTATAGCCTGCCATGGTTTCATCGAGGATAATCTGCAAATTGGCCAAGGTGGAGCCATCATTGAGTTCGATAAAGCAGAATGTTTTTTGCTGACGTATTGTGCGGATCCATCCGCAGACTGTAAGTGTTCTACCGATGTCGGAAGCTTCAATTTTTTTAATCTTTGTGTGTTTCATTGCGCAAATTCTCTTAAAAGGGCGATTTCTTTTTTCCAAAGGGGAGGCCCATCTGGGGTTTCTAGATATTTGGGGATCTCTCTTAGTTTAGGGTGGGTCATCATCACTTTAAAACACTCGATCCCAATTTCCCCCTTTCCTAATGGGGCATGGCGATCTCTGCGGGAGCCCAACGGTTTCATCGAATCGTTGACGTGAAGGGCATGGAGGTATTTTAATCCGACGATCCGCTCAAATTCACAGAGTGTTTCTTCCCAAGCAGCCTTTGTGCGGATATCATACCCGGCAGCAAAGATATGGCATGTATCGATACAAACGCCGATGGGGATTTTTTTATGCACTCGATCGATGAGGTAGTCCAAATGCTCAAAGCGCCAGCCAACAGAAGATCCTTGTCCAGCTGTTGTTTCAATCACAAGGGATGTCGAGCCTTTATGAAGAAGATCTTCTAGACCGCTTAAGCTCTTTACAATGGTATCTAAGCATGCCTCTTCCGACCCATCCAAAGCGGCTCCTGGATGGAAATTGAGAAAGGATAATCCCAGCAACTGACACCGTTTGAGTTCTTCTTTAAATGCATGGCGGCTCTTTTGCAACCCATCTTTGTTGGGCGAGCCTAAGTTAATGAGGTAACTACTATGGCTCATGATTTTTGTAAGGCCTGTGGATGCAAGAGCCTCTTTGAAAAGGGCCGCATCTTCGTCACTGATGGGTTTTGCTTCCCACCGTTTTTGGTTGGCGGTGAAAAGCTGAACCGTGGTAGCGCCAATCTCCATCCCTTCCAAAATGGCATGATAAGCACCTCCCTGAGCAGAAGTGTGTGCGCCGATGAGAAGTTCTTCAGCAGGTGTCTTTTTCATATTGATAACATTGGTTTTGCCAATATAGTAGTATCTATCCAAATTAATTGTCCACCCGAGGGTTGCGCTCATGGCCGAAGATACCACAAAAACCGTTTCCCGATCGACCTTTGCGTTTTTATCAGGAACTTTTTTAAGCCGCCTTTTGGGGCTAGGAAGAGACATGAGCATGGCGATCGCCTTTGGCAGCAATCCTGCAATTGCCGCCTTTATGGTCGCTTTTCGCTTTTCAAACCTGATTCGGCGTCTATTTGGAGAAGGGCCGATCTCATCGGGTTTTATTCCCCATTTTGAGCAAATTCGCGCAACTTCTGCTGAAAAAGGGGTCCATTTTTTTCGCGATCTCTTTTTTTCGCTTAATCTTTTTTTGATTCTGCTCATTGGTGCAATCGAACTTCTTTTAATTGCCCTTCTCAATTGGGGTCATTTACAACCAGATAATGCGCAAATCCTCTATCTGACGATTTTAATGCTGCCAGGGATTCTGTTTATTTGCTTATTTGGCTTAAGCAGCTCCTTTTTGCAATGTGAGAGGAAATTTTTTTTAACAGGTTTTGCTCCTGCGGCATTTAATGTGGTTTGGATTGCCGCTGCTTTTTTTTTGAAAGACCTTCCCCCCTCTGTTGCTGTCGTTCCACTGAGTTTATCCATTGTTGCGGCCTTCTTTTTCCAATGGGCGATCCTAACCCCTTCGCTACTGTCTCACATGAAACTTCATTTGAGCTGGAAGGAATGTTTTTCCCCCCAACTCTTTTCCTCGGAGCTACGGCAGATAGTAAAACCCTTATTTTTAGGTGTTTTTGGTGTAGCAGCAGTTCAGATCAACAGCGCGCTCGATGCGATCTTTGCCAGGTGCGCATCGCTTGAGGGCCCAGCTTTCGTTTGGTATGCAATCCGCATTGAACAATTACCCCTTGCACTTTTTGGAATTGCTCTATCGTCAGCTCTTCTTCCTCCCCTATCGCGAGCGCTTAAAAGCTCAAATATAGATCATTACCTCAAACTTTTGCGCTTTGCATTTACGCGCAGTTTCAGTCTCATCTTTCCTTGTACTCTGGGGATTTTTGTTCTTGGGATTGCCGGCATCAATCTTCTATATGGGCATGGCGATTTTAGTAACGAGGCAACGTATCAAACTACCCTCTGTCTTTGGGGTTATGGACTGGGGCTAGTTCCTGCGGTGTTTGTTTTGCTCTTAGCTCCTGCCTTTTATGCAAGTAAGGAGTTTCGCACACCCATGCTTGGATCTGTCATTGCTGTGGTCATCAATGTGCTCCTTAGTTCTTTTTTCGTGTTTGGATTACATTTAGGGGCGATCAGTATTGCGATGGCAACCAGTTTATCTGCCTGGTTCAATTACTTTTATCTCTCTTACTCCCTCTCCAAGAAGCTAGGGCAGCCTCTTTTTGACAAGACTCTTTTTTCTTCCCTTTTAAAAATTGGAATCTGTTCCCTGATTGCCGCTAGCGTTACGCTTTTTGTTGGATTCTATTTGACAGCCGACCCCACGTTAAACATCGTTGCAGGGCAAAAGTTGATCTTCACCCGTAGCTTAGGGGAACAGTGCATGCAATTTGCAGCTTTGAGCGGTACGTTTGTGCTGGTTTTCTTTTCCTATGCGTGGGTTCTTAATGTAGAGGATGTGCTGGAGCTGATTGGGATAGGTTCTAAAGCAACAAAAAAGCAGCTCGAGTGAGCTGCTTGTAGTATATGTATTCCTTAAAGAAATGAGGCGTTTAGCTTGAGTGCGCAAGGAACTCGCAAATCAAGGGAACGTTCAAAGGAATAGGGAATGGAACTTGGTCGATCGCAGGAGCGACTAGCAACTGTCCTGAAAACTTTGCATGGTCTGCTGTCAGGTACTCTGGAATACTCTGTGCCACGCTCTCGATGCTTTGCTTGATGATCGGCATTTGCTGAGATCTTGGCTTGATCGAAACGACCATGCCGGGTCTGACAAAGAATGAACGGCGGTCGACTTTTTTGCCGTTGACAAGGACGTGGCCATGGGCAACGAGCTGTTGTGCAGCAAAAATAGAGGGCGCTAGCTTAAGTCTGTATACGATACTGTCCAAGCGGCACTCGAGGCGCTCGATGAACATAGAAGGTGTGTTGCCTTTAGAGCGCACAGCTTCTTTATAGTAGCGAACGAGCTGCGTCTGTGTGAGCATCCCGTAGATCGCTTTCAATTTCTGTTGTTCTTCTAATTGAAGGCCGAAGTCGGATTTCTTCTTGCGCTTGGCTCCGTGCACTCCAGGGGGATTGGGTTTATGAAGCAGCGGATTGCGAGCGCGCCCGAAGATATTCGCTCCAAATCGGCGAGCAATGCGATTTTTGGGGCCAGTGTATCGAACCATTGTATCTCCTAAAATAACTCAAAGAATTTAGCAATAAAGATGTATGCTAATACACCCTCAAATTTTTGTAAATGGATCACTTGCGATTTCGGATTTATTTTGGTCTTGAACCGTCCGCAGCTGCCTGAGAAGCCCTTGAAATTCTCTGCAAAAAACATTTAGTTTACTCATAATAAAAGAGTTATGTGCTAATTTTTATTGAATTACAGCCTAATATATATGTTATAAGTCATTGATAATTAAGTATTAATAATTTTGACGGAAAATGTTTATTTATATTACTAAATTTAGTATAATTTATAATGCCAGCAGATGGCAGTTGTTTTAGTGTGATACTTAAGTGTGGTGCAAAAAATACCTCGAAGCAGTTGAATACTAATTTCCCCAAGGGCTTATTTCTTGCCCTTGAATAAATCCTCCAGCCCTTCCTTAAAGAAACCGGAAGGGCCTTTTTCTTGTTTTCATAACCCTCTTTCCGTTATTCTTTCTTTTTTCTAAAAACGGATGTTTTATGTCTGAGAATACCCCTATGTACCACATTCTAGCTTACTACTACTTTGCTCCCATTGAAGATGCGCATTTAGAGGTGTCTTTGCATCAAGAATTTTTGAAGGATAAAGACATCCGATGCCGTGTTTATATTTCGGAGGAGGGGATCAATGGGCAAATGAGTGCATCTGAGGAGGCCTCGGCTGCCTATCAGCAATGGTTAAAGAGCAATCCTGCCTTCAAGGATGTGGTTTTTAAGATCCACCGTTATCCGGAGCATGTCTTTCCACGGGCTGTTGTGAAGTATCGGAAGCAGATTGTCGCCATCGACGAAAAGGTTGACATTGCGATGACAGGTGAGCATCTTTCTCCAAAAAAATGGAAAGAGATGCTCGAGCAGCGCGATGATAAAACCATTGTCTTAGATGTGCGCAACGATTACGAGTGGGTCATTGGTCATTTCGAGGGGGCAGAGCTTCCCCGATTGGAAACCTTTCGCCAGTTTCCTCAATTTGCTCGCAAGCTAAAGGAAGAGCGCGATCCCAAAGAGACAAAGGTCATGATGTATTGCACAGGGGGGATCCGCTGCGAGCTTTACTCAGCCCTAATGAAACAGGAAGGATTTGAGAATGTCTACCAGCTCGATGGGGGTGTGATCAACTATGGGCTTGAAGAAGGGCATGACAAGTGGCAGGGAAAACTCTTTGTCTTCGATGACCGCCTTGCAGTTCCGATCGATGGGAAAACAGATGAGGTGATTAGCCATTGCAGCCATTGCGGGGTGTTATCTGATACCTATTACAATTGTGCCAATATGGATTGCAACGAGCTCTTCTTATCATGCCCTGCCTGTGCGGAAAAATTAAAGGGATGCTGTAAAGAGGAGTGTACCCATGCTACTCGTTTGCGTAAGTTTGAAAACAAGGAAAAACCTAAGCCTTTTCGTCGTGCGCACCTTTGTGCCACAGCATCTTAATCAGAGAGAGCATACGCTCCTCAGTTTCTGGAAGCACGACAGTAAGGCCGGGTTTGATTCCATTTTCTGAGAGTTCAAAAGCTTTCATCGTATTGCAGATTCTTCCATCAAGGCGCACGCCGATCCCTTTGCTGCCGATCATATTTCCCCAATCGCCGAACATCTCGAGTGTCATCTGGCAAGCGGTAATCAAAAAAAGAATTTTTTTATCTGGGTTTGTTTCAGTGATTTCAAATAATTTTTCCCCAATGTAGTGGATCGTTGTGATGAAAAGAGGCGTGATCCTAGCTTCCAAAGGGAGTGCATTCACTGCCTTACCGATGAAACACTGGCGGCATACAGGATGATTGGGATCGTGGATGCACTGGGGAGAGAACCTTCCTGAAGGACATTCAAAGGGTTTATGACAATAAGAGAAGCCGACGACGAGCAGGGTGTTGTCTTTTAAAGCTTTTTTTTGAAATTCTTCCGTATTCTTGATGCCATAGAAGAAAAAATCGCCGTCGCGCTTAAAGCTATGTTTTTTCCATACAGACTTTAGAAATCCTAGGGTATACTTCAGCGGATGTTTGAAAAAGTAGCGGGGGAAAATCCGTTTTGGATCATTGGATAGCAGGTATTTGATGCTTTTGAATTTTAAACCTTTTGCCGTTTCCTTGGTGATTCCCGGCATTTTGGGGAGCTCCCGCAATGTCTTAAGCGGCTGGGATTGTTTTAAGCGCTCCCTTTCCTCATCCCATTTTTGCTCTGCCTCTTCCCAAGAAACCTCAGGCCGCCAAATTTTTAATTTATCCATGATTTTTCATCTTTTATGACAGACTTAACTTACCATGTAGAGAGTGAAAATAGAAACGGTAAAAATTACTTAAAGGTTTCTATTATGCCTCCCTTAAACCTAGAAACGGCAGTTCGAGATGGCAAAGTGATGCAAGATTCTGAATCAAAAGGTTGTGTCAATTTGTCGTCTCCAACTGCCGTTTCTAGGTTAAAGCAACCTCTCCTTTCTTTGGCAAAAACTTCCGGTGAAAAAAGTGCTTTGGAGATTCTTCTAAAAGGAGGGGGACTTGTCTCGGCAGATAGAGCATTTGATGTGTTAAAATTATTGGGAACGACCGGACGTGTTTTTTTTCGTGAAAAAAAGGTCATTATCGATCCCTTCACTGTATTGGATTTGTACTTGGAAGGACTCCACCTATCTCCAGGCAGGGCTGAGTTCACTGGTTACCTTCTACTGAATGGCACCCCTTGTCCCTTAACCAGATCCGACTTTGTCTTTGCCGCCGATTCTCCTTGGGTGATTCAAGGAGGAATAATCCATGCGGTAAAGCCTGAGATTTCTGAAAAATGGATGGCTTTAGCCTCCTTGGGAACGTTTATTTTAGAAGGAACAGAGCTTACCAAATTTTTAGATGATGTAGAAGGGGATCTCAGAATCGATTGGAAAGGGGACAAATCCGCTCTTATCATCGATCCTTTTCCTGTTTTGATCCTTGCAGATAGGCATGGAGGATTTGCCGACCTGTGGTTTGACTATGGAGCCTATGGGAAATGTGCTGCTCATGATCCGATCCCTAATTCTTTTCGAAATCCCAAAAGTGAAAAAGGGTGGGAAAAAGATCTGTTAGAAACCGATTTCATTAAAAAAATCGTCGATCAATCCCATTTTTATTGCCCTTTGGACAAAGTAGCCAAGAGTTTGACTTTTCTTTTAGAAATTGGCTGGGAAGTGATCGATGCGCAGGGCAGAAAAGTCCTACGGCAAAAGGGGGTAGATTTCGATGCAGAGCTAACCGATTCTCACATCATCATGAAAACAAAGGTTTGTTATGACGCACATCAGGTCGACCTGAAAGATTTAGTGGGAGCATTTAATCGCAGGGAGCATTTTGTCGAGCTCTCTCCTAAAACAGTTGCCCTCATCGACCCAGTAGAATTTCAGGAACAATGGGGAGACCTCACCGATCAAGAAATCACAAGTGAAGGTATTACCCTCAAGAAAAATCAATTGGGTCTTTTGCAGCCATTTTTGGAAAAGTTACCCATTAAAGAGGATCTCAAAGAAAAGATCTCCAGGATGGCAAGTTGTTCCCCTAGCTTGCCCACTGAGGCAGGAAAAAATTTCCGGGGCACCCTTTTCCCCTATCAAATGCAAGGACTGCAATGGCTCAAATTTTTGGATGAAGAGGGTTTTGGAGGGCTTTTAGCTGATGAAATGGGACTAGGAAAGACCGTCCAGGTCCTGGCATTTTTTTCCCAGCTATACGGAATATCAATTTTAGAGCCCATTCTTATTGTTGTCCCGACCTCCTTGATCTTTAACTGGCAGCGGGAGATCGAAAAATTCCTTCCCTCATTCTCTGTCTATCGCCATGAGGGAAAAGAGCGGCTGCGCACAAAAGCAGAACTTGCCGCTAAGCAGATCATTCTAACCTCCTATGCGCTATTGCGCATCGATGCGCAGTTGTTGCAAGAATTAGAGTATCGAGTTGTTGTGCTCGATGAAGCTCAAGCCATTAAAAATTGGAATAGCCAAACAGCGCAAGCCTGTTTTTCTTTACAGGGAAGAACCCGTCTTGCTATCACGGGAACCCCTATTGAGAACCGTCTAGAGGATCTCTGGTCGATTTTTCACTTTCTACAACCTGATCTGCTCGGAGAAAAGGGGTACTTTCAATCTCAGTTGCAAGCAGGGCACTCCAATGCCCATTATTTCTCTAAAATAAAAAAGAAGATCCGCCCCTTCCTGCTTCGGCGAAAAAAAGAGCAAGTTAGTCTCGAGCTTCCGCCAAAACTTGAGCAGACTCTATTTATCGAAATGACAGATTCTCAGAGGTGTACCTATGACAGGTGGCTTAAAAACACAAGACTTGGGCTGCTCAAAAAGGTCAGCCTCGATGGGGCGGCATCCCATCGGATGGAGATTCTCGAGACGATCTTGCGCCTGCGACAAATCTGTGCCCACCCTTGGCTTGTCGAGGAGCCGCAAGAAGAGAAGCTACAAGAATCTTCTGCCAAACTACAGAGGTTAATCTCTGATCTTCAGGAGGTTGTTGAAGAAAAGCAGAAAGTGCTCATTTACAGTCAGTTCACCTCGATGTTGAAACTGATCGAAAGATGCGTCAGACAGGAGGGATGGAATTATGTCTACCTGGATGGAAGCACTAAAGATAGAGAGGAGATAGTTCGGCAATTTCAGGAAGATGAAAAGATCTCGATCTTTCTGATCAGCTTAAAAGCTGGTGGTGTGGGGCTCAACCTCACTGCAGCCGACTACGTGTTTCTCTATGATCCTTGGTGGAATGAGGCTGCAGAGAATCAGGCAATCGATAGAGCACATCGGTTCGGTCAAAAGGGCACAGTCATTGCACGCCGCTACGTCACAGCTTTGAGCATTGAAGAGAAGATCATGAGCCTAAAAGAGCATAAGAGCGCTCTTGGCAAAAACCTGCTTGAGTCGGAGGAGGGATTCATCCCGACCACAATTGATGACCTTCTTGCTCTGTTAGAGTGAGCTTACTTTTCAGATTCCTCTATATCCCGATCGGGGTATATTTTATCGCGCTCAATCAGCTCTTTTGCAGCAAATTTTAACGTCTTTAACCCCTCTTGGAACCCGATCTCTTTGAGCAACCGGTCGAGATAGCGTATTTCGGCTTGGAGCTGATCATTAATCGATTCCAACTCAGAGATCTTCTTGAGCATCTGTGTATTGTTCATACTCTCTCCCTAAAGGTTTAGTGGTAATAGAGGATTAGATGCCAGAAGCGTGCCAATGTTTGCTAAAAAGAAAGATTCATTTACAGTCTGGACTTTAGCCATTGGAGCGGGGCTCTTTTCCCAGATAGCCCCCCCCCAGGTAGGGGGAATTTTGTAATGGTGGCATATTCGAGCCTACCATTACAAAATTCCCGCTGCCTGCGGGCCCTATCTAGAAAAATCCCCCCGCTCCAATGGCTAAAGTCCAGACAGTTAGACTAAAATGAGGATTCTATGAAGCACTTACCGCTCCTTTTTTCCCTGATGGCATTGTTTGCCCTCTCTTCCTGCTCTCAAAAAGAGGAAGAGGTGGAACCTGATTATGACAACATGGTCATGGCAGATGAGGAGGAGGATTGGGTTTCTGATCAAGAAAGAGACCGCAAAGTGATTGCGGGCGACCTTCCCGATCCTCAAGAGCGTATTATTTTAGAGTTGCCCGACCCCAAAAGGTAATTCTCTTCAAAATCCAGAAGGCGCTTCTTTATTTCTATGTTAAAGGCAAAGCCCCCCGTTTTTCTACCCTGTGCAATGACTCTGTGACATGGGATGAACAACGGATAGGGATTGTGATGGCATGTGCTCCCAACAGCGCGCGCTGCCCTTGGAAAACCTGATAAATCTGCAAGCTCTCCATAGGTAACCACAGACCCAAAGGGAACCCTTTGAAGGGAAGTGAGCACTTTTTGTCGAAAAGGGGAAAGCATGTCCAGTGGTAATGGGCAGATCTCAACTTGGTGCTTTGTATAATTTTCTAAAAAGGAAAGAAGATCAGTTTTTAGCTGATCTCCTCCCCATCCTATCATCTCACACTCAAAACCACCACTTAAGCTAAGTGAGGTTTTTTTTAGTTTGAGCTCTTCAAATTCAAGGGTAAGGCGGACGTGTGGGCCGCTGGTAAATGAGATAATTTGCAATTCCCTCTATCGATTGGAGTTCTCTTCGCTATAAGGGAGATGGGAGATAATCTCATCGAGACGGTTAAATTCGTCGAACTTGCGTTTGGTGACAAGCTCTCCTAGGTAGAACCATTGGCTCTCGGGTTTGCCATCGGCGTAGAATACAGATTGACCATGCTTGTAATTATTGATCCAAGCGATCTCTTGGGAGACGATCTCACCATCGATAAAGTGGCGCTCGACCCCATCTTTTAGACCGTCATGGTAAGTGATCTCTACATAGCGATTGCCGTTTCTAAAATATGTCGATTTTCCCTCGAGTTTGTCATTCACCCATTCTTCAATGGCAAGCGGTTCCCCTGTTTGAGAAAATGTGCGCTTTTGTCCATTGAGAGCATTTTGGAAATAGGAAGCAGTCGATTCAGGAGCGCCGTTAGGATAAAAGGTGTCTTTCTGGACAGCGTATCCTTCCTGGAACATTTCTTTGGCAAGTAGTACCCCGGTCCTATCCCTGCGAATACGCACACCTGCGCCTTTTTCTACTCGAGATTCTAATTCATTAGAGGCAGTAAAATATTGCCCTTCGAGTAGTTCCTCGCCGACAAATTCCTCAACGAGCATGGGAGAGCCCTCTTTATACCACATGGTGATCGAGTAGCGTGTGGGGGAGAGTTGGATCCATTCCTCTACAGGAAATCCCGCAGGATCATAGGAGACCTCTTTAACTTTATTTCCCTGATTATAGAGAGCATAATATTGGACGGTTTGGCTGTGGGGAAAAGTATGCGTTGTCGGTCCATGCTTAATTCCATTTTCAACCGTGGTCGTCACGGTAACACCATCGGCAAGGTTTGTAATGATTTGTCCAGGAAAGTTTTTTGATTCCCATTCTTCTTGAGAAACCGCATAGCCGTATTTGTGGATGTAGCGCTGCGAAATGACATTCTCATCTTGTTTATTATCATTACATCCGCACAGTGCAAGACCCAAAACACCGAGGAGTGTGAAAAGCTTGTTATTCATATATAGACCTCGTTTTAACTAGAATTTTACGGCATTAATAATACGTGCGTGCTCTTTTTCTACCGTCTCAAATGCAAGCGTCTTTTCTGTATCGCGATAGAAAAAGCGGAAAGTTGCGTTTTTCTTATCTTTGCCGATTTGCTCACTTTTGTAAAGGTCTAAAAATATTACTTTTTCAAGCAGACGGGAGGGGAGAGCGCGAATTGAGCTTAAGATTGTCTCAATGGGGATCCTCTCATCAAGTGTAATTGTCCAATCGATTTCAGAACCGGGGAATGAAGAGAGTTCTGCAACTTTCCAATGGTGAGAGAGGAGAGGCAAGAGCCCATTGAGCTCAAGTTCTGCAAAAAAGATGCGTGCCGGGATATCAATTTTTGCTACACGCTCAGGGTGAACCTCGCCGATCACGCCGAGAGTAACATCCCCTTTTTTGATTTTTGCCTGTCTCCCTGGGTGAAAATTATGCAGATGGGAAGCTTCAAAATAGAGGCCATCGATTTTCAGCCCCCCGATTAGGTTTTCAATGATCCCTTTAAGATCGAAAAAATCGAACTCTTCCGGTTTGGGATTATAGTGGTAGGGGGCTCTTTTTCCGCTTAGAATGATGCCAGCTACTGAAGGTTCTAAATAGTTGTCATTTTGTTTGAAATGGATTCGGCCAACTTCAAAGGCTGCAATGTTGGAGTTGCCATGATCAAAGTTATATTTCACCGCTTGCAAAAGACCTGGCAGCATTGAGGTTCTTAGCACTGATTGATCGATGGAGTGGGAGTGCAGTACTTCGATCAGGCTCTCTTTCCCCATTGCATTTTCAAAGGTCATGCTAGCTTGGGCAGGGCTGATCAAATCGCATGTGAGGAGCTCTTGCAATCCTTGGGCAATCAGGCGGGTGCGGACATTCTTTTCGAGCTCATAAATGGGTGCATTAGAGATTAACGAAGAGACATGTTCTGGTATCTGTTTGGGGATCTTGTTATAACCATAGATGCGGGCAACTTCCTCGATAAGGTCAATCTCTGTTGTGATGTCGTTACGGTAGGTGGGAATGCTAAAGAGTTGCGCATGCAGCCCCTCCTCGACAATATGGATTCCAAGCCTTCCTAACAACTGGGCGATCTCATGTGTACTCAAATGCAATCCAATCAGTTTGTTGACCCGATCTGTGCGGCAGAGGATTCTTTTTTCCAAAAACTGATGCGTTTTATGATCAATCACTCCTTTTGCAATTTTGCCGCCGGCCACTTTCTGAAGCAGATAGGCTGCGTAATCTAGAGCGGCAATGATGTGATTGGGATCGATCCCCTTTTCAAATTTTAGAGAAGAATCGGTCTTTAACTCAATGAGCTTAGCTGTTTTTCGGATCGATTGGGGAGAGAAATAAGCGGCTTCGATGAGGACATTTATCGTAGCTTCTGTCACAGCTGTTGCAGAGCCCCCCATCACACCAGCAAAACAGAGGGGCCCAGCTCCATCGCAAATCAAAAGCGATTCGGGAGGAATGGCCCGGCTAATCCCATCAAGGGTTTCCATCTCTTTGTAATCGGTCTGAGAGGTGACAATGATCTTTTTGCCATCGATCTTGTCATAATCGAACATATGTAAAGGTTGTCCAAGCTCAAGGGCGATCAGATTTCCTATGTCAACGACGTTGTTGATGCTGCGTACACCGCAGGCCTCGATTTTTTTTTGCAGCCACTCAGGTGATGGGCCTACTTGAATTCCTAGCACCGCTCTGCAAGCATAGCGAGGGCATTGTCTCTGATCGATCAGTTGGACTTGAATGAATTTTTCAATCGGATCCGCTTCTTCGCTGATCTCAAATTTTTTTTCATTAAGAGGTAGCTCAAGTTGTGCAGCAAGATCTCTTGCTAATCCTAAGATGCTCATGCAATGCCCCAGATTGGGCGTGAGAGAGACATCTAGGATCACATCAGAATAATAGGAGGTTAAATCAACCCCGATTTCAAAAGCATCGGACAGTTCCATAATCCCTTCGCCGCTGCCAAGACCTAGTTCATCTGCGGCACAAAGCATTCCAAAGGATTCGACATCCCGCAATTTGCTCTTTTTGATCTTAAATGATTTCCCCGTCTCATCGCAGAGCGTTGCGCCAATTTTTGCAAAAGCTGTTTTCATTCCAGCTTGGCAATTCGGGGCCCCGCAGACGACTTGAAATTCTTCTTTGCCATCGCTCACTCTAGCAACGGTGAGGCGATCTGCAGAAGGGTGTTTGCTGGTTTCTAGCACCTTACCCACAACAACTCCACTGAACTGGAGAGGGGATGCTTCTATCCCTTCCACCTCAATTCCAGCAAGGGTCAACACATCAGCTAGCTCTTGAGGAGACTGGGTGAAACTTAAGTATTCTTTTAGCCAAGATAAGGGGACTTTCATAAAAGTGGGGGAAAATTTAATATAATGGAAGTATAGTTATACCAAACTCCACAAAACCCTGCAAATCTAATGTTGCCACGCTCCAATACCAACCCATGGGTTGCCCGCACAAAGTGGCTCACCCAAGCGCTCATTATCAGCGGTACCCTGAATATCGGCTTTATAGCCACATTTGTCTATTTTGTTCTTAAAGACAAACAAGAAACTTTTACTGTCGAGCATGCCCCTCTAATGAGTGGTTCTAAAGAGGCCCATCCCACAAATGCTCAGCTCATCCGTTCCTATTCCGTACTTCCATTTCAAGAGCTGATCCTTCGTTTAGAAAATAAGGATCATATCGAAGAGGGATTGAGAAAACGGGATCTAGCTTTAGCCTGCCTTGTTGCCTTCCATCACTTTAATCTAGATAAGGCCCTGGGTAATCTAAATCTACAAAAAAGAGTCATCCCTCTCATCAATAACGATGAGCAAGAGGCGATCGACATCCCTGTTTTTCCAGGTCTTGCCGATCAGCAATTTCAGGCGATCTTAAATTTTGCAAAAACAGAAAAATGGCCAATAACCTCACAAGGTCTTTTCTATGAACTCAAACGCTTAAGCCCAAACTATGATGCCTCTCTTCTCGAGGCTTTTTATCTCACCAGTGAGTACCACGCTACCCACACTCTTCTTTCTAAAACAGGGGTTGATCTCTCTGGAGAGCAACTAGTCGATCTGATTGTCGAAGGGGAGTGGAAAACTCTTTCTGAAATTTCTCTTTGGCAGTGCTCTCTTGCAGACCTGCAACCTGAGCATAGACGTCATTTATTAATAGAATATTTTAATTGTCGCTCAAAAATTGCTGCCAGGCTATTGCTCGATTTCGATTCAGAGTTTGTCATCAAGCGTTTTGATGATGCTCAAATACTTACGCTTTTAGATCTTTATCCTGAAAAAACGCTCCCCATAGAAAAGTTTGCAAAAGGGCTTCTCCTATCCCCCCGCTCTGATAGCGTTTGGAAAAGAGCAGCGGCTATTCTTTATGCTTCTATTTCAGAACCATTGCCTGAGCCCTACGACCACTCACTTGCACTCAGGCGCTTCCTTCCTCAAGACGATGTCCTGAAGCCAAAGGAGCAAAGCCAACCGTTGATTATCCCAACAGCAGCTCCCATCGCATCTGCTCTAACCACCAAAAAAATCATTCATACGATCGAGGTCGGCGATAGCCTCTGGAAAATCGCTCGCAAATATCATGTCACTATAGAGGAGATCAAGCGTCTTAATCGGATGGAAACCGAGAAGTTGCTTCCTGGCAAAAAACTTGAAATTCCTGAAAACCCCAAGAAATAAAAAATAATTTCATTATTTTTTTCTGTTATTAAAAACAGATTATTCATTCACATTTAATTGCATATTATTTATAATGATCCAAAAAAAGAGGAAAAAAGATGCCAAATATCACTATTTCTGCTCCTCAACCTTTGACTTTCAAAGCGGTTTGGACAGAGCAGAACAAACATTTAAATGAATCTTTTATTAACAAAATCACTCGATACGCTTTTTTTATTTTAAATAAAATTGCAGGCGCTCTTATTGTTCCTTCCCAAAGAAGAACAAAAGATGATATCGCGGAGATCGACAAAAACTTCCAAAGAAAATGGACTAACCCGACCTCTGCGGAGGAAAAATTAATTAAAAACAACTTCACGCCCAACCCCATTAAAGTGACAACCCCCGATGGAGTGGAGATTGAAGGAACTTTCTTTAAAAATGCTGCAGCAACTCATACCTCTCCCACTGTCCTATTCTTTCAACCCAATGCGATGCACAGCAAACAAGGGGCTTTTGATTGGGTGATGAAAGAGGCGGCGCTCAGGGAAATTCCTTATAATTTCGTTTATTTTGACCCTCGAGGATGCGATGGAACTCCTAATCTGCCCAAGAATGCAAAAGATCTCTACCTCGATAGCGATAGCATTTATCAGTTTGTAAAAAATGAACTCAAAGTTCCAGCTAAGGATATCCATTTTTATGGGTATTCATTGGGAGCGGGAATTGCCTCGACAGTTAAGGCAATGCACCCAGAAGCTACTGGAAATTATGTGAATGACAGATCATTTACAAAGATCAATGACACCCTCAAGAACATCCTCTCAAGACCTGTTGCCTTCTTAGCAGGATTGTTTACCTCGCTGTTAAACTGGAACATCAACACCGCAAAAGCATTGGACAATCTCAAAGGAAAAACGTTAATTGTTCACCATCCCAAAGATGAGCTTATGAAAGGAGAAGCAAGCCTCTATCGACACGTTTTCCAAAAAGCAGCAGGAGGAGTTCCTCCCTCAGACATTTCCCATCTGGATTTGAGCCGCTCTAACGGCAATCACGGTTACATCCATGGAACTCCTTTAGAGGATTTCGCAACCAACGAATTCAATCCACAAGATGAGATCGCCCAGTTTTTGTTCAATACAAACATGACCCAAACCCAAAGAATGGTGGATCTTTTCAGAAATGGTTCTGCAGATTTGCGGGGACGAGTTTACACTATTGTGGCGCAAAAATTTCAAAATGGCGGCTACTATCATGGGTCAGGAGAAGATGCGTGCTGGGGCCGCAATAATTTATCGATCACAGATTCTCAATTAGCAGAAGCTGTGATGATCGCCAAACTTTCAGACAAATAAAAGGAGATATGATGCCAATTTCAGACCTATTTAGGTGGAATCGTCGTTGAGACAAAAGCACAAAGTTGGACAGGACAATTTTTTTATAGTGATCGAAATGGGCATCGAAGAGCACGAGTGGGCAATCGCCAATTGCATCCTCGTGCACTTTTTAATTGGGAACCATGGGAAATGGATCGCAAAAAAACTGATGTAAATCTCAACGAAAGACCCTAACTTGACAAAGTCACATTAGACAGGCTTAAGGCACATCATCTATGCCGCCCTTGTGCCAGGGATGGCATTTCACCAACCGTTTAGCCGTCAGCCAGCAACCTTTAAAGAAGCCATGTTTATTCACAGCCTCGATAGCATAATCTGAACACGTTGGATAGAACCTGCAACATTGCCCTAAAAACGGGC
This sequence comes from Acidobacteriota bacterium, assembly GCA_903970255.1. Taxonomy (GTDB): domain Bacteria; phylum Chlamydiota; class Chlamydiia; order Chlamydiales; family Rhabdochlamydiaceae; genus CAJCIW01. The sequence goes on from CAJCHM010000015.1 coordinate 42,998, forward strand.
TGATGCAGAGCTGATAAAGGCGGATGAGTTTTACAAGAAAAAATCGCAGCATTTGCACCCAATTGTAATCCTATTGGGATTCTTGGGTGAGCAAAAATTCATGAAAAAATAGGGATAGTGTTAAAACTAGAGTTTTGACTAAATTTGGCCTGCAGATGACGGCTGCGACTTCATCAGATCTAACTTCTTCCTCATCAATAGCTAGCGCTATTGACTTCGTCGGTCAGTTAGATCTGATTTTGTCTCGCTCGTCCCTGCAGGCCAAATTTAGTCCAAACTCCAGTTAAAAGGCCATTTCTCCAAGTATTTTCGTTGATATATTTTTTTAGCTTACAGAATAAGAAAGGCGATCAGTCAGAAGTCAGTACTTGGAGCGTAGCTTCTAGAAAATCTTTATCTTTATAATAATCGATGATTTTTTGTTTCGTCTCGATATAGTGCTTCTTTAAATGGAGTGTTTCAGGATGATCAACATTAGCGCAAAAACCAGGTAGATTGATCAAGTCGAGATTTTTCAGGTGGTTACCAGTAATGTACGCGCTAATCCAGCCTATCGATTCCAATTTCTTATCAAGCTCCTCATCCTCTTTTTCCCAAGGGGAGCCAAAGTGAAATCTTTCACAAAAATCGGCTTCCTCTTTTTCAGAAGCAAGCTGGGATCTCAGATGAAACAAATGGGCATTTTCTCGGCCAAACCCAAGGAGAATTCCAATTAATTCATCATTATTGGCTAAAACTTCGGAGAGCAGGGGCTTACAGGTCCCCTCCTTTAAAAGATCTTCTCCTGTCACTTCACGATTTAAAATACGCTTAAAATTGTCTGCATATCTTGCCACGGTTTGAACGAAATTTTTCTTATTGATAAACAAGAATATCACATCCGATGGGCTCTCTTCGTAAAGAAAAACAAAATGGGACATTGGAAATAACCTCTCATATTTTCTCCAGGTTTCGAATCCATTTTCAGATTGGATCCGACGGGGAGATATAGCATAACAAAATGAAGATAGATTCTCGAAAGGGTTTATTTTTTGATGATATCCACCAATTGACATCGGTTTATCTCCAAAAAGAACATAGCCCAATGCATCCCAGCCAATGGATTCTCGAAAAAAATATTCTAGCCTGCTTTTATCTCTTTTAGACATCATTTGTAAAATTGTCGCCGTATTTTTTCCTTCATAACAAAAAATCGGTGGATTCCTCCAGATCTGATAATAGGCAACAGAGAAAACGAGCACCAAACTGCAAAGAAGAATCCACCACCGGTTTTTTAATCTCATATTCAAGATCTTGGATTTCCACATTTTTTACAAAAATTGTGGAAGGCCTCATTGTACTTCCCACACTTACCGCATTTCCATGAGAAAGAACTTTCATCGACTGGCCGAAATGAACTGATATAAAAGCCATTACTATCGACGTGAACTGCTGTAGTCTGCACCCACAACCTCTGTATATTAACATAAATCGCATCTTCTATAAAGTGCACTTGATTCGGGTCGATATAAGTTTTTTCTGAAATACTGTATTCAGAACATTTATCTTCTTCAGCATTCAGAAAACCCATAAGACTACTTGTGAAAACTAAGAAAGCGAAAACCGCTTTCATACACCCCCCTTATTGCTTTTGTATTCGGCTTCAGAATTTAAAAGTTGATACAGGTTCGTGTCAATCAAAGTTTTTTACAAACTTTTTTCAATTACCAAAAATTTCTGGTTTTGTGACAAACTGCTGCAACTAAAAAGTTTTTGGCAATTCAAGTTCTTCATCGTTAGAAGGTAATCATGATGTACCGCGGACCTTTTTTTGGACAAATCGAATTATTAGCTCGCATGGCTTGCATGACCTTCAGTAAAAAAATCCCTTCCCCCTCAAAAGAAGCAATGATCGAAGAAATTAAGCGGGAGGAAGAAATTCGAAATCTTACCCCAAGACCCTAATTTCCCCATGGAAATTATGTGAAATTTTGTCAGGAGATCGCAGAGCTGATTGGTGTAGCTCCCGATTTGGAAAAAATAAAAAAGGAAGATCCAACCCTTTATGAAAAACTATTCAACGGTCCATTTAGAACAGCAAGTTTCAGGCTGCAGGGTTTTGGAAACCACCCTCAAGTCGCTTTGAAGATCATCGATCAGATTAACCTAGCTGCTCTGTAAATTAAAAAATTGCTCTTCCTAAAAAACCTAAAAAGTTCTAAATATGACACATTGTTTTTCAAAACCAATAAGGGTTCACAATGTTCAAGCTAACCATTTCCACGATTGCAATTTTACTCTGTAGCCCATGTTCAGCAACTTTTCCAGTGGACCCACGCATCGAAACAAGTGTCTGGGAAGAAGAGGATAGGGTCACCGCTCTCTATTTGATTAGCTCGAAAGGGGATTATATTGGAGCCGGAGTAACAAAATCCTATGTTGAAGGGCAAGACGGAAAGTTTGTCATTTCGACAAATCCTCAAGGAGCAGTCACGATTAGGCTCACGGAGTCCAAGGAATACTGGACTTTAATTTTCTCAGCTACAGGAAATCAAAATCTCACTCCTGGAATCTATAAAAATGCCACTCGATATCCTTTTAACAGAGGTGAGAGCCCAGGCCTTTGTTTTTCTGGTAATGGGCGCGGATGTAATACACTAACAGGGGAGTTCGAAATTCTAGAAATTGAGTATGATGCTGAAGGTAAGGTCAACATTTTTGCAGCAAATTTTATCCAAAACTGCGGAGTCAATGGCACCCCTCTATTTGGAAGCATTCGCATCAATTCTGAGATCCCTATCGAAGATCGGTTCAGTGAAATTTTTGACAATTTTCCAGAAACATTCCTTAATCTCCGTTGGCTTGATTTTAAAACAATTACAGCACAGACATTTTTTCTTACAGCCGACAGCTCTAAGTTCAGCATTAAAAATCTACCTTACGGAGGAGAAGGTATAGAAGTGATCATCGAAAACGAGGATGGAGGCTTATGGGTGTTAGATTTTGCAGCTCCGTTTGGTGAACAATTTGGGCAACGTGTTTATCCAGATGCCTATCGTTATCCTTTTCACAACTCTTTTTTTGCTGGCATTGACATTTTAACACCCCAAGGAGGATTTACCCAGCCCGATGGGCAATTTGAGGTATTAAAACTCACAAGAGGAGAGCAGGGTGAAATTACCTCTCTTGCATTGGACTTTGCAGTAACAAACGAAAATGAAGAGGCGATCGAAGGGGCAATACGCTACAACTCAAAGATCCCATTTGATTCAGAAATTCCTTCAGAGATTCCTTTTATCATTTACCCGGGAATGCAGTGATCCGCTTAACTTCTTTAGCATGTCTGTTTGGGTGCTTTTTCACCATTCCCGCTTTTTCCCAGGATGAAGAGGCTAAGGAAGAGTTTTTTTCTTCCACTATCTAGATGCAAAAAACAATCCAACCCCAAGACATAGTGAAGAATCTCATTTATATCCTTACAAATGAATCCTCGGGATGAAAATGGATATTAATAAATACACCGGTTATTTCCATGATGGAACTTTAATTGGAATAAATCACCTTGGGAATAATATTGAGTTTTTACTGGAAAGTTCTCAGATCGGAGTAGATGAATTTTTTGATAGAGAAGTTTTATCAGATTCATTCACTTTGAAAGGGAAGTTGCATGTTACAAATATTAAAGACATCAAAATTAATAATATATCAACTAAAAACATTCTTCGTAAAGAGTATGATGATGGAGAAATTCTTGATCTCGAAATTCATAATAATAAAATATTGCTGCTTATTGAATGGACAGACTATCCACCAAAAAATCGTATTACTGATGTTAGTAAGATTGAAATAGAAGCTGATAAAATTTATTGGGAAAATATTCCAACATTGTGTGGCTAAATGTCTTTGTGAGGGGATTCGAAAGAAAATAAAATTAATCCTGCACCAACTGGCCCAAGACCATCAAAGCCTGAAGTTAGAGAACCTAGACCAGATGAAATTCCCAAAGGTAAATAGAGATTGATATGGATAAAAATGGTAAAAAACCTTCTGTGTACACACTTGTATACTGGCTTATTCAAGACAAAAAAATCGCCCCTGAAGACTTATTTAATTTTTTAGAGCTTTATTGGCCTACATTTGTGATGAAAAATGGAAGTGTTTTTCTAAAAGAAAAATTTTCAGATGAAGAATATAATCGATTAACGAACGAAAAAGTTAATCCAGAATACTGGATTAACTTGCTAACAGTTGATGATTTTTTTTTAATACTGACAATGAAGAAGAAAAATCAATTGTTTTTGCCAAAAGATTGATGGAAACATGGCAGGAAAAATTAAAAAAAGATTTTCCTGCTATGAGTTTTATAGTAGAGTATCTGCATGATGAAGAATGTGGAGACTATGGGCTAACATTTTATCAGAAAAAATAGGCCATGGGAACCGAAAAAATGAAAGAGTTAATAAAAAGGAAATTAGAATTTGACCCAGCATTGAGTTATTTTCAATACGCGCTTGATAATGCAAATGCCTTATCAACGTATTTATTGAATTTAGTTAACTTTAAGTGTGGAAGTTTTTATACATTGCTTCCAAAAGTGGCAAGTTTGGAAGAGATCTATGAATTTAATAGGGGCAATGTACTGCCTCAAAATCCTAGTCAAAAGTATCTTATTGCAGAAGAGGTTGCAACTTTATCAGAAATCCCAACAATTAAAAAAGAAATATCCGAGTTTATTTTTAGAAAAATTACGTTACGTAGAGCTTTTTCATGTATTATTGACGATGTAAATGGATCTATTGATAGCAAATTTCAATGCGAAACAATTAAATGTTTGCGTCGATCTTATCTTAAAGAAGTTTATTATTTTTTAGATAAACAAAATGTAACAATTGAATTGGTATTAAAGTGTTTGCAGAAATCCAATGCATTTTGGCATTCTTTATGTGTTCTAACAAATGTAAAATTAAAAATAAAAAAATCGAATTAGATGAAATAAAGGAAATTTGCTTGCACGCAAAAATCATCTTGGTTGGTGCATATGATGGAGAAGGCTATATCATATGGGAGAGAAGCAATTGAACCTCTATGTGCACTCGAGAACAAAGTTTAGTTAGAACCATGGATCCAGAACTGAATGCGGAATACCAATCCCAGACTCAGGTGTTCTTCTAACAGGTCAAAAACATAGTTTTAAATTTAAAAACGATAAACAGTCATGAAAGTTAAATGCATTGACAATAAAAAAAAATATCTAGCAGAAGCAGCTTCCCCGGAAAATTTAAAACGTGGAAGCGATTTATTATATGAAAATTTAATAATAGGAAGAGAATATAACGTATATGGAATGATTGTGAACCATGGGCAAATTTGTTACTATATATCCGACCGAGAATATTGCCATTTTCCGGTTGCAAGGCCTGCTAATCTCTTTATAATTATTGACCATCGTCTGTCTCGTTATTGGATTTTTGGAACCATTGAAGCTTTTGAAAATTATCCATTGTGGATTTTTCCGGAATGGCTGAATGAGCCTTATTTTCAAGATAATTTAACTGATTATGAAGAGAGAGAGGTTAAAATTTTTAAATCATATAAGGAATTAATGGATTTAGAGTTTCCAGACTCTTCTATTATAGAAGTTGCTCAAATTGGAGATAATGAATGGCTCATTTGTCCCATGTGTAATGATGCTTGGAGATACAACAACATTATGCATGCCTTAGTAAAATGTCCTAATTGTTTGAAAATTTTAAATAATCCTCGATATAAGAATGAATACCCTCATTTGTAATTATAACGGGATTAAATTCGCACGACCTCAATCGAAACCGAAAACTCAAACAAATCTCCTTCAAAGCAGCTCGCTTGACCTCATGGAAATACTGCAAGGCCAAATGTGAAAGAAAATAAAAATAATCCTGCACCAACTGGTCCGAGACCATCAAAGCCTGAATTTACAGAACAGATGTTACACTACCGCACTTTGTACTAGATTTCGCAGATTATCTTTGGTATGGTGCATTAAAAATGCAGTCTTGGCGATATAGAGGGCGTGATGATGATTAAATCTCCTCAAGTAGAAGCAGATGCTAGAAAAAAAGGATACATACGTCGCTTCTTTTTGCCTTATTTTATTTGGGGAGGATGTGTAATGCTATTTCCCTCTTTTTAGCATTCACGATATTTATGGAAAAACTCTATAGGTCGAAAAAATCCAGCTTCTCTCAGCTTATCGAATTTATACGTGACTATCGAATTAGAATCTCCGCTACTAAGAGACTTTCAGGCATCGGTGATACGTTAATAGGATGGGCTTTCATTGCTATTAATACGGTATTTTTTCCTCCATCCGTAGAATTAATTCTATCCGAAATCGGTTTTGTTTTTTTCTTTTTCTCGGGATGCTTAGCGATTTTATTTCACACAATTTACAGACACCTTTTTCTAGGTAATTTAATAGGAGGGATTAAGGATTTATTAATTAGAAATGATACCAATACCCATACAGATGCGGCTCATCTTTCTGCTTCTCAAAGAATTAGGTGGATTTATTTTCGTGGATTTATTGCAACTGGTGGCTACATCGCCTATAACATATCGAAAATCTATTTTGGAGTAATAGATAATTCAGAAATTTTTGGAGCTGATGCGTTGGTGTATGCTCTTTTAGCCTTTTTGATACTTCACGAAGTCTTAAATATAAAGGAAATTACTGGCATTGTTATAGCCAGTTTAGGAGTTTTCTTTGTTATATTTTTCGATATAGAAAGCTTTCATTTAAAAAAAGGGCTAATCGCGGGGACAGCAGGGATAATCTCTGCGATCACAATGTCGGTCATATTTTTCATTACTGGTATTATTGTTCGTCACGACAGTCCGAAACGGGTAGCTTTCCACCAATGTATCGCTGGATTAATATTGGCTGTTGCAGTGTTGCTTTTAACTTTAATTTTCAAGATTGCAAATCACGAGTTACATTTCCCAGACATCACAACTACTCTAGTCAAAAATTCTCTTATCTCAGGAGTGCTCTATGCAATAGCAATGGTTTTCTTTTTAAGAGCCTTTCTTCGTACCGAACCAATAGTCATAGCCGTCATAGGGTATTCTCTTGGAATTTTTGTTATTTTATTGGAATGGTTATTCAATGGTGAATTGATTGGAGTAAAAGACGGGATCAGTGCTATTTTAATAGGGTTGGGTTGCTTTTTGCTTATACACCAGGAATATGTCAATGATAGGAAAAAATCAAGGGAGATAAAAATGCAAAAACCGATTTATGAAATCGGATTAACGGAGGAATTAGCCTCTTTAAAAGAAAAGTTCGGGTCGGGTCACTTAGATAGATTTACATATTTGACTGAAAAACATGAATTTAACAAGTTGCTTTTAGAATATGTATTTCAGATTAAAGATTCGCCTATAGAAAGCATCAAAATTTTTCAAGATGCCCTTGTCTTCACTTTCAAAGAACCATTTAATATTGAGTTAGAAACTGATGGAGGAGCAAGGTCGGCTCCTTTTGAAGTATTAAATTTTGGGAGCTATGAGCTTGAAGATGAACTAATGGCTTGCGCCCTAATTAAAGATGGAGATACTATTTTTGATGTAGGCGCTCATATCGGTTGGTACACGATTAATTTTGCTAAGAGGTTTCCAAATTCTCAGATTTATGCGTTTGAACCAATAGAGGTTACATTTGAATTTCTAATAAAAAATATTAATAGGAATGAGATTAGGAATGTAACCGCCTGCAATTATGGATGTTCCAATAAACAAGAGGAAAAATTTCTGTATTATTTCAAGGGGGGGTCAGCTTTAGCATCTATCGAAAACCTTATCAACCATAAAAAAGCCCAAAAGGTGAAATGCGTTCTAAATACTATCGATAAGATAGTTGAAGATTTAAAAGTTCAATCAGTAGACTTTATTAAGTGCGATGCAGAAGGCTCTGAGCTTTTTGTTATTCAGGGTGCGGAACTTGTGATTAAAAAATTTAAGCCAATCATTTGTGCAGAACTCTATGAAGAATGGTGCCAAAAATGCGGTTATTCAACGGCAGACGCATTAAACACACTAAAGTCCTGGGGTTATACTCCATATCAAGCAATCAAAGGAAAGCTTAAAGAAGTAGATAAATCTGAGTTAAATGACAGCGAAAGATATAATTATTTCTTTTTAAATTCAGAAAAACATTCACATTTAATCAATAAATACAAATTTATTTAATTTAAAGCGTCGAATCTTCTAAAGGCGATATCCTTAACAGTCGCTTGAAATAGTGTCTTTTGATATTATCTTGCCCACAAGTTCCGGGGTATAGCACTTCTAAAGGGTAATTTTATTATTAAGCGTCGTAGAATTACTATTATCAGCAATTCTATTGCTGCATTTTTAACACTATGGACCGGACATTTCTATTCTTCGCTAACTAAGGACGTAATTTTATGGCTCTTAACTCGAGTTCTGTTGGAGAGGCGTCAAAGCCCTCTAAGAAGACAGCATATTATAAATTGCCTCCCAGCGCAATTCTCCAGGATATTTATCAGCTTTCGGACCAACCTAGAATGGTTGCAATCAAGGGGCTAAAAATGATCTGCTGCCCTCATGTCTATCCGAGTGATAAATTTAGGACGACGAATTTCCTTTTAGATTCAATCCATCCATTTCTAAAAGATTCTCGAGTTTGTGATATGGGTTGTGGCCCAGGAATAGTCGGACTCTATGCAGCCGCGCAAGGCGCTAAAAAAGTAGTCCAAGCCGATATTAATCATTTTGCGGTAAAAAACGCCGAGAAAAATAAAGAATATCATAGAATTCCGAATGAAAAAATGGGGATCTATCTTAGTAATTGTTTTGACAGTGTACCTTCCCAAAAGTTTGATACGATAATTTTCAATCTTCCATTTCATTCTGACCCAATTGAAATCAACGATCCCCTTCAACACGCCTTCTTCGATCCATGCTTTCAAACGGTTAAAAAATTTTTAAATCAAGTTTTAGAGTTTTCTAACAAGAGAAACACTCGAATTTTCCTTGCTTTTTCTAATAAAGGTGATATCCAAGCTTTAGAAAATCTTTTTGAAGATTCGATTTTTAATTGGAAACTTTGGAAGATTACTAATCTGGATCAACAATTTGACAACAGAATTTATTTATTAAGGAAGATTTAATGAAAGTGCAAAAGTTTAAGCTTTTGGATTATTTAAATTCTGTTTTTGAAAATATAGATTTAGATGGCTATCATGTTATTTGTGTTCAACATATTGTCGCCTCAACCATTTCATTATTTAATGCATTGTTTGAAAATGGGTTAAACCCTAAAAACTTATCTGCCATTGGCAAATGCTACTCTACTCGCCCTGAAGCATTTGAACACCTCATTGAAAATAACGTTGATGTTGCTCAAGAAAGCCTACACTTTGATCCATATCGCACTTTCGATATGGAGTTTAAGCGAGTGCTCCTGAGATTCTTTCAAGAAAAGATAAAAAGTTTAGAAACAAAAGGTTGTAAAAAGCTAATCGTTTTGGATGATGGAGGAGAATTGCTCTTATTTATGAACTCTCTCCTAAAAAAAAGCAAATTTTGGAGAGGGAAAGTTGTAGGAATAGAACAGACGACAGCCGGTTATGATAAATTAAAATCTGAATCCATTTTACTACCCATTATCAATGTAGCTCGTTCGCACATAAAGCTTATTCACGAATCGCCTTTTATTGCAAGGGTGGCAGTTCAAAGGCTACTAGAGCATTTAAATAAGCTTAGAATTTCCCCTAAAACTGCATTAATTATAGGTAATGGAGCGATAGGCTCTCATATTCATTCAGAGATAAAGGAATTGGTTAAGACCGAGACATTTGACTTGGATTTTTCAAAATCCAGCATTAAGAATGCTTCATACACTGCTATTCTTGGAAATTTTGACTTGATTATTGGATGTACTGGTAAAACAGTAATTCACCCTAATCAATTTCGATTCTTAAAAAGAGGTGCATGCCTGGCCAGCGTTTCTTCTTCTGATAGAGAATTTAGCGGATTTAACCTTAGGAACAAGATCAAAAACATTTCTTCTTGCCATCAAGATGTTTGCGTTGATGGCATTCATCTTCTTAATTGCGGATTTCCAATCAATTTTGATGATGCTTATGAAGAGATTGACATCCTTGAATTTCAACTTACAAGGGCAATTCTTCTTTCAGGAATTTATCAATCAATTACAAAAGATCACGCCAATGGATTGATTGACTTAGACCCCGGTCTTCAAGAAAAAATACATCATTTATACGATCAAACATTCTTTCCCTCTGATCTGGTCCTTAAGCAAGGATACTTTACTCAGGCTTAAAGAATCCTCGACATTCTAAAATCAAGCTTCTCTTTTATTGGACTTTGGCCATTGCAGGAGGCGATTTTTCCAGGGAGCGCCCCCTGTAATGGCCAAAGTCTAGATAATATGAGTAGACACTTCTTGCTCTAATTAATTGATCTTTTTGAAAACATTAAAATTTTTGCGCGGATTTGAGTTGTTCTGTAAATGTAAGAGGCCGGTATGAATACGGGCCCTCTGTGCCCCTATTCATCCTCATCCTCTTTTTCGGGGGCAGGTTCCTTGCGTGCGGTTTTCCTTTTGGGATGTTTCTGGTGCTCGCTTGCGTGTTTCTGCTCGAGGCCCATGGTCAGAGCTGTCATGCCGGCTAGCCCTCCCATCTGCATCGATTCGATTGCTGTGCTGGGAACGATAACTATGGTGGAATTTTCTTTTAGGCCTTCATAGAGCATGTTCATCGCTCTTAAGTGGAGTGCGACGGGGTTGTCGGCATAGGTCAGAGCAGCCTCCCCGAATTTCTCTGCAATTTGTCGCTCTGAGTCGCCTAAGATGACGCGGGCTTGACGCTCTCTTTCTGCTTGAGCTTGCATCGACATCGCATTTTCTAGTGCTGGTGGAATGAGGACGTCTTTGATTTCTACGGAAATAACTCGGATCCCCCAGGGTTCCGTTCGCTCATCGATGATCTTTTGCAACTCATTGCTAATTTTACTTCTTCCCTCGAGCATATCTGCAAGCATCGTTGTGCCTATGACATCGCGAAGGGCAGTTTGTGATGCCCAACCGATGGCTGTTTCATAGTCGGCGATCTCTAGTGCAGCTTTCTTGGGGTCTATCACCTTCCAGAAGAGGACGGCATCGACATCGACGGGTACTGTGTCTTTGGTCAGGGTCTTTTCTGCTTTGAATGCAGTTGTGATCACTCGAATGTCGATCCAATAGGTAATCTTATCGATGATGGGGATGATAAAGAAGAGGCCGGGCCCTTTTAAACCTCTGAAGTGACCAAGCCGCAGAACGACTGCTCTATCCCACTGGTTTGCAACTTTAAGGGCATTAGAAATGAGAATGGCAATCACCAATGTTCCAACCATGTACCCAAGAAATTCATCTGGGTTGGTTTTGCTGATTTGATAGCCGATAGCGGTTCCAATGCATAGAATTATAATGAATATCAATATTGAAACTGAGTTGGTTTTCATTTGAGCTCTCCTAAAGTGTCTAAGACTGGACTTTAGCCATTGGAGCGGGGCGATTTTTCTAGATAGCGCCCCGCTCCAATGGCTAAAGTCCAGTAAGAAATAGCCATAGCAGATGTTTAGCAAAACATCAAGAGGTGATCTTTTTCAAAGAAGATAGGTGCTA
>CAJCHM010000016.1 GCA_903970255.1 Acidobacteriota bacterium
CACGACGCTCTTCCGATCTATGGCTAAAGTCCAGACAGCCACACCAAAGAGCATTGGGTTCTTCTAGTGCTCTTTGGCGGACAGGTCATAATCGCTGCGAAGCTGGTTCCTATCAGAATTCACCATCGAACGCTTAATGGATAGAGGCTTTTGCGGGATCGCCGCCCATCATGCGCAGGATCTCCAGCTGCCTCTTCTCTTTTGTGAGGAGTTGGATCTGGGTCAACGTTCTTCCTTCTTCTTCGACTTTCTGGACGCTCAGATGCGTATCTGCTTTAGATGCGACCTGAGGAAAATGGGTGATGCAGATCACCTGGCGGTGTTTACCCAGTTCTTTTAATTTTTCTCCGATGATCGTTGCTGTCCTTCCTCCGACATTGGCATCGATCTCATCGAAAATGAGCGTCGGTGTATTATTTTTCTCAGCCAGTGCTATTTTGATCGCAAAGAGGAGGCGAGAGAGCTCTCCGCCACTGGAATGCTCTTGCACAAGGCCTGGATGTTCGCCGGTGTTGGCTTTGAGCCAAAACTGTACACTGTCATCGCCGTTTGCTGTGCGAGGATGGGTGGTCATTGCGATGTTTACCTCGGCCCCAGTCATATTGAGTTGTTGCAGCTGCTGTGTAAGGGTGCTCTCGAGCTTTTTGGCAGCAGAATGTCTCAGAGAGGTCAGCTGGATTGCAGCCTTGTCAGTTTTTGCTTGGGCAGCTTCTAGCGCAAGTTGTGCAGATTTCATCTCTTCTGTGAGATTTTCCAAGCGCAAGAGTTCTTCTTGGATTTTAGATCGATAGGCTTGGATTTCATTAAAATTTTGACCGTATTTCCGCTTGAGACGAGAAATCGCATTTAAGCGATTTTCCAGGTGGGTTAATGCATGGGGTTGATTATCGATATTTTGCACATAGGATTGCAGATTAGCAACGCTTTCGCTCAAAGCGATATGAGCCTCATGCAAAAGGGAAGAGGTGCTCTCTAATCCTTTGTCAAGGGGAATCAGAGCATCGCACACTTTGATTGACCTCCCAAGCTGAGGGAGGACAGCTGTGGTGCTCTCTGAGAGGATCGTAATCATCGAATCGATCTTTTCGCTAAGTTCCTGGGAAGAACTGAGCCTTCGGTACTTTTCAAAGACCTCCTCTTCCTCTCCCTGTTTAAGAGCTGCAGAGTCGATTTCTTCTAGTTGGAAGCGCCAAGTATCTTCATCTCTTTCTTTATGCAAGGAAAGCTGCTCAAGATCGGAAACTTTTTTTTGCTGCAGTTTTTCCTCCGCATAAGCATTCTGAAATTCTTTAAGCTCGATCTGAAGGTCGCCAAAGAGATCGACAAGGGAGCGCTGGGAGTCTGAGCTGCGCAAAGCCTGGTGGGCGTGCTGACCAATCATGTCGATCAGTTGTCCGCCAACTTTTTGCAAAAGGGGAAGGGGAACTGTGCGGCAGTTGATGAAGGCGCGGTTTTTTCCTTCTTTAGAGAGCTCTCTTCGGATGACAAGATCTTCCTGATCTTCTAGGTTTAGTCCTGCACTCTCCAGAATCTCTTGGATGTGGTGGATCTTCTGAACATCAAAACAAACCTCGATAAAGGCGCGATCAGATCCTTTGCGTATCAAGCTACTGTCAGCTCTGCCGCCCAATGCCAGTGCAATCGCTTCAATGAGCGCAGTTTTTCCAGCGCCTGTTTCTCCTGTCACAACATTGAAATAGGGGCCGAAGTGGATTTCACAAGATTCCACTAATACTAGGTTATTCAGAATCAGATGCTTGATCATCAAGGATCTCGTCTTTGGTTTTAAAGTGGAGTTTAGCAGCTTTTTCTAAGATCTGCGGGCCGTATTTTCTCACGAGCAGCTTTCCAACCTTTTTAACCGCAGCAGAGGCTCCTTTGGGGAGCTGGAGACCCAATTCCTTGCTCAAACGCTCTATTCCACTAAGAAATTCAGCTCTTGCCAGAATGGAGGCTGCAGCGACGACAGGATCTGCTTCTGCTCGATGACGCTGGGTGAGAGACACGGTCAGTTTTTTTTGTTTTAAGGCATTTTGGACGACATGTTCGCTTGCAAATTGGTCGATAATGACCTCTGTGCAGCCAGTTTTTGCCACAAGTTCTGCAATCGCTGTTGCATGACCCCAGCCGAGGAGTTTATTGAGATTTTGGAAGCTGGCGTAGAGTTCATTGTATTTTTTTGGGGAGATATAGATAATGGCGTGGGGACAACATTTTTTGATTTTATCGCTTAAAGTTAAAATAGCGCTGTCTGTGAGTTGTTTGCTATCTCGCACTCCCAAGGCAAGGAGCTCTTTAATTTTAGCCTCATCAGCCTGGACGCCAGCAACACATAAGGGACCAAAAAAATCCCCTTTGCCCGATTCGTCGATTCCTATATGGGCGATCAGATTAACTTCGGTTTCAGGGTAAGAATAAGCAACCGATTGCAGGATTTGAGGTTCGAGATAAAATGTGATGAAATCATCCATTCCCTTGCCCTGCACTGTTAGTTTGCCCGAGTTGTAAAGGGTGCAGGAAACCCCTTTTTTAAGAGCGGAAAAGAGGGTGTAGGCAGGCTTTGTTATTTCAAAACCTTGATCGATTAGGTCGTTCTTGAGCTTATCCGCAAGATCGAGGCTGATGGTGGCGACAAAGCAAGAAATTTTTTTGGCAGTCATTGGGCTGTGTACGAAAAATGAGATGAACCCCAATTTTACATTGATTTCGAAAAAAAACAACATTAGAGTTTGAGTATACGTATTTTCGGAGGAACATGAGTGAAGAGTTGAAACATGTTGGAGAAATTTTTAGGGCCAAGAGGAAAGAGCTTAACCTCTCCTTGAAAGAAGTGGAGAACTCAACTTCGATCCGCTCTAGCTACCTAGAGGCAATTGAGGATGGGCAGATCAACGATTACATTTCGAGTGTCTATGCCTTAGGCTTTATGAAGCAATACGCTCAGTTCTTGAGTTTGGACATTGAGAGTATGATTCGCGATAACCCCGCTACTTTCCGGATGCCAGCGGAAAAGCATGAGTTTAATTATGGGATAGGAACGTTGGAGACGCGCGGAACTATGGGTGGCGGGGTGAAGTGGCTTCCCAACCTGATTTGGTCGGGCGCTGCAGCACTGATTCTCGTTGCAGCTTGGTATTTAGCAAAGTTTTTAGGGCTTATTTAAAGTTATGACGGTCCCACAGTTTACAAATCGATTGATTAAGGAGAAGTCTCCTTATCTACTTCAGCATGCGCACAACCCAGTCGATTGGTACCCCTGGGGGCAGGAAGCTTTTGATTTGGCCAAAAAACTGGATAAGCCAATTTTTTTATCGATTGGCTATGCAACATGCCACTGGTGTCATGTCATGGAAAAGGAATCCTTCCAGAACGCACAAATTGCTCTGTTGATGAATGAGGCATTTGTGAACATCAAAGTGGATCGGGAAGAGTTGCCTCAGGTCGATAGCATTTATATGGAATTTGCCCAAGCCCTCATGTCATCTGCCGGTGGTTGGCCCCTTAATCTGATATTGACCCCAGAGTTGAAACCTTTTTTTGCTGTAACCTATCTTCCTCTGGCCAACAAACGGGGGTTAATTGGGATCGGGCAGTTTATCGAACATATTAGTCATCTTTGGAAAAGCGATAATAGATCCCAGCTTGTAGAGCAGGCTGACAAAATTGTCGAATTTTTTGAGCATTCTTCTAAGTCTGCAGGGGAGTTATTGCCGACACAGGAGACCATCGCTACAGCCATTGAAAAGATTTACCAGCTAATGGACCCCGTCTATGGGGGATTAAAAGGAGAACCTAAATTTCCCATGGGTTATCAGTCCCTCTTTTTAATGGAATATGCTAAAGCTAGAGGGGATAGCAGAGCGCTATTTTGTGTCGAGCTCACCTTAGATAGGATGCTGCGCGGCGGAATATACGATCAGCTTGAAGGGGGATTTTCTAGATATGCTATCGATGAGAAATGGATGATTCCCCATTTTGAAAAAATGCTCTACGACAATGCCATCCTCTCAAGCACCTATCTAGAGGCTTGGAAATATACTCAAAAGGAATCCTATCAAATAGTTTGCAGAGAAACTCTTGAATATATTTTAAACCAGATGACCCATCCCTTAGGAGGGTTTTATTCAGCCGAGGATGCAGATTCAGAAGGGCATGAGGGGATGTATTACACTTGGAGCTCTGCCGAGATCGCGCAGATCCTCTCGAAGACGGAAAGATCTATTTTTTGCCAATATTATGGGGTAACCTCGGATGGGAATTTTGAGGGAAGAAATGTTTTGCATATCCCTTATTCTCTAGAGGAGTTTGCCCAAATATGCCATCTTCCTGCCACAGAGCTCCAGCAGATTTTAGCACAAGCTAAGAACCAATTGGTAAGCAGACGAAAACTTCGCCCTCGCCCTTTTAAGGATGATAAAATTATTGTCTCCTGGAATGGTTTAGTGATCGATGCGATGATCAAAGCCCACCTCTGCTTAAAGAGGCCGCAGTTTAAGGAAGCGGCTCTAAAAGCTGCAGAGTTTATCAAAACCCATCTTTGGAAGGAGGGCCACCTTTTAAGGCGATGGCGCGATGATGAGGCCAGATTTCCCGGCAATATCGATGATTACGCTTTTTTAATCAAAGGGTTGATCTCTCTTTTTGAGCAGGGGTGCGGCTCAGAGTGGCTCAAATGGGCTATAGAGCTTAGTGCTGTTCTTCAAAAGGAATTTAAGACCCAAGATGGGGCATTTTATTATTATTTGGAAGATTCAACCCTTCTTTTGCGCCGCTGCGAATACTACGATGGCGCAGAACCCTCTGGCAATGCTGTCCATTGTGAAAATTTGCTTCGTCTTTATCAGATCACACTCGAGGGTCATTATTTAACGCAGGCAGAAGATATTTTAAAGGCGTCTAACCACTATATTGAAACTTATCCTCCAGGGGCTTGTTACCATCTGCTTTCTTTGCAGCGCTATTTCGATACTCATGCTAAAACGATCGTGATTGCGCTCGATAGCAGTGAAAGTTCAAAGAATGAAATTCATGAAATTTTAAGTCTTTGTTATATTCCCAATGTTTCAGTCATTTGGAAACAACAAAATGATGAACTTATTTGTAGACTAATTCCATCGCTAGTTGATAAAAATCCGATCGATGGTCAGACTGCAGTTTATATTTGCTCTCAAAATACATGCCTGCCTCCACTTTTGGAAAGGGATGAGATGATCAAAGCTTTGGAAAAATTATGATGCAACAACAAATTGGCGACTACAATCTGTTAAAAGAGCTTGGCAGAGGATCAATGGGGGAGACATTCCTTGTTGAACATCGTTTTTTAAAGAAGCTCTTTATTCTCAAAACATTGCCTTCAGAACTGAGCATAGATCCTGAGTTTGTAAGGCGGTTTGAAAAAGAGGTTCAACTCATTTCCAAGCTAGAACATCCCCACATTGCAAAAATTCACAACGCCTCTTTTGAAAGCGGCATCTATTATCTTCTCTCGGAGCCTATTTTAAGTGAGGATAATCTGTCGATAAATCTCGGGAACTATTTTGCTAAAAACCATTACAAGTTAAGCGAAGACAAGGTATTGGCAATTGCAAAACAGCTCGCCTCAAGTCTTGATTTTGCCCATGCCTCTTTGAAAGGGGCGATCTCCCATGGATCGATTAAGCTAAACAATATTGTCGTCAAAGAATCTGACGGGGTCCTTCATGTCTTCTTGACAGATTTTGGCCTCTCCCGCGTGATCGGACCTTTGGCCGTTTTAAGCCGCACCTACCACAACGTAGCCAATGTCTTGGGTAGCAGCATAGGGTTTTTGACCCAAAAATCGGGAACCGATAAATATACGGTAGGCCCTTGGGATAGCGACAAAGCAACAGAGCTTCAGCGTTCATTCTATCAAAACTTTCTCTTTTTGGCTCCTGAGCAAAAAGTCGCAGGTCACCGCACGACCTCACCCATTAAATCAGACATTTACGCTTTTGGCATCTTGCTCTACTATTTGCTGACAGGGGAATTTCCTGAAGGGTATTTTGAATTGCCCTCAAAAAAAGTGCCCGATCTGAAATGGAATTGGGACCTGCTCATTTGTAGAACCCTGCAGACGGATCCTCTGAAGCGCCCTGAAAATTTATGCAATAGAATCGATGAGCTCCTGACTGGAGCAACGACGGCTTTGCCCAAGATTGAACTGCAAAAACTCAAAAGTCTCGCTCCAGAGAGGGAATTTGCCTCAGCAGCATCTCCCTTGCCTTCTGCAAAACCGGTTTTGAAGCCTGCCGAGATTGCTAGACCCACCTTTGTTGCAGACCCCGGTGCAATTTTTCAAGTAGAAACCGCAGTAGCCCCTTATAGACCAGTTCCTCAGGAAGATAGACAAATCGAGCCCCTGTTAGCTGAAATGGCGATCATTCCCTCGGGCACCTACTTGCGAGGTAGCCATCAAGGGGGGCGGGATGAGATGCCCCGCCACAGCATCCATCTATCCTCTTTTGCCATCGACGTCCATCCTGTCACCAATGAGCAATTCGCTTTGTTTCTCGAGGTGATGGGAGGGGAGAAAGATGTCAATAACAACGATATCATCCGCCTAAAGGAATCGCGCATTAAGCGCAGCAATGGGAAAGTGAGCATTGAATCCGGTTATGCAAAACATCCTGTGGTTGGCGTGAGTTGGTATGGAGCTATTGCCTATGCAAAATGGGTAGGAAAACGCCTTCCGACAGAGGCTGAGTGGGAGGTTGCCTCCTACGGGGGAAATGAAGATTTCATCTATCCCTTAGGTCAGCAGATGGAACGGGTCGATGCTAATTTCTTCAGCTCCGATACGACACCTGTGATGAGCTATAGCCCCAACGGATTTGGCCTCTATGATATGGCAGGCAATGTTTACGAATGGTGTTCCGATTGGTACGACTACCATTTCTACGACATCTCTGCTGCAGAGCCCAATAATCCCAGTGGGCCACAGCAGGGAGTGTACCGGATTTTACGCGGGGGGTGTTGGAAAAGCTCTAAGGAAGATTTGCGCTGTGCCCATCGCCACCGCAATAATCCTGGCATCATGAATGGAACTTATGGATTCCGCTGCGCAGCAGATGTAGATGTATAAGAACAACCGCACTTTGACCACTGTTGTCCAGCTCAAGAGAAAAACCCTCAAGAGGGTTCTTGGGGTGTTTGATCTTTTTGCAATCGGTTATGGAGACTTAGGGTCCTCCATTTACTATGCATTGGGGATAACAGCGCTTTATGCATTGGGCGCAACACCGATTGCTCTGTCTCTTGCAGGCGTTGTTTTTATCTGCACAGCTCTGACCTATGCTGAAATGACCTCTGTCATGCATGAATCGGGGGGATCAGCAAGTTTTGCACGACACGCCTTTAACGACCTCATTTCATTTATTGCCGGTTGGGGGCTGCTCCTTGATTACATTGTTACCATTGCTATCTCGGCTTTTGCAGTAGGCCCCTATCTAGCCTATTTTTTTGCTGATTTGAATAAAACGCCTGTTCAAATTGTCTTTTCCATCACACTCATTCTTCTTCTGTATCTCATGAATGTGATCGGAGTGAGACAATCCACCCGCATCAGTTTAGTGTTAACGATTTTTACAGTGGTTGTTCAGGCAGTGATTATTGCCATCGGGGTGAGCACAATCTTAGATGTGAGCGCAATCGTGGACCATCTTAGAATTAACGTCCCAGGCGTCAATTGGTCACCAAGCTGGAGTGACTTTTCCAAAGGAGTCGCAATGGCCATGGTGGCCTATACGGGAATTGAATCGATTGCACAGCTTGCAGCGGAGTCAAAGCGGCCTATTAAGACTGTACCACGTGCAGTTGTTTTGACAATGTCTGTCCTTTTGGTGATCTACTTAGGCATTTCAATTGTTGCTCTTTCTGCCGTCACTCCGCTAGACTTAGGTGAAAAATTTCTTCTTAATCCCATCGCAGCCATTGTCAGCAAACTTCCCTTTGGCAGTTTAATTCTTTCTCCGGTAGTTGCCATCTTGGCTGCTGTCGTCTTAAGCGTAGCTGCTAATGCAGGCCTTATGGGTGCTTCCCGCCTTTCCTTCAATATGGGAGAGTACTACCAGCTACCCCGCTTTTTTTATACGATCCACCCCCGTTTTCGCACCCCGATTGTCTCACTTTTATTTTTTTCAGCATTAGCAGGAGTTGTCATTCTGGCATGCGGCGGTAGATTAGATTATTTGGCCGACCTTTATAACTTTGGGGCGATGCTCGCTTTTTTCTTTGCGCATTTGTCCCTCATTGCAATGAGGATCAAAAAACCTCATATGAGGCGTCCCTTTAAAGCTCCACTGAACATCTCTTTTGGAAACTATTCCCTTCCCCTTACTGCCATTGTCGGAGCTATTGCTACGCTTAGCGTTTGGTTTCTTGTTGTGATCACAAAACCGCAAGGGCGCTATCTAGGGTTTGCTTGGATGACATTTGGACTCATCATGTATTTCCGTTACAGGAAACAAAGCAAACTGCAACCTACAGGACATGTAGCCATTGAGGAGATCGCCCTTCGAGGTTATCAGCCAATGAAAGTCAAGAAGATCCTTGTACCCACGCGAGGGGGCACACAGATGGAAGCTGTCCAAATGGCTTGTGAGATCGCAAAGCTACATAAAGCCAAGGTGACAGTGCTTCACGTTCTTGAAATTCCTGCATCCTTGCCGCTTGACATCGATTCTCCCCAAAGAATGGCTGTGGCTGAAGCTGTTTTGAAAAGAGCAGAGGCAATCGCCAGAGAATTTGGGGTGGACATCTCACTTGAGGTGGACCGTTCCCGCTCTCTGTCTGATACCATCTTAGAGGTTGCTAAAACGGGAAAATATGATCTGATTGTACTCGGGTCAATGAGAACGATCCATGAGCCCAAAAAAAAGGGGTTGGGTGCAATCGTTGAAACGATCATTCGCAAAGCCCCCTGCAGAGTCTGGATCTGTGCAAGCAAGACGGACGGGGCCATCCGTCTGGTCACTTCCTAGAGTTAATAACCTGAGTAATGGGTTTAATCCGCTCAACATCAACAATCTTTGCGTGATCTTGCCCTTGTTTTTCCAAAGGTATAGGGTCCTTCGGCTATTACCTTTGGAAAAACAAGGACAATCTCATCCCAAATCTGTGTTGATGTTGAGGGAAGAAACCCATTACTCAGGTTAATAATCAAACGATTGCAGGTTCGTGAGAGAAAATATCAATTTATATATCTCTGTTTTATAGTTTGGATTAAATTCAAGATTATTCCCCGATAGATCAATTGATATTAATTCTTTTAATTTAATCAATATAACTGGAACAGTGGGGATGCAATTATTTTTAAGATTTAAAACCTTCAAGTTGGAAAGTGTTGTAAGATACTGTGGTATATCACTAAGTTCATTACTATCGAGGAAAAGCTCTCTGAGATTTCCAAGTCCTTCAAAAGATTTTGGAACTTCCTTAAGATAATTGTCTCCAAGTTTTAGGATGCGCAAATTAGCAAGATTTGCGATCTCATCTGGCAGATCTTCAAGGACGTTTTTTGTAAGGATAAGTTCCTCTAGTAGATTAAGATTCTTAATAGATGGAGAGATCTTTTCCAATTTGTTGTCTTCAAGAGAGAGTATTTTCAGCTTTGTCAAATTATAGACCTCTTCAGGGATCTTTGTAATTTTATTTAAGCTAGCATCAAGAGTACAAAGGAATGGCAGATACTTGATTTCAGAAGGTATATCGGTTAACCCTAAGCCACACAGATTTAACGACTGTATTTTTTCCAATTGATAGGAATTTTCTTTGATCCATTCATAAATATCGGTGATATTATCCTTTGGGATACCCGAACGTATCTCCTTTAGGAATTTTTCTCTAACTCGAGACCAGAACGATAAAAAATTCTCCCTTTTGTCGTCCCGGAGGAGTTTCTTTTTTTTGCATTGAGGAGCTTCAATATCCGAGGATGCTGGTTTTTGAGTGTTTCCATTAAAAACATCTAGAACCCTTTTATTATTTTGATTCAATTCCGGGATGCTGTTTGAAATAAAATTTTCCGAGTTTATTTGTTCTTTTATTCCTTGTTCTATTAAATTATTTTTATTAAACAGGCTAATTAATACAATTTTGGGAAGGGTTGGTTTGAAATTATTATATTCATCAGATTCTTCAAAACTGAATTGAGAGGAACTAGAATTAAAACTGTTTTCAACTGACATAATTTACCTTTTTTATTTTTATAACCTATATATAAAATTATACACTTTTAATCTATTTTATTCAATTATTATTATTTTTTATTAATATATTAAAATTAACTTTAAGTATAGAATTTGTGACATTATCAAAATGAGCATGTTGGGAGTATAAAAATAATTTATATCAGTGTGATATTTATGTTTTACAAATACTCGTAAACTTTAAATATTGAAATCAATCCATTGCTTTTGCATAATTAGTAAAAGATGTTATATAGTAAATCTGATTTTTTCGTGACAATAAACCAAAAATTATATTAGAGGTAAAAATGAATGCTAATATTACAAGTTTAAATTTCATCTGTTTTCAAAAAATCGCTTCCTATTTAGAGGATCGAGATGTACAAGTTCTTGAAGGATTATCAGAAAAGTTAAACAATTTTATAAAAAATGAACTAAAATTGAGAGATGAAGAATTGGAGCGAATTCTGACCTCTTCTTTTAAACCTTTCCGAATGTTTAATATTGAAGTACTAAAGGAAGCTGATGTGTACCTTGTTGCAGAGCAACATGGCAAAGGCCAATTCGAGCAAGCCGATCTTATGAAACATTTGGCTGCAAGAGGTCCTCTTTGGGTTCTACTTGAAGGGATGCTTCCTTCAGAATTGTGTGATAATGCCCAGAAAGATCGTTTCATGGAAATGTTTGGGCTCAATCCTACATTAAAAGATAACATTAATGTTACGGGTTGGGATACTACTGATAACGTAGAAACGCTTAAACGTATAGAGGCAATTGATAACGAGTGCTCTGAAATGAGCTTGGCATTCTCTAAGATGTCAATGAATACAGAAATGAGTATATTAGACATTATAAAAAAAATGAACGAAATTAAAAACTTTGCTAACAAAGAAAAATCGAATATTTATGCTGAAAACTTTCTAGAGCGCACAAAAGGGATGGGCCTTGCTATATCAGAAATAATGCTGAAGGCTAAGTCTTCCCTTACTCATTGTGATAAAAAAGTCAGGTTGCTTGTTCTTGCAGGACTTGCGCACCTAGATCATACAAGAGGCACGGATAAGACAAACAGTCATTTAGAGATCCTATACAACGAACTCGACAAGGATCACAAGGCTGTTATTTTAATTCCTGATGCTTTATCACAGAATAAGTGACAAGCCACACGATGCCCTGGCGAGATCTCCTTGTCGTCCGGCGGGGTTTCATGGCATTTAGGGAGGGCGCGGGGACATCTGCCCGCAAAGGGGCACCCTTTGGGAGGGCTCATAGCGCTGGGAATTTCCCCGGCTAAGAGGAGAGGGGTCCTCTTTCTCTCAAGGACCGGATCGGGAATCGGAATCGCAGAGAGAAGGGCTTGGGTGTAGGGGTGCAGCGGATTATCGTAGAGCTCTTCTGCATTAGCGATTTCGACGATATTTCCTAGGTACATCACGGCAACCCGATCTGAGATGTATTTGACCATGGCAAGATCGTGGGCAATGAAAAGATAGGTGAGGTTAAGCTGTTTTTGTAGATTTTTGAGGAGATTGACAATCTGAGCCTGCACGGAGACATCCAGAGCTGAGATGGGTTCGTCGCAAACGATGAATTCAGGCTTGAGAGCAAGGGCTCTTGCAATCCCAATCCTTTGCCTCTGCCCTCCAGAAAATTCATGGGGAAACCTACTCAGGGTTGATTTGCTAAGACCTACCATATCCAAAAGTTGGTTGAGATAATTTTCAATCCCGCTGTTGGGTATCATTCGGTGGACATGCAGAGGTTCTGCAATGATGTCACCTGCTGTCATGCGTGGGTTAAGTGAAGAATAAGGATCTTGAAAGATGATCTGAGATCTTCGTCGAAAATTAAAAATCTCTTTGGCATTTAACGACAGCAGATTCCTCTTTTCGTAGAGCACCTCTCCTGAGGTGGCCTCCTCAAGACGCAGCAGACATCTGCCCGTTGTAGATTTGCCGCAGCCAGATTCTCCTACAAGACCAAGCGTCTCCCCGCGCTTGATGGAGAAGCTGATCTTATTAATTGCCTGCAGTGTTTTTTTTCCAATGCGGAATTCCTTATGCAGGTGGTTCACTTCAATCAGGGATTCATCCATTTTTTAAAACCCTCGAGTCGTATTTAAAACAGCTACTCAAATGTCCCGAGCTTACCTCAAGCAATGGGGGAGGGTTGATAGCACAGATCCGCATTGCATCAGGACATCTGGCGCAAAATCCACATCCTTGGAGGGGATGGCTCAAATTGGGAGGGGTCCCTTCAATGGAAATAAGAGGTTTGCTTTTAGGTTGATTGAGCCTGGCTGTGGCTTTGAGAAGGCGCTGTGTGTAAGGATGTTTGGGATCTGCAAAGATCGCATCAACAGTTGCCGACTCGACAATTTTCCCTGCATACATGACAATCACTTTATCGCACATTTTAGCAACCACACTCATGTCATGAGTGATCAAAAGAATAGAGGTATTTGTACTTTTCTGAATCTGTTTGAGCAAATCCAAGATCTGCGCCTGGATTGTCACATCCAGAGCTGTTGTGGGTTCATCTGCAACCAAGACCTTCGGTTGGCAGGCAAGAGCAAGTGCAATCATTACCCTTTGGCGCATCCCTCCGCTTAATGTGTGGGGATAGGAATCAACCCTCTCTTCTGGGTGGGAGATGCCCACTTTTTCCAGGGTCTCCAAGGCAGCCTGTCTAGCTTCTTTCCTTGATGCATGGGGGAAGTGGCGTAAATAACCTTCCATGATTTGAGATCCGACTTTCATCGTGGGATTAAGGCAGGTCATCGGATCCTGGAAGATCATTCCAATCTCTTTTCCGCGAATGGAACCCATTTTTTTCTCTGAGAGGGCAAGGAGATTTACCCCCTGGTAAAGGATCTCCCCAGAGGTTTCTGTTGAATATCTAGGATTGAGCTGCAGAAGTGCTTTGGCAGTTGCACTCTTGCCGCATCCAGACTCTCCTACAATCCCCACCGTCTCTCCTTGATGGAGGCAGAGACTAATTCCGCGCACAGCATGGAGTTGTCCTCCCGAGGAGAGAAACTTGACGTTTAGGTTGTTTACCTCAAGTATTTTACCACTCATTTTTTCAACCTTGGGTCGAGGGCGTCGCGCAGTCCATCTCCGAGGAGGTTGAAGCTGAGCATTGTAAGACTGATGAGGGTAGCGGGAAAGAAGAGGCGCCAGGGAAAGTAGCGCAATGCGGGGAGGCCATCATTTGCCATTGTCCCAAGACTTGCAATCGGTGCTTGGACTCCTAAGCCTAAAAAGCTCAAGAAAGCCTCTGCAAAGATAGCAGAGGGGATGGTGAGGGTCAAGGTCACAATGATCGGTCCCATTGCATTGGGGATCAGATGACGCAAGAGCACTCTGCGGCGGGATGCGCCGATGGCAAAGGCAGCTCTAACATAATCTTGCTCTTTGATCTGTAAAATCTGTGCGCGCACGATTCTTGCCATGTTGATCCAACCAGTGATGCTCAAGGCGATAATGATTGTGAGGATGCCCGAGCCGATGATCACCATCAGCAAAATGACAACAAGCAAATAGGGGATAGCATAGAGGATGTCGGCAAAACGCATCATCCACTCTTCGGTTTTACCCCCAAGGAGCGCAGCAATGGCGCCAAAGAGTACGCCGATGACCAGATCAATAGCTGAAGCAGTGAGTCCGACAAAGAGGGAAATACGGGTTCCCCACCAACACCTTGTAAAAAGATCACGGCCAAGCTCATCTGTCCCAAACCAAAATGTAGAGCTGGGAGGCCCATTTTTAAGAGCTAGTTGGGTTTCATAGTAAGTATAAGAGGAGATCATAGGGCCAACGATTGCCATGATCATCAAAAATATTAGCGTCAAGAGCCCAAACATCGCCATTTTATTTTGTTTGAGCCTAACCCAAGCATCCTGCCAAAAAGTTGCTGCATGCCCGTAGGATGTTTTTTCCTCAAGCTGATCTTTTTCAGCCTGACTCAAAGGAGAGAACAAATTATCTTCCATCCATGCCATTTTTTCGTTGAATCCTGGGATCGATAAAACAGTATAATAGATCTACGAGAAGAACACATAGCATCAAAATCGCGCTGTAAAAAATCGTTACTCCCATGATAACGGTGTAGTCGCGGTTGGTGATGCTCGTTACAAACCATTGACCAAGTCCTGGGATGCCAAAAATTTTTTCAATGGCAAAGCTCCCTGTCATCACTGCAGCAGAAAGGGGCCCTAAGTAGGTGACAACCGGTAGAAGAGCGTTCCGGGTCACATGGCGCAATACAATCTGAACTGCGTTTAGCCCTTTGGACTTGGCCGTCTGGATGTAGTCTTGCTGCATCACCTCGATCATGTTTGCCCTTGTCAGCCTTGCGATAAATGCCATGGGAAGAGCTGCCAAAGAAATTGCCGGCATGATCGTCTGAGCAAAACTGCCCCATCTGGCAACTGGAAGAAGATCGAGCTTCATCGCTAGAACATACTGCAAGAAGCTTGCCAAGATAAAGCTGGGCACCGAGATTCCAATGACGGCAATCACCATGGTGAGGTGATCTTGCCAACGCAGATGATTCAAGGACGCGATCGATCCCAGAGTAACCCCGCCAAAGACAGCGAGAATGAGGGCCTCAATCCCAAGGTAAAAAGAGACGGGGAACCCATCAGAAATGATCTGGTTCACTGTGCGCCCCTCATATTTGAAGGAAGGGCCCAGTTCAAAGTAGACCAGACCCTCTAAATACTTGCCAAATTGAATGTAGAGCGGCTGATCAAGCCCATAGTGTTTATGGAGTGCTGCAAGAATCTCCTCAGGGATTGCTTTGTCTTGAACAAACGGATCGCCCGGGATTGCATGCATTAAAAAGAAGGTCATCGTCGCAACAAGGAAAAGGGAAAGAAGAAGAATCCCCGCTTTTTTACTTAAGTGCTCTATCATCACACTCCAGATAAGCCCATTTGAGATCGAGGTTAGACAATTCTGAAATGTGAACCCCTTTCACGTAAGGTCTTTGAAGATAGGTCTGTGTATAAAAATAGATCGGTGCGATCGGCATCTCATCCATCAAGATTTTTTCTGCTCCTTTAAGAACTACTATCCGTTCGGCGGGGTCAGCAGTATTTTGGGCAATTTCTAAAAGGTTAGAGAATTTGGGGTTATCCCATTGGGGATAATTGTTTTCGCTGGATAAAAACCGATAAAAATCCAAGAAAATGATCGGATCGTTGAATTGGGCATGAAGCCCAAGCCTTGCCACTTGAAATTGATGCGTGCGCAATTCATCTAAGTAGACTTTCCATTCTTTATTTGCCAGTTTGACCGAGATCCCAAAAGCGGCATTCCACTGCTCTTGGATTGCCTGAGCGATTTTATGATGGCCTACGGCTGTATTATAGCTCAAGGTAATCGGTGGCATTTGCTGTGCTGTAATTCCCAGCTCTTTTAAACCCAATGCAAAGTGTTTCTTAGCCTCTGCGATATCGCAATCTTTAAAATAGGGATGAGGCTCTTTCCAAATGGTTGGCGGAATCAGTCCCATCGCAGGGGTTTGCCCAGATTGCGTGATGTTGGAGACGATTGCCATCCGATTGATTGCCAAAGAGAGTGCTTTGCGCATATGGGTATTTTGAAAGGGGAATTGCTTGCAGTTAAAAACATAATAGTAAGTACCCGACATTGCGGAAGTATGCAGGTCGGCCTTTTTCTTAAGGGAGGGGAGAGCTTCGGTCGGAAGGCTGGAAAGAGGAGCTCCTGCCCAGTCGAGCTCCCCGTTTTCATACATCAAAAGTTCGGTAACTTCATCCTCTACAATCGCAAAGCTGACCCGCTCAAGTTTCACATTCTCACGATCCCAGTAGAAGGGGTTTTTCTCTAAAATAATCCGATCCGATCTTTTCCATTCTTTCATGACAAACACCCCATTTCCGACATAATGACTTCGTGTCCAATCGGGATAAGCTGCAGTGATATGATTTGGGGTTGGAAAGAAGGCATGGGTCGCCAGGGCAGATAACAAATAGGGAACGGGATGCTCGAGGTCTAACTGTAGGGTTTTCTCATCTAATGCTTTGATCCCAACTTCATCCAGGGAGCACCGTTTTGATTTTGCAGCTCTTGCATTGACAATGAAATAGAGCTCATTTGCAGACTCACAGAGAAAGGAGGGATCGAGCTGCGTCTTCCATGTCTTTTCAAAATCATAAGCAGTGACGGGCATCCCATCCGACCATTTTGCATCGCGAAGCAAGAATGTATACCTTTTTTTATCCTCAGAGATTTCCATTTTTTCTGCCATTGCCAAAACGATCTCTCCATCAGGGTTGCAACGGGTCAGCCCTTCAAAACATTGATTAATCAGGGCAAATGAGACTGTATCATTGGCTTTGCGCGGGTCGATTGTGGGGGGTTCTGAATGAAGATTTAAGCGGAGTTCTTGAGAGGTGGGGCGGAGGGCGTTTTCTTTTTTACCGCATCCCGATAAGAGGAGAGAAAAAGCAACCGCAGGGGCGATCCATCGATTCATGCAAATCCTTTTGTTAGCGCCAAACAATTGGATTGCACTATAAGGATTTTCTAGGGTTTTAGTCAAACGGCCAAGTTTATGGCCGATCGGTGTATATACCGGTTCTACTTCAAACGCACCTGTATAAACACTTTTTTAGTCACAGTCCCGAATAGACGCGAATGGAGTTAAAACTTTTCTTGCATCGAATGTTTCCATGAATAAAATCCAGTTAGAGGGAGAATAAGATGTTCAAATGCCTAGTTGTCGTTTTAAGTTTCTTTGGAATTGCCGCGCATCTAGAGGCACAGCAAGAGATTTTGGATATTGAGATTCTGAGTTGGAACCCGCGGATCGTCCTTTTGCATAACTTTCTTAGCGAAGAAGAATGTCATCATCTTATTTCGAAAGCAAAGCCTTTTCTTGTGCGCTCTGCGATCATCGATGACAAATCGGGAAGAAGTGTTCCACATGAAGGGCGGACAAGTAGCGGCATGTTTTTAGAGCGCAGGGGCGGTGATCCGATTATTCAACGGATCGAGGAAAGGATTTCCTATTTGACGATCATGCCGGTTAAAAATGGGGAAACTATTCAAGTTGTCCAGTATGAACCAGGACAAGCATTCACGCCTCATCACGACTATTTTGATTCTGCGACCGTCGGAGGGCAAATTGCGCTTAAAAATGGTGGGCAGAGGATGGCTACGCTTATCATGTACCTGAACTCCACAGAAAAAGGGGGGGAAACAGTTTTTCCTGCAGCGGGTTTGAAAGTTTTCCCCAAAAAAGGAAACGCTATCCTCTTTTACAACTGTCAGCCTGATGGGAAAGAAGACCCTCTTACCCTGCATGAAGGAGCGCCTGTTGTCAAAGGAAGTAAATGGATCGCGACAAAATGGATCCATTTTGAAGAATTTAGGGAAGGATACAACAGATGAGATGGATATGTAAAAAATTTATTTAACCTCTTGCCATTTATTGGGATGATCTTTAAACT
The DNA here is from genome assembly GCA_903970255.1 of Acidobacteriota bacterium. Classification (GTDB taxonomy): domain Bacteria; phylum Chlamydiota; class Chlamydiia; order Chlamydiales; family Rhabdochlamydiaceae; genus CAJCIW01. The sequence goes on from CAJCHM010000016.1 coordinate 17,686, forward strand.
TGCCCAACATGAAACGATTAAAAAATTTTGGCAATAAGATCCATTTTGTAAGTTTGGGCTGCTCGCGCAACCTGGTGGACACTGAGGTCATGCTAGGTATCTTACTCAAAGCAGGTTACGAAGTGACCCACCAAATCGAGAGGGCCGACTACCTTGTCGTCAATACCTGTGGCTTTTTGGCCTCTGCAAGGCAAGAGTCGTGCGATACGATTGAGTCTCTTTTTGAAGGGAAAAAGAAAGGGGCCAAGGTGGTTGTCGCTGGTTGTATGGTCCAGAAGCACAAAGAGGAATTGAGGGCCAAGTTTCCCGGTATCCACTATTTTCTAGGATCGGGTGATATGGAGAAAATCTTGGAAGCTGTCCAATCGGCAGATCCAGGCGAGGCTGTCACCTCTGCTCGCAGCTACCTTGAATGGGGGGAAGTGCCCCGTCAGATCTCTACCCCTAAGAATTACGCCTACCTCAAGATCGCCGAAGGGTGCGCCAAGCAATGTGCTTTTTGTATCATTCCGAAGATCAAAGGGCCCTTGCGCAGTAAACCGCAGGCACAGGTCCTCAAAGAGTTCGATGCACTTCTTTCCCACGGCGTCCACGAGATTATTCTGATTGCTCAGGACTTGGGAGATTACGGCAAAGAGAGAAAAGAAATTGGGGCATTAGAGGGGCTCATCAGAGAGATGTTGAAGCGAAAAGGGGATTTCTGGATCCGTTTTCTTTACCTTTATCCTGATGAAATCACAGAAGAGCTATTGGCCTTGATGGGATCCGATTCCCGGATTTGTGCCTACCTCGATATGCCGATCCAGCATATCAACGACAAAATGTTAAAGGCAATGCGGCGCAAAACTTCCCGCGAGCAGATCATCCACACGATTCAAACTCTTCGAACTAAGCTTCCCGGTGCTGTCATTCGCACTTCGCTCATGGTAGGGTTCCCTGGGGAAACAGAAGAGCAATTTGAAGAGCTGGTTCAGTTTGTCAAAGAACATCCTCTAGATAACATCGGCATTTTCAAATATTCGCGCGAAGAAGAGTCTCCCTCTGCTAAAATGGAGGGTCATTTGCCAGAGGATATTAAACAGGCTAGATATGAGAAATTGGCAGAAACACAAATGAAAGTTGTTGGGATGCGCAATCGCTCTTTTATAGGTAAAAAGCTTCAGGTCATCATTGAAGGGTATCATCCCGATTCTCCCTATTTAATGCGTGGAAGATTCTATGGCCAGTGTCCAGAGATTGACGGCCAGGTGATTATCAACGATGCAAGAGGGGTAGATGCGTTCGGCAAGTTCTACGAGGTAGAAATCACCGATGTCGCTGACTACGATCTGATTGGAAAGGTGGTTTCTCACTTAGATGTTAAAAAAACATCCTCTCCTAAAGCCAATAAATTGTCGCTCGCATGAGCAACGAGCAAAAGGTCATTTTAAAGCCCGGTAGGGAAAAAGCCCTTCTCAATCGCCACCCTTGGATCTTTTCAGGGGCTATCGAAACCCTGCCCTCTTTTGAAAACGGGCAAGTTTTGCCCGTATTTAGTTCATCGGGCAACTTTCTGTGCAAGGCCTACTTTCATCTAAATAATTCCATTTGCGGCAGGGTTCTTACGTTTGTCGATGAGCCGATTGAAAAAGCAATCGAAGATAGAATTTGCCGCTCAATTGGCATAAGAGAAAAAATGTTCAACCCTGATATCACCAATTGCTATCGGTTGATCAACGCAGAAGGGGATGGGATTCCGGGACTTATTGTAGATATTTACGACGACTTGGCTGTCCTCCAGGCAAATACTTGCGGCATTGAGCGTCTCAAACTTCTGATCGTTAAACTCCTCTCTAAAAAGTTAAAATTGCGCGGCATCTTTGAGAAATCTCAATCTACCGCCCGTCTTAAGGAAGGACTGGAACCTGCTGTGGGCGCTCTGTTTGGTAAGTGTCCCAAAGAGATGCTTGCGAAAGAAAATGGAATGATGTTTCTGATCGGTATCGAAGAAGGGCAGAAGACGGGCTTTTTTCTGGATCAAAGGGAGATGCGGCAACTCATTGGAAGAATGAGTCAAAATAAGCGCGTTCTCAATTGCTTCTCTTATACGGGGGGATTTTCTCTGTTTGCTCTAAAAGCAGGAGCGGCATCTGTCACCAGCATCGATTCGAGCAAGCAGGCTTGCCAATATGCAAAGGAAAATACCTTGCTAAATCACATCTCTTTAGATAAGCACAACGTTGTTTGTTCCGATGTTTTTGATTATTTGAAGAATAACAACGATTCATTTGATCTGGTTATTCTCGATCCTCCAGCTTTTGCCAAAAAAAAGCAGGATGTCAATGATGCCTGCCGGGGTTATAAACAGATCAATAGACTTGCATTTGAAAGGATCCCACCCGATTCTTATCTTCTGACTTGCTCTTGCTCCCATTTCATCGATGAAGATTTATTTGGGCAGGTCATCTTTCAAGCTGCCATTGAAGCTAATCGAGAGGCTACGATCTGCTCGCGCCATATCCAAGCCAAAGACCACCCCATTTCCCTTTTCCATCCAGAGGGTAGCTACCTGAAGAGTTTGCTTCTGCATGTGACTTGAATTGGACTTGTGCGCCATTACAGGATGAGATTTTTCCAGAGAGCATCCCGGAGGCAGGGGGAATTTTGTAATGGTAGAGGGAATTGAAAAACTCCATCGGCATCAAAATCATCAAATTTTGCCCGACGAAAGTATAATGGAAGATATTGCTTGTTTGGTTTGGACTAAATTTGGCCTGCAGATGACGGCTGCGACTTCATCAGATCTAACTTCCTCCTCATCAATAGCTAGCGCTATTGACTTCGTCGGTCAGTTAGATCTGATTTTGTCTCGCTCGTCCCTGCAGGCCAAATTTAGTCTAAACTCCAGTTTTCAGCAAAGGCAAAAGTGAAGCTTATGGTCACAAAAAGGCTCAAAAATCTTTCCTCTGGTAGCAACAAAAGAGATCACATGGCAAATGAAAGAACCTTTCTTGCCTGGATTAGAACCAGTATTGGAATCATGGCTTTTGGTTTTGTTCTGGAAAAATTTTCTCTTTTTATCAAGCAGATTGGTATTTTTTTATCAGCTCAAGGGTTGCAGACCCATGAGATTTCACATGAACATCAAAGTTATTCCCCATTATTTGGCATATTTTTTGTTGGGTTTGGAGCTTTAATTGCGCTATTGGCCTATATAAAATACAGAAATACGGAAAAGCAAATAGAGGAAGACAAGTACAGACATTCTTCGGTGTTATCGCTTGGCACAACGGCATTGGTTGTTGTGATCGGGATCTTTCTCATGGTTTACTTGCTCAATACGTGATTGTCTAAATTCTGTTGTTGACATCTTGATGAGAGAATGTGAACATTTCCCTCCAACAGCAAAACATCAATAGAGCAAAAGGGTGCAGACAAACAGTTTAAATGCCTCATTAGAGGATCATCTCAAGGCGCTTTTTGGGTACAACGATTTTCGCTCATCTCAGAAAGAGATCGTAACAGCTATTATGGAGAGAAAGGACGTTTTGGCTATATTGCCAACGGGAGCGGGGAAATCGATCTGTTACCAGTTGCCGGCGATGTTGATGCCGGGAATTGCTGTTGTGATCTCACCTTTGATTTCACTGATGCAAGATCAGGTTGTCAGTTTGCATAAAAATGGATTGCCTGCGGCTTTTCTCAATAGCAGTCTCTATTCTGATGAAATTCGAGATTTGCTAGATAACCTCAACAACTTTAAGTTATTGTATATTGCCCCGGAGAGACTTTCCGATAAAAACTTCATTGAACATCTACAGAAGATACCCATTTCACTATTTGCCATTGACGAGGCTCATTGTATTTCTCAGTGGGGGCATTCCTTTCGGCTTGAGTATCGACAGCTATCTTTTTTGAAGACGACTTTTCCCGGCTCTTCCATAGTGGCATTAACCGCTACGGCGACAGGGGATGTGGAAAGGGATATCCTGACTCAATTGGGGATGAAAGAGCCCCATGTTGTCAGGGCAAGCTTTGATCGGCCTAATTTAACCTTCCATATCCAACCAAAGAATCATCTTCTTGTACAGTTGCGCGATTTCCTGAGCAAGCATGTGGATAAGCCAGGGATTATCTACGCTGCAACGCGCAAAGGGGTGGATGACACTCATGCTCACTTGATCCAGGAGGGTTTTAAGGTGGGCAAGTATCATGCAGGTTTGTCAGATCAGGAGAGGACAAAAGCACAACATGAATTTATCCATGGGGCATGTCATCTGATGGTGGCAACAGTGGCTTTTGGGATGGGTGTCCATAAACCAGATATCCGTTTTGTCGTCCACATAGATATGCCCCGTTCAATAGAGCAATACTATCAGGAGGTGGGGCGTGCGGGAAGAGATGATCTTCCTTCCGAGTGCTTGATGCTGTATTCGGTTCAGGAATTGATGGTTTACAATGGTTTTTTGAATCAGATTTCCGATGAGGAGGTTCGCAGGACAACTCAGAGAAAAACAGAACAAATGCTTGCGCTCTGCCGATCTTCCAAGTGTCGGCGTCAGGAACTTCTGCGCTATTTTGGGGAGACTACTACAAGCTCTAATTGCAATAACTGCGATCGCTGTTTAGATAGTTCTGAGGTAGATGAGACAATTGTTGCCCAGCAGATCCTCTCTTGTGTTTATCGTCTTAAGCACCAATTTGGGATCAAGCATGTTATCGACGTTTTGCGTGGGGCCAAAACCAAGATCATCTTTGATCGGGGGCATGATCGACTCTCCACTTATAATTTAATGTCCAAATATTCTGAGGATGATCTTCGGTATTATATCTCTACGTTGATTGACAAGGGGTTATTGGAGCGCTCCGCAGGGGAGTATCCGGTTTTGCGATGGACGGCAGCTTCAAAGAGTGTGACAAGCGGGATGCAGAAAGTGATGATGCAAAAGAGAATCCAGAGGGCAGCTAAACTCAAGAAAGGGAACGATCTGCAGTGTGATCGGGTTTTATTCACTCAACTTTCCCAGCTGCGTCAAAAATATGCAGAGCAACTACGGGTCCCCGCTTTTGTTGTTTTTGGAGATCGATCGCTCATCGAAATGGCCAGGACCTACCCAAAAGATCGGGAAGCAATGCTAAAGATCAATGGAGTGGGTCCTGTCAAGTGGGAAAGATATGGGCAATCCTTTCTCGATGTTATTATTCAATATTCTTCTAAAAATCGCTCAGTTGTTTAGGGGCAAAACGGATCAAAACCGGTAGCCAACAGTGCTGCGGAATCCCACAGTATTGAGGCTGTTTTCGCTGCCGTGCAGATAGATGTCAAAGGGTTCAAGCCGCGCATCCCAGTGTCTTTTGTATCCAAAGCGAAAAGTGATTGGCAAACTTACATCGACACCACCGACTGGGTTTCCCCAATCGTACTGTTTCTTGGCAACCGGTCCTCCGATGATTCCTTTGACATTGAGTCCTAAATTAAAGACGCTAGTGAATTCATGATCGTAGAGGAATCCAACGGTTCCATAAACGATCCCCGGTTTTATTTTATGGTGATGCTGAGGCGATTTGTGAAAGTCTTTGAAAAAACCTAAGCCAGCTAAGGGAGTAAAGTGATCTCGTCCGTTCCAAAAAAAGTTGTATCCTGCCCGATATTCCCCTTCGGCAATGAAATGGTCATTGCATGATCCAAGGAACCAACCTTCGACTCCAGTATAGAAGGCATTGGGTTTGATCCGCTCATAGACAAGGTGGTTAATTGTGAAAACGGCCATCCGGTTATTATACTCAATGAAAGGAGTTTTTGCGTTTGCAGCAGTTTCGGAACCGTCGGCATATAGTAGTGTTTGCACACAAAAGAAGGTGGAAAGCGCAAGGATGCGTTTCATGGATTTTTCCTCATAAGCGTTGTTTAAGAATGGCAACGGCAAAGAGGCTACTAAAAAATTGTATTTTTTTCAATCTTCAACAGATTATGGGCAAGTGCTTTCTTATTGATCTTTTATCCAATTTTTCAGATACAGTAATTGAGCATGTCGTCCTCTAGAGCACACCTATGTTATCACCTTCGGAATCCATGAAAGCAGCTAAAATGCGTATCTTGACCATCAATGGAGGCTCATCGAGCATCAAGTTTGCGCTTTTTGAGGCGGGTGACCTATTTCAAAGGATTTTGGAGGGCAGTATTAAGCGGATTGGATTGCCTGACGCCACTTTGCAAGTGAAGGGTAAAGACCCGGCGGATAATTTTTCACAAACGGTAGCTGCGACAGATCATACAGCGGCAGTGAACCGATTAATGGATTGGATCGAGCAGCACGCTCAACATACTACATTGACTGCGGTGGGGCATCGGATGGTGCATGGCGGCCCAAAGTATTGGAAACCCGAGCGGATCACTGCAAAAATGATTGAGGATCTGAATAAACTAGAGTCTTTTGATCCTGAACATATGCCAGAGGAGATTCTGCTGGTTAAGGCATTTCATCGCAGGTTTCCTGATTTGCCCCAGTGGGCTTGTTTCGATACTGCTTTTCATCACGATCTACCTGCTGTGGCTAAAATGTTGCCCATTCCGCGGCGCTTTGAAGCTGAAGGGGTGAGGCGGTATGGATTTCACGGGTTGTCGTATGAGTTTCTTCTTGGGGAATTAGGTCGCCTTTCAGGATCGGAAGTGTCACAGGGGCGCATTATTTTTGCCCACCTTGGCAATGGAGCGAGTCTAGCAGCGGTACGGGATGGCAAATCGATAGATACAAGCATGAGTTTTACTCCAACAGCAGGGGTACCGATGAGTACCCGCTGTGGCGATCTCGATCCTGGATTGGTCTGGTATCTAGCGCGCACTCATGGTTTTGATGCAAAACGTTTCCATGAAATGATCAATTTTAAGTCTGGACTGCTTGGAATATCGGAGACTACCTCCGACATGCATGACTTGGTTAGAGCTGAAGCGCAAGACTTTCGAGCTGCTGAAGCGGTCGCACTGTTTTGCTATCAGATTAAAAAATGGATCGGTTCATTCGCAGCGGCTTTAGGCGGTCTGGATACGCTAGTGTTTGCTGGGGGCATCGGAGAGAATGCCCCTATTGTACGGGCTAGGATTTGCGATGGGCTGCAATTTCTTGGAATCGAAATTGAGGAAACACAAAATAGGGCAAATGAAGGTGTGATTTCTTCTGGAAAGAGCCGCGTTGTAGTTCGCGTCATTCGCACGGACGAGGAGTTGATGATAGCCAAGACGGTTTATCGCGCTCTTAAGTCTTGAAATAAAGGAAATAGAGCCGTGAATACAAATATTCTTACTGCAGACTTGCTGCATAAAATAGATGCCTACTGGAGGGCTGCTAACTATTTATCGGTCGGTCAGATTTATCTCTATGATAATCCATTGCTAAAACGGCCATTGTTATTGTCTGATGTGAAGCCACTTGTGGTTGGACATTGGGGCACAACGCCAGGTCAAAATTTTATCTATGTGCATCTGAACCGGGTGATCAAGAAATATGATCTGAATATGTTCTATATTGCAGGTCCTGGCCATGGGGGTCCGGCTCTTGTCGCCAATACTTACCTTGAAGGCTCTTATAGTGAGATTTATCCGGATATCAGCCAAGACGAAACTGGAATGAAAAAACTATTCAAGCAATTTTCATTTCCAGGGGGAATTTCTAGCCATGTTGCGCCGACAACTCCGGGATCGATTCATGAGGGCGGCGAGCTGGGGTATTCCCTCAGTCATGCTTTCGGGGCTGTATTTGACAATCCCGATCTAGTTGTCGCCTGTGTGATCGGCGACGGGGAAGCGGAAACGGGTCCCTTGGCCACAGCGTGGCAGTCCAATAAGTTTCTAAATCCAATTACTGATGGAGCTGTACTACCTATTCTCCACCTCAATGGCTATAAGATTAGCAACCCGACTGTTTTGGCTCGCATCGAGCATGAGGAATTGGAGCAGTTTTTACGCGGCTGCGGCTGGACTCCTTATTTTGTAGAAGGCAATGAACCGGAATTGATGCATCAACTCATGGCTGCGTCTGTAGAAAAGGCCATCGAGGATATTAAGCAAATCCAAGAGGGTGCACGCAGTAAAAAGGATACCACAAGACGGCGATGGCCAATGATTGTCTTGAGATCTCCTAAGGGGTGGACAGGGCCTAAAGTTGTCGATGGTCTGCAAGTTGAGGGCACATTTCGAGCTCACCAGGTACCGCTGCTAGTGAATGCTGAGCATCCTGAGCATGTCCAGCAACTTGAAAGCTGGATGAAAAGCTACAAAGCGGAAGAATTGTTTGATGATAGTGGCAAGCTTATAGCGGAACTGGCTGAGTTGGCACCGAAAGGCAACCGGCGGATGGGCGCTAATCCTCATGCCAACGGAGGGCTATTGCTACATGATTTGCACATGCCGGACTTCCATAAACACGCAGTCAACGTGCCAACACCTGGCGCCGTCGATGCTGGAGATACGTTTGTACTGGGCAAATTCTTGCGCGATGTGGCCAAATTGAATCAGGATCAACGTAATTTCCGGATTTTTGGGCCGGATGAGACGCTATCGAACCTCTTAGGTGCAGTTTTTGAAGTTACTAACCGCCAGTGGGATGCTAGGGAAGTAAAAAATGATGAATTTCTTGCACCTGCGGGACAAGTGATGGATTCAATCCTCAGCGAGCATCAGTGTGAAGGTTGGTTGGAAGGATACTTGCTCACTGGACGACACGGGTTGTTCAATAGTTATGAGGCATTCATCCGAATTGTCGATTCAATGTTTAGCCAGCACGCTAAGTGGCTGAAGGTGTGCTTAGAACTGCCATGGCGACGCAAAATTGCTTCGCTCAATTACCTGCTTGCCTCTCATGTCTGGCAGCAGGATCACAACGGGTTTACGCACCAAGATCCCGGATTTCTCGACCATGTCATCAACAAAAAGGCTACTGTTGTGCGGGTTTACCTTCCTCCTGATTCCAACTGCCTCTTGTCGGTATTTGATCACTGCCTGCGCAGCCGCAACTATGTCAACGTGGTGGTTGCAGGCAAACACCCTCTTCCTCAATGGTTGACAATCGATGCCGCTGTTGTGCACTGTACAGAAGGAATTGGCATCTGGCAATGGGCTAGCAACGACCAAGATGCTGAGCCTGATGTAGTGATGGGCTGCTGTGGAGATACACCCACACTGGAGATCTTAGCTGCTGTTTCCATCCTGCGCGAGCATCTGCCCGATCTAAAAATCCGTGTGGTCAATGTCGTCGATCTGATGAAGCTCCAGTCCCACAGCGAGCATCCGCATGGTCTCTCTGAAATGGATTACGATTCCCTCTTTACAGAAGACAAGCACATCATTTTTAACTTTCATGGATATCCCACGCTTGTGCACCGGCTGACTTATCGTCGAACTAACAGGAATCTGCATGTTCGAGGCTACAAGGAAGAAGGGACAATCACAACAGCTTTTGATATGCGGGTTCAAAACGATATTGACAGATTTCATCTAGTGCAAGACGTAATTGACAGATTAGCAAATTTAGGAGCTAAGGGAGCTTATCTCAAACAGATCATGCAGGACAAGCTCATCGAACACAAACACTACATTAACAAGCACGGTCAAGACATGCCGGAAATCCGAAATTGGAAATGGGGCGACCTTTAAATGAATGAGGATCTAAAATCTCTACCTATAGAAGAGGTAAAGAAAAAATTGGGATTCTCTGCAGATGGCCTGAGTGTTGCTGAGGCGGCAAAACGGCTGACACAATATGGGTTTAACGAGATCGAAGAGAAAAAAACCAATCCATTTCTAAAATTCCTAACCTATTTTTGGGGACCTATCCCGTGGATGATTGAAATTGCGGTGATTCTGTCCGGCATAGTGGGTCACTGGCCAGATTTTTTCATTATACTTCTTTTACTTCTGGCTAATGGCGTGGTCGGATTTTGGGAAGAACATAAGGCAGCAGGCGCTATAGCCGCATTGAAAGCCCAGCTTGCGGTTAAGTCTCGAGCGAAACGGGATGGGAAGTGGAGCACTCCAGCGGCACGCGAGTTAGTCCCAGGAGATCTGATCCGATTGCGCTCGGGCGACATTGTGCCTGCAGATGCAAGGCTTTTGGATGGTGATCCTATTGAAGTAGATCAATCTGCATTGACTGGAGAGTCATTGCCCGTCACACGCAAATCTGGCGAGTCAGTGTTTTCAGGTTCGATTGTCCGGCAGGGAGAAATCGAAGCATTCATCTACGGAACCGGTATGAATACCTACTTTGGCAAGACGGCCCAATTGGTAGAGGAAGCTCACACTGTCAGTCATTTTCAAAAAGCGGTTTTGAAGATCGGCAATTATCTGATCATTCTCGCAGGTGTTTTGGTTGCGGGAATTATTACCGTCGCAATCTTCCGAGGCGATCCGATCCTCACCACGCTGCAATTTGCTTTAGTTTTGACCGTGGCCTCTATCCCCGTGGCAATGCCAACGGTATTGTCTGTAACGATGGCGGTCGGTGCGCGTTTGCTTGCCAAGAAAAAGGCGATTGTAAGCCGCTTAGTGGCTATCGAAGAATTGGCAGGCGTAGACATCTTGTGTGCGGATAAGACGGGCACTTTGACCCAAAATAAGTTAACTCTTGGCGATCCTTTCAGCGTGAACAATATTCTACCTGAGCAAGTGATCCTCTCTGCCGCTCTTGCATCGCGCGCGGAAAATAACGACACCATTGATCTCGCCATTTTGGGTGGCTTGAAAGATAAAGATGCATTGAAGGGTTATCAAATGGTTCATTTTCAGCCATTTGATGCGGTGCATAAACGCACAGAAGCCTCTATCAAAGACCAAAGCGGAAAAGAGTTCAAGGTGACGAAGGGAGCGCCGCAAGTAATTTTGGCCTTGTCGGCAAATGTTGCCCAGGTAAAGGGCGCAGTTGAAAAAGCTGTTAATGAATTCGCGGCGCACGGATTTCGATCGCTCGGAGTAGCGCGAGCAGAAGGAAATGGCACGTGGCAATTCCTCGGTGTGCTCCCCCTTTTCGATCCGCCAAGAGAAGACGCCAAAGCAACCATCGCCACCGCAGTTCAAATGGGTGTGAAGATCAAGATGGTTACGGGAGATCAACTCGCCATTGCCAAGGAGACGGCTAAAAAATTAGGGATGGGAACAAATATTCTCGATGCCACTGGCCTGGGCGATGTCAAGAAGCAAGAAACAGCTCAAGTGGCCGAGTCGATTGAAAAAGCTGACGGTTTTGCCCAGGTGTTTCCTGAACACAAATTCCATATTGTGGATGTCCTGCAAAAACGAGGCCATATTGTGGGTATGACAGGCGATGGGGTAAACGACGCTCCAGCTCTGAAAAAAGCCGACTGCGGCATCGCCGTTTCAAGCGCAACAGACGCAGCGCGCGCGGCCGCGGCCATTGTGCTTTTAACGCCAGGTCTTTCCGTTATCATTGATGCGATCAAGGAGAGCCGCCGCATCTTCCAACGGATGAATAGTTACGCGATCTATCGTATCGCTGAGACACTGCGTGTCCTGTTTTTCATGACACTGGCTATTCTAGTCTTTAATTTTTACCCATTGACGGCAGTCATGATCGTAATGCTGGCATTGCTCAATGACGGTGCTATTTTGTCTATTGCTTACGATAATGTTCACTACAAGAATCAGCCTGAAGGCTGGAACATGCGGATGGTGCTTGGGGTTGCCACGGCGCTGGGCCTCATCGGCGTTGTGTCTGCTTTCGGCTTATTTTATCTCGGTGAGCGCGTCTTTCATCTTGATCGTCCACATATACAAACACTGATGTATTTGAAATTATCGGTAGCCGGACATCTGACGATTTTCTTAACTCGAACACGCGGTCCATTCTGGTCCATTCGCCCTGCGCGGATTTTGTTGGGAGCAGTAGTAGGCACGCAAATGATAGCAACTTTGATTGCAGTTTACGGATTCCTGATGACGCCACTGGGCTGGAAATGGGCTGGTTTTGTTTGGGGCTATGCGATCGTATGGTTCCTCATAAATGACCAGGTAAAAAGGCTCGCCTATCGGATTTTTGATCCAATTAAACCTAAAACATCCTCTGATTTAACATCACTGATCTCCAAGCGCGCCTATGAACTATATGAGCAGCGGGGCCGCCAGGATGGTTTAGCGGAACAGGATTGGAGGCAGGCGGAGGAGGAGATTTTAAAAAATAAAAAGTATACGAAGGTTCAAAGAAAATGAATCTACACGATATCTGTCAGAAAGCCAGTATAAAAGGGTATGATTCTCTAGAGGATCTTGCCTTGAACCTCCGCTCCTCTTGGAATCATAGTACCGATGGGATATGGCGACAGCTTGATCCAGAATTATGGGAGCTGACTCAGAATCCTTGGGCTGTTTTGCAGGCCTGCTCAAGAGACAAACTTACAAATCTTTTAGCCGATCAAAAATTCAGCAATCTTGTTGAAACACTGATGAAAGCCAGGAAAGATGCGCTAAATGCCCCTACTTGGTTTCAAGACAATCATTCCAAATCCTCCCTCACATGCATCGCCTATTTCAGTATGGAATATATGTTAAGTGAAGCACTTCCCATCTATTCAGGGGGCCTCGGTAATGTAGCTGGCGATCAGCTTAAGGCTGCAAGCGATCTTGGAGTCCCGGTCATTGCCGTCGGTTTACTCTATTCCCAAGGCTATTTCCGACAATTTATCGATAAAAATGGAAATCAACAAGAGCTCTACCCCTACAATGATCCCATGCAATTGCCCATCAGACCGTTGCGTTTACAAAATGGAGAGTGGCTCCGTTTGAAAATCGATTTGCCCGGCTGGTCGCTTTGGCTCCGCACATGGGAGGTCAGGGTGGGAAGAAGAACTCTATACTTATTGGATAGCAACGATGTGGCTAATTTTGCAGCTCATAGAGGGATCACAAGCGAACTCTACGGTGGGGATCGGGAACTGCGCCTAAAACAGGAGATCATCCTGGGTCTTGGGGGGTGGCGCCTTCTCAATGCCCTTGGCATACAACCTGAAGTTTGCCATATGAATGAAGGACATGCAGCTTTTGCTGTGTTGGAACGGGCATTTGATTTTATGGAAAAGAGCAAACAACCGTTCGAGATAGCATTGGCAGCCACTCGAACGGGGAATCTTTTTACAACCCATACTGCAGCACCCGCCGGGTTCGATCAGTTTTCTCCCGATCTCATTTGGAAATATTTGGGGAAATATGCGGAAGTTAAACTGGGTATCCCATTTGATAAGTTGCTTTCGTTCGGCCAGTTAAATTCCCATGATGATTTTAATATGGCCTATTTAGCTATCCGGGGGAGTGGCTTTATCAATGGCGTCAGTCAATTGCACGGTGTTGTAAGCCGACAATTATTTAAAAACTTATTTCCCCGTTTCCCTGAAGAAGAAGTTCCCATTGGATCTGTAACCAATGGAGTTCATATGCCGACTTGGGATTCATCTGTATCTGATGATCTTTGGACTAAAAGCTGTGGAAAAGCGCGGTGGCTAGGGAAAACTGAGGATTTGGAAAACAAAATACGCAGTGTTCCAGATACAGAAATTTGGCAAATGCGAAATGAATCACGAGCCTTGCTCGTTGCCTATACGCGCGCCCGATTAGCAAGACAATTGGCAGCAAGGGGAGCTTCAACTGATGAGATTGAGAAAACTAAATCCTTTTTAAATCCCAATGCCTTAACTCTAGGTTTTGCCCGTAGATTTGCAGCTTACAAAAGGCCAGATCTACTCCTTACCGATGAAGATCGTCTTCTGCGCATTTTGACTAATAAAGATCGGCCAGTACAGCTCATCATTGCCGGTAAAGCGCATCCAGCAGATGCAGAAGGACACGCTCTCATCAAAAGATGGATGAAATTCATTTCCAGGCCGCAAGCGCGTCCCTCTGTCATTTTCCTTAGTGATTACGACATGATTTTGACTCAACAAATGGTTCAGGGGGTTGATTTGTGGATCAATACCCCTGCAAGACCTTGGGAGGCAAGTGGAACAAGCGGCATGAAAATCCTTGTCAATGGGGGCTTAAACTTTTCAGAATTGGATGGCTGGTGGGCTGAAGCTTATACCCCAGAGATAGGTTGGGCTCTAGGGGATCGGAAGGAACATGGAGAAGATCCTCATTGGGATCTGGCGGAGGCAAATACTCTTTATGATCTACTGGAAAATGAAGTAATCCCAGAATTTTATACGTGGGATGCCAGAATGATGCCCATGACTTGGATAACTAAAATCCGCGAGAGCATGGCCCGATTAACACCCCGTTTTTCTTCTAATCGGACTGTGCGCGAATATACGGAGAAATTCTATCTCCCCGCAGCAGATGGTTATCGCAAGCGAGCTGAAAATAATTGCCTTTTAGCAAAACAAATCATCGATTGGCAAAGTTCTATAGAACAGAATTGGGGGAAGTTGGGATTTGGCGAGGTCAAAATCGAAGAAAGAAATGGGCAATATCTATTTGAGGTTCAAGTCTATCTCAACAATTTAGACTCCCAAGCAGTGATGGTCGAGCTCTATTCAGCAACCTTAAAAAAAGAAATGAAGTGCCAGGGAAAGATTCCTAATACCCGGGATGGGCATATTTATCGCGCAGAGGTTCCTGCATCAAATCCGGCATCTAGCTTCACTCCCCGAATTTTACCCCACTTTCCGGGCGTTATCATCCCTCTTGAATCCACTAAAATTTTATGGCAAAAATGAAGGTCAGTGGATGAAAATTTTAAATTCAATGAACCACTCATTAGCTCTAAAACGCATCCTCCATTGATCACCGGCTACATCAACTGCAGATCCGCTAGAAACTCTTTGGTACCTGGGTCCTTTAAAATGACCTGCATTAAACCAGCGGTAACCTGTTCCGATCGCAAAGTAGTTCTTGTAACTGTATTCCAAGCCCGTAAGGAGGGTATAGGTAAAATTTTTGCGGAGCGTGTATTGATTTTCTGCAGAAAAACTAGCGTATGGAGCAGAGTCTCCAGTAGGGGGCAGCCCTGTTGTTCTGTAGTTGGTTATTAGAAGATTGCTAATCCCTAGCCCAACTCCTATCATCGGATAGATTTTGCTACAACCGATATTCCAGTGACAGTAGGGGATGCCTTTCCCAAGAAGATTTGCACAAAAGAGAATGGGTGTGACACTGAGATCAAATTTTCTTGTGTAAGATCCGCCGCCGCTTGTAGGCGTTTGGAATTTTCTATATTGAAAAGTGGAACGATTGGAGATATTGGCCTCTAGATCTAATACATCAAAGAGCTCGCAACCGACACTAAAGCTGGCAATAGCACAATTTCCCAACTTTGAATTATAACCTTGAACTGCTCGATTCCATGGAGGGGAGGGAGCAATGACATGAGCTGATTCAGAGAATGAAATCCCTGAACCAACTTTAATATAGAAAGAGTAATCCTGGTGTTGGCAGTAACATTTAGCGGTACTTAAAGCGGCGATTGTCAGTAGTGTGGCTAAGAAGCGCTTCATAAAATTTCCTCAGAAAATTGTTCCGATCCTTGAAAATTGAAAATAGATTTTTTCGCTATCTGATGAAACAATTAGGTTAAATGTTTGCCCAAAAAAAGGAGCAAACCCTACCTTTGTCGTTGCGACCACCGTGCATTCAGTAATCATGGAGTTAATAATACTGTCTAATTCTAAATTAATTAGTGTCGTTGGTGTAAACCAGGTGACTATGAGTCCATTATCAGCGGATAAATAATTGGATATATCGGTATAGATTCCATCTTCAGTTTGCATAGATAAAAAAGAGGCGGAGCATGTTCCGACATTCCTATTATTCACATCATAAATGGGCGCCCTTCCCGCAAGATAACTCGAAGCTATTGTTGTACCGCTTCCCGATACATTAGATGTTGGTATTTCAATAAAGCTATCTGCAAAATCGGTGATGTTTAGATAATACGTTATTGTTTGCGGCTCAGTGTAATTAGCGCCATATAAAGAGCGGGAATGGCAAGCCAAGCCCACAAATAACAACACAAGCATTGCGCAGCCATTTTTGATGGAACTGAACAGTCTTAAATCAACGCCTTGTTTAGTCAACATCTTAGCCCCTATTCTAAACTTGTTTTTTAAGATTATCAGGATGGAAGTTATTTACCTAAATTTTTTTTCCTCTGGACTTGTGCACAAATTCCTTGACAATAACAATTTTGTCACTGAAAGTGAATCGCAAAGGAATTAATTATGAACATCAAATTTATTGCTCTTGCATTAGTCACTACTACAGTCAACCTTTTTAGCGGTCAATCTTCTCCTTATCGATGCAAAATGTCGGGAAACAAACTTGAGGCGGATATCATCGTAGTAGGTGGTGGAGCGGCAGGTTGCGTATTGATGAGCGAGCTCTCAGAGAATGGTCAGTTTTCCGTATTGGGAATCGAGGGAGGGTTAAACTTAACTACAGATCCGGCCATAGAGGCTGTGGGTCTTCCTGCATTATTATTAGCTGGAACGGGAAGATATAAGTATTTTTGGCCAGGATGGAGTCAAACTGTACCGATGCCAGGGCTCAACGGAAGGACAAGTGATTGGACGACAGGGATGGTGTTGGGTGGCGGCGCATCGATTAACGGACTCTACTATGGCCGTGGATCTAACGCTGTGTACTCACTTTGGGAAGGAGTTTCTGGTAGCAGCAATTGGAGTTTAAACAATATTCTGGCAACTTTTAACGCTCTTGAGAATTACCAAGGATTGACAATCACACCAGGGGCGCGAGGCGTTAACGGTCCTCTTAGTGTGCTGCAGACGCCCACAGTGTCACAAATCACATCAGATGTACTGTTGCCTGCATCACAGGCGGCATTTCCTGGAATTCCGACTGTGGTCGATTACAATGATCCCAGTGTGGAAAATTGCATAGACCCCCGTGCTCAGTGGTTTATTGATCCAACAGGGACCAAACGCGCAAGTAGCGCAACAGCATATTTAGATAGCACAGTGATGACGCCAGAGGGTCAAGGAGTGAATGGACACAAACTGTTCATGCTCTTTGATGCGGTAGCTGTGAAAATCATCTTTGATCAAGATGGGCGTGCTAAAAAAGTCCAATATATTCAGAACGGTCAACTCTTGGAAGCACGCGCTCGGAAAGCTGTTGTTTTAGCAAGTGGTATCAATAGTAGCAAGTTACTACAGCTCTCAGGTATTGGTCCATCACAGGTGCTAAAGAATGCAGGGATCAAGCCCGTGTACATCAATGAGAACGTAGGACAACATCTTCAAAATCATCCACTTATTTTCATTACGCTGCTGGCAGACCCGGCAGCTAATGGGATACCTCCTGGAGCGCCCTATGCATTTACTATCAATAGTGTCTACTTGCCGGTGGTGGGCGGTAGTTCAAGCGACCCGCGAATGCTGCAGATTTTGTTCGAATACATTCCAGCTACTACACAGACACCGGCGCTAGTACTCGTTGGATTTGAGCTTTTGAATCCCTTAAGTGAAGGTAGTGTCGAAATCCAAAGTAACAACCCATTTCAGATAGCTGCTGCGGACGATGGCTTTTATCAGAATCCTGTAGATTTGGAAAATATGAAAAATGCCGTTCAGGTCTATATCCGCAATCTGCTAGCGCAACTTGCCACCATTGACCCGCCTTACTATCAACCCATTCTGCAAGACCCGATTGTAGCGGTTGCCCTTGCAGGTTATAGTGATGCAGCAGTTGAGGCGTACGTAAAAAATAATAGCAATCTTTCATTGGATGTCCACCACTTTACATCGCACTGTAAAATGGCTCCTCTAAGCGCGGGGGGTGTGGTCGATGGTAACTTGCGTGTTTACGGCACAAAGAACGTTTTTGTTGCAGATGATTCCATTTGTCCGGTGATTCCAGACATCAACACGGCAGCAGCAGCGATGATGATTGGATTAAGAGGCAGTCAAATTCTGAAAAGCGTCTTGCGCGATAAAAAATCACACTAAGATTTTAACATGAAAAAAAACATTCTACTTTCTTTAGTCTCATCCTTATTTTTCATGGGAGCTCATGCACAGGCTAAAGAGATGCGCCCTGAAGAGTGCCGCTGCGCAGATAGCATGAATTTCTATGCTAAGATTTTGGGCGGCGCCAATTTCTTGCAGAACACTACAATCAATGGTAATAAATCTACATACAGGGCGGGCTATATTTTTGCCGGTTCGTTGGGTTATCGTTGGTGTAATTATGATCTGCGTTTGGAAGCTGAATATGCTTTTAGAAGAAATGCTATAAGCAAAATCGATTTCATTACAGAAGGTTCTTCTGAGCATGGACATTTCCAAACCTCTTCGTATATGGCTAATGTTTTATGGGATTTGCCTTTATGCTCATGGGGGTGCAAATTTTGGGATATTCGGCCTTTTATTGGAGCTGGCCTAGGCTGTGATCTTGAACAAATGCAAGCCTCAAATTCTCGTATTGTTTTTAACCAAAAGTGGACCCAATTTTCTTGGCAGGCAATGGCGGGATTCGCCTATCCGATCTTTCGCAATGGAGAGATTACTTTGGAATACCAATTCCATCAAGGAGGCGGTCATTTCTATAACCACGCAGTTGGAGTTGGGCTCGTATATAAATTTGGCTTTATAAAATAGTGTCAATATATAAAATCCTGGGATAGTTTCATGGCTAAGAAAAAGGGAAATAAAGACATACACACTCTCGGTGATGCTCTGCGGGCACTACTTATGGGAAGAAAAGCAAGCACACAAGAAGATATTTGTGCTGCATTAGAAAAGTTAGGGTATGAGATCAATCAATCGAAGGCTTCAAGACTGCTTCGGAAGATTGGCGCGATCAAGGTGGTCAATGAAAGCGGTCAGACAGTTTACTCGCTAGCTCGAGAGCCTGCACCCCCCTCGATGAACACCTCTCTTAGAAGTTTAATTCTTGATATCGTTTCTAATGAGACTCTTGTTGTGATTTTTACAAGTCCAGGCTCGGCGTCAATGGTAGCTCGAGTGCTCGATTACAACCAAATTACGACAGAAATTTTAGGGACCCTTGCAGGAGATGATACGATTTTTGTCGCTCCTAAGTCGGTTAAGGACACCTTGAAATTAACTGAAGAAATTAAGGGTCTACTGCGAAATTAGATTGTTTTTTGCCTCCTGCAGTAGTTTTTGTTTCTCAGAGATCCAAGTGCTTGTTTTTTCTAGGTTAACAGCAGCTATGTTGTATTGATTTTCTACTTGTGTAGAAGAAGTGCCCCCTCGACTATTTCTGGTATTAATGATCTTCTCTAAATCAAGAGCAGCAAATACATCGTTGGAAAAGAGTGGTGAAAAGCTTTTGAACTGATCTAGAGAGAGAGTTTCAAGTTTTTTGTTCCCTTCCAAGCAGTAACGTACAATTTTGCCCACAATGGCATGGGCTTCTCTAAAAGGCAATCCGGTTGAAGCGAGATAATCTGCAAGTTCGGTGGCGTTTAAGAGCCCTTCTTGGGCAGCCTGTAGCATTTTATCGGGGCGTACAGTTAATGTAGTGATCAGTCCTTGGTAGATGGAGAGTGACCCTTCCACTGTTTTCATAGTGTCAAACACCGTTTCTTTATCTTCTTGCATGTCTTTGTTATAGGCAAGGGGCAGCCCTTTGAGCATCGTCAAGGTGGCAAGCAACGACCCATATACACGCCCTGTTTTGCCTCTTACCAGTTCTGGAACATCGGGGTTTTTTTTCTGAGGCATAATGCTACTGCCGCTGCAGTAAGCGTCGTCAAGCTCGATAAAGGCAAATTCTTGAGAGCACCAAAGGATGATCTCCTCGCTTAAGCGAGAAAGGTGGGTCATGATTAGGGCGGCATTGGCTAAAAACTCCACACAGAAATCGCGGTCGCTTACGGCATCTATGCTATTTTCGTAAAGAGCATCAAACTTCAATAGATCAGCGACCATTTGGCGATCGATGGGAAATCCTGTACCTGCTAAAGCACATGCTCCCAAGGGGAGTTGATTAAGTCTTGGCCAGCTATCTTGCAAACGTTCGATGTCGCGTTGGAACATAGCTACATAGGCCAGTAGATGATGCGCAAAAAGGATCGGTTGAGCACGCTGCAGATGGGTATATCCTGGCATAATGACATGACTATTTTCTTTTGCCTTTGCAAGCAATGCCTGATTTAAATCTTTTAGCATTGTGACAAGAGTGACAATTTTGCTTCGTAAATAGAGATGAAGATCTAATGCAACCTGGTCATTACGGCTGCGCGCTGTATGTAATTTACCGGCTAGGGGACCGATGAGGGATTTGAGCTCAGTTTCTACTTTCATATGGATATCTTCATCTGAAGCAGACATTGAGATCTTTCCTTGGAAAAACAGCTCTAAAATCTGCAAGAGGCCCTTGCGGATCTCTTGCCCCTCGGTTTTAGTCAATATGCCGACAGTGCCCAGCATCTGTACATGCGCAAGGCTACCTAGGATATCTTCCTCTGCTAAGGCGCAATCAAAAAAGATCGAGGCAGTAAAATCCTCAACTTCTGTTTCAGTTGCTTTAGTAAATCTTCCACTCCAGTGTTTATTCATAAGTTTTCTCTTGTTGGACCATCAGGCGCAGCGCATTTAACTTGATAAACCCCTTTGCATCGGTCTGATCATATCCTCCGATCTCATCCATACTCACAAGTTGTGATTGATAGAGTGAATGGGGGGAGCTTCTTCCTGTGATGATGACGTTTCCTTTATAAAGAGTAAGCAATACTTTGCCAGTGACATTTTTTTGACTCTGATTAATTGCTGCCATTAAAAAATCCATTTCGGGACTAAACCAAAAGCCGTTATAAATGATTTGGGCAATTTTTGGGGCAAGACTCTCTTTTAATACGATCACTTCGCGATCCAATGTAATTCCCTCCAAGTCCAGATGGGCTTTGAGTAAAATCGTTCCCGCAGGTGTTTCATAAACTCCACGCGATTTCATACCGACAAAGCGGCTCTCTACAAGATCCATTCTTCCGATTCCATGAATCCCACCGACTTTGTTAAGATACTTAAAAAGCTCTAGTGATCCGATGATTTTTTTGCCACTTTGAATCTCTTCGACGCAGATAGGATTACCCCCTTGAAACTCAATAGCTAGCTTGAGTTCTTCGTCGGGGGTGTTTTTAAGAGAAGCAGTTCTTCTGAACATTTCTTCTTGAGGTGTGTAAGCAGGATCTTCTAATTTACCTCCCTCATAGCTTGTGTGCATCAGATTTTCGTCGATGCTATAGGGTTTTTCCAATGTGGAGGTTACAGGAATATTGTGCTTTTTTGCATAATTTAGAAGGTCGGTTCTTCCGGAGAATTGTGACAAAAATTCAGGGTCTTTCCACGGGCTGATGATCTCTGCATGAGGGATATGTTTTAAAATTGTGAGCTCAAAACGGACCTGATCATTTCCCTTTCCTGTTGCTCCATGTGCAAAACAGGGGGTATTTTCTTTGAGGGCAGCCTCGACTAACTTAGCTGCAATGAGCGGTCTGGCAAGAGCTGTACCCAATAGATACTTACCCTCGTAAACAGCATGTGCTTTTAAAGAGGGGAAAATATAGTCTTCCACAAACTCATTTTGCAAATTTGCGATGAGCACCTTTTTAGCTCCGATGGCAAGTGCTTTTTCTTCAGCTGCTTGCAGATCCTCTTCCTGTCCAACATCAGCGATGAAGCAGATCACTTCATATCCTTTGTTGATGAGCCATTTTAAAATCACAGAGGTATCGAGCCCTCCGCTATAAGCTAACATGATTTTTTTCTTCATTTTAGATCTCCTTTTTTCCCTATTAATGTTATTAGCAGAGCTTTTTGTATATGCAAGCGGTTCTCACTCTGTTGAAAAATCCTTGAGGCTGAGTTTTCCGGAAGGGTATGGCTTACCTCTTTGCCTCGGATCATGGGTAAACAATGCATGCATATCGCTTCAGGGAGCGCCTGTTCCATAAGCTCCTCGTTCACTTGAAACCCCTCAAATAGGCTCTCATCGCTCTTATTTTCAAAACCCATGCTAGTCCAAACATCTGTATAGATCGCATGGGCCTCTTTTACCGCTTCGATGGGTGTTGGATGAGCTGTAATGGACCCTTGCGCTCGTTTTACGATCTCTGCATTGGGCTGACACCCTTTAGGACAGCAATAATGCAAGTGCACTCCCATAAGGGGTGCAAGCAGCAAAAGACTGTGTAAAATGTTGTTGCCATCGCCAATGTAGGCAAGTTTAATCCCTTCTAATTTCCCAAACACCTCTTGCAGAGTGAAAAGGTCTGCAAGAATTTGACAGGGATGGTAGAGGTCGGAGAGTCCATTGATGATAGGAATCTTTGCTACCTGAGCCATGCGTATTAAGTTCTCATCGTCAGAGGTACGCATCATGATCGCATGGCAGTATCCTTCAATCACTCTGGCAACATCTTCCGGTTCTTCTTTTTTACGGGTTTCTCCTATACTTTCGACAATATTTCCACCTAGCTCATGCATGGCCACACTAAAGCTAAAGCGGGTGCGCAAGGAGGGTTTCTCGAATAGAAGCGCCAAATGCCTGCCCTTCAAAATGTCTGCTCCATAGCCCTCTTTTCGTAGCTTTTTTAGCTCAGTTGCAAGTGATAGTAGTGATTTAATTTCATCAGCGGAAAATTCTTCGCCTGTTAAAAGATGCTTTAACATAGGGCCTCCTGAGCGATGAGTTTATTTAAAGAATGCAGACTATAGTTTCCTTTAAGTTGCAAAGCTTGAAGGATGCTGCAGGCTGCGCTTGCTGTGGTGGCATGACAGATGCGATGCTTGATTGCCAGATGTCTTAAGGCATATCCTTCAGTAAAGTGGGCCTCTTCCTTCCCTAATGTAATCACGAGGCCGAGTTCTCCGTTTGCTGCTTTGATTGTCGCCTCACTTGAGTCTATGGTTTGGCAGGGGATTCCGTGATAGGTAAGGATAGCTGCTGTGGTAGGTATTGCATGGATTTGGAGGGGAATGGCCAAAAGGTCGATGCCCAGGTTTACAATCCACTCAGGGCTTATTTGGTGCAGGCTTAAGATAACGCAGCTTCCCGGTTTTGGTAAGGGGTATCCAGAGGCGATCTGGGCTTTGGCATAGGCTTCAGCAAAGCTCTTCCCCAGTCCCATCACCTCTCCTGTCGACTTCATTTCAGGTCCAAGGAGGGAATCGACATTGTTAAATTTTGAGAAGGGAAGTACGGCTTCTTTGACTGCAAATAGGGGAAGCTCGGGTGTTTTATGGTACCCTTGACTCTTCAAAGAAAATCCCATTAGGCAATAAGTTGCGACCTTCACCAGGTCAATTCCAGTGGCTTTTGAGACAAAGGGGCATGTGCGCGAGGCTCTTGGATTGACCTCCAAGACGTAAATCATCTTGTCTTGGATGGCAAATTGGATATTGATCAATCCCACAGCTTTCAACTCGAGAGCGATTTTTTTTGTATACAGCGCTAATTGCTCTTGGATGTCTGCAGATAAACGGAAAGGGGGGAGTGAACAGGCTGAATCTCCTGAATGTACGCCTGCAGGTTCCACATGCTCCAGGATTGCCGGAATAAATACATCCTCTCCATCGCAAATCGCATCGATATCCACTTCAATTGCCTCGATTAAAAAATGCTCGAGCAAAACAGGTTTATCTGAACCTACTTGAAAGGCCTCTTGTAGGCTTTTTTCTAATTCTTCTTCGTGAAAGACAATAGACATCGCTCTTCCTCCGAGCACAAAAGAGGGTCTTACGATTAAGGGATAACCAATAGAGCTTGCAGCCGAAACCCCTTCTTTTAGAGAATGGATAGTGATGTTGTTGGGCTGTTTTAGGCTTAAGGTATTTAAAAATTGCTGAAATTGGGCGCGATCTTCTGTTTGTTCAATAAGTGTAGAGGTGATGCCAAGGATCGGAACTCCGGCTTTTGTAAGAGCAGGAGCCAAATTCAGGGGAGTTTGACCTCCGTACTGAACGATGACCCCCATTGGTTTTTCCAGAGCAATAATTGCCAGCACCTCTTCTTTTGTTAAGGGGGCAAAATAGAGTTTGTCGGCGCAATCGTAATCGGTGGAAACAGTTTCGGGATTGCAGTTAATAATAAGAGTTTCGTAACCCATTTCTTTAAGAGCTTGAATAGCGTGTACGCAGCTATAATCAAACTCTATCCCTTGTCCAATACGGCACGGTCCGCTTCCCAAGATCAATACCTTAGGTTGATGAGAGGGGCGCGCTTCACACTCATTTTCGTAGGTCGAATAAAGGGATGCAATGGATGTAGAAAATTCCGCTCCGCAGCTATCGATGCGCTTATAGGTAGGAAAGATCTTCAGCTCTTCTCTTTTGGCAAGGATCGCTTCTTCGGTGCACCCAATCAGAGAGCTAAGTTGAGCATCGGAAAATCCAAGTTGCTTGAAATGGTAGAGCTCATCTTTAGACAGATTATTAAAATCTTTTTTTGAAAATTCCTTTTCCTTGAGCACAAGCTCTTGAATTTGGCTTAAAAACCAAGGATCGATATGGGTCTCATTGTGGATCTCAAGCAGAGGCATCCCCAGTCGAAATGCATCAAAAATTGCCCAAAGTCCAAAGGGACCTGGTGTTTTGAGTTTTTGCTTCACAACAGATAGTTCAAGGTGTTGCGGAAATGAGGGGATTTCCATGCTGCGCATCCCCTTAAGGAGGGCTTCTTTAAATGTTCTGCCCATAGACATCGCTTCCCCAACCGATCTCATTTGAGTACCGAGTTTGACTTCACAGCCAGAGAATTTTTCAAAATTAAAGCGGGGGATCTTGACAACGACATAATCGATTGTCGGCTCAAAAGAGGCTGGAATTTGATTGCCGGTAAGCTCACTAGACAGCTCTGGCAATGTGTAGCCTACAGCTAATTTTGCAGCGACCTTTGCGATGGGAAATCCCGTTGCTTTTGAAGCAAGAGCAGAAGATCGGGAGACGCGAGGGTTCATCTCGATCACAACCATTCTTCCACTTTTAGGGTCAATTGCAAACTGAACATTGGACCCCCCCGTTTCTACACCAATTGCTCGTAAAATAGCAAAAGAGGCATCGCGCATTTTTTGGTATTCTTTGTCGGTAAGGGTTTGTGCCGGAGCAACCGTGATCGAATCGCCTGTGTGAATTCCTAAGGGGTCGATATTTTCAATGCAACAGATGATGATGCAGTTGTCATTTTTATCGCGTACAACCTCCATTTCGAATTCTTTCCAACCGATTAACGCCTCATCCAGAAGGAGTTCTTGAGAGGGAGCTGCTGTAAATGCTTGCATGCATAAAGAGATGAACTCTTCTTTTGTATGCGCAATGCCGCTACCGCTTCCTCCTAAAATAAAAGAGGGGCGTACAATAATAGGAAGTCCGATGAGGTTAAGAACCTCTAGTGCTTCATTGATATCTTTTGCTATTCCTGAATGGGGTAGATTTAAGCCAAGCTTTTGCATTGTTTGGCGAAAAAGAGTGCGATCTTCTGCAAGTTCAATTGCCTGTGATGTAGCTCCGAGTAACTCGATTCCATATCTTGCTAAAACGCCGCTTTTTTCTAATTCAAGTGCGGTATTGAGAGCTGTCTGTCCCCCCATTGTGGGTAAAATGGCATCTGGCCTTTCTTTTTCAATGATACTTGTAATAAATTCCTTTGTGATCGGCTCAATGTAAGTTACGTCAGCCATCTGCAAATCGGTCATGATGGTCGCCGGATTGGAATTGACCAAAGTAACTTTGTAACCCTCCTCACGCAAAGCTTTACAAGCCTGAGTGCCTGCGTAGTCAAATTCACAAGCCTGGCCGATGACAATAGGACCCGAACCGATGAGGAGAATATTGTGAATATCAGTACGTTTTGGCATAGGAGTGCTCCATTAATGTCATAAATTGTTTGAATAGGATTTGAAGTTCATGAGGCCCAGGGCTAGCTTCTGGGTGTCCCTGAAAACTAAAAGCGGGTTTATCCTTTCTCATGAGCCCTGCTATTGTGCCATCAAAAAGAGAGCGATGGGTGATGTCCAAACAAGAGGGTAAATTCTTTTCGTCCACCACAAAGCCATGATTTTGACTGCTGATAAATACTCGACCGGTTGCAATCTCTTGGATGGGGTGATTGGCGCCATGGTGGCCATTTTTCATTTTGAGTGTTTTAGCGCAGCTGGCAAGCGCTAGCAGCTGATGACCTAGACATATGCCAAAAAGGGGAATCTCTGCTTCAAGTAGGAGCTGGATTGTCTCAATGGCATACCCACAGGCTGCAGGATCGCCAGGTCCGTTTGATAAAAATACTCCATGAGGTTTTAGCTTAAGGATCTCCTGGGCAGAAAATTGAGCGGGGACAATAGTTAAATGGCACCCCGAATCGAGCAGATTTTGTAGGATCGAGTTTTTAACGCCAAAATCGATGACAACGACATGAAAAGCAGAGGATGCCTTGTTTCCTTTCCAAAGGTAAGGGTTTGGACAGGAGACCTCCGCTGCTAAATCTTTATCCTTCAAGCCAGAAAAACCACGTGCTTGTGTCAAAGCAAATTCTGGATCGACGCTGCCTCCCATAATGCAGGCATTGAGAGCCCCTTTTTCTCTTAAAATATGAGTTAACTTTCTGGTGTCGACACCAGAAATGGCAATGACACTCTGACTTTTCAGAGAGCTTTGCAAATCTGTAGTTGCCCTCCAGTTGCTAGGCGTTTTAGACAACTCCTTCATCACCACTCCTCCGGGCCATAGACGATGCGACTCCATGTCGTCGCAGTTCATGCCGACATTGCCTATGTGAGGATAGGTAAAGTTGATGATTTGCCCTGCATAGGAGGGGTCGCTTAAAATCTCTTGATAACCTGTCATGGAGGTATTAAAAATCACCTCTCCTACGAAAAAACCGTCCACTCCGACAGACTCACCCCAAAGAACCGTTCCATCCTCGAGCATCAATAGTCCATTTTTATGCATATATCCCTCGTTTTGATTACCCCATCTTAGCAAGACCGGAATATTTATGCAACAAAAATGCATATTTATTCCGGCTTAAATATTATTTAAGTCTCTTATTATAAGGCGTTTATTATAGAAAAAATATATTATTTACCATAAATGAATTGACTAAATATGCATTTATAGCTAGAATAGAGAGCAACAACACGAGGAGTTATGATAAAAGTCGGGATTGCAGGGGCCACAGGTTACGTTGGCGTAGAGTTAATACACCTTCTATTGAAGCATCCAAAGGTCGAGATCAGTTATTTGGGAGGGCAGTCTCATGTCGGTGTGCCGCTCTCAAAGGTCTATCCCCATTTTCAGTCTCTAACAGACCTGGAGTGTTCGGCGGTGGATGCAGAAGAGATGGCAAAACATTGCGATCTCATTTTCACAGCTTTGCCACATGGACATGCTTTAGAGCTTGCGCAGCCTCTTCTTCATGCCGGTAGAAAGTTAATTGATCTAGGAGCTGATTTTCGCTTGAAAAATCCTGCTTCTTATCAGAAATGGTATCATCATCCCCCTGCCTCTTTAGAATTACTGGAAAGTGCTGTTTATGGATTCCCTGAACTTGGGTCTCGAGACAAAATAAAAAATGCTCAATTGATTGCTAACCCTGGATGTTATCCCACCTGCACTGCTCTAGGAGTGATGCCTGCGCTCGCTGCCGGGATTGTCAAAACAGATTTAATGATTATCGATGCTAAGTCAGGAACATCGGGAGCCGGAAGAGGGCTTAGCCTCGCTTCCCATTTTTGTGAAGTAGCTGAGAATTTTAAGGCTTATGCCGTTGCAGGCAGTCATCGCCATACTCCTGAAATCGAACAAGTTTTAGGAGAGATTGCCGGTCACCCTATCTTGGTTCAATTCACACCCCATCTTCTTCCTATTGTCCGGGGTCTGCTCGTGACTGCTTATTTGCCTCTTAAGAGAGAAATGAGCGGTGAAGAAATTTGGAAGATCTATGCAGATGCTTATAAGGATGAACCCTTTGTGCGACTCTATCCGCTGGGTGAATTTCCTCAGACGGCAAATGTCAGAGGGTCTAACTACTGCGATATTGGCATTGGCCTTGATCAACGCACGGGAGTGTTGATTGCCATCAGCTGTATCGACAACCTGATCAAAGGGGCTGCTGGACAAGCTGTTCAGAACATGAACTTGATGTTTAATCTAAGAGAAACCATGGGGTTATCAAATCATGAATAAAAAACATATAGAAGGGGGTATTTGTGCTCCCCTGGGCTTTAAAGCATCAGGTGTGGCTGCCGATATCAATGGTAAAGGAAACAGTAAAAAGGATGTCGCTTTGATCTTTAGTGAAGTGGCAGCGATTTCTGCAGGGGTATTCACTTTAAACGCCGTCAAAGCAGCCCCCATTCTTGTGACTACAGAAGTTCTTAAGAACAAGGTGTTACAAGCTGTTGTGATCAATAGCCGTAATGCCAATTCCTGCACGGGAGAGCAAGGGCTGAAAGATGCCAAGGAGATGTGCCGTTTAACAGCGCATTCTCTTGGAATTAAAGAGGCAATGGTTGCTGTGAGCAGTACTGGGGTGATTGGCCTTCCCCTTCCAATGGAGCGTATCGAGAAAGGGATTTTAAGCGCCGCTACTGCACTGAAAGCAGATGGAAGTCATGACGCCGCAGCTGCCATTATGACAACCGATACCTTCCCTAAACAGGTTGCCATTCAAATGGAATTGGGCACCTCTACAATCACCATTGGGGGGATTTCGAAGGGTTCGGGGATGGTGCATCCCAATATGGCAACCATCTTAGGCTTTATCACAACGGATGCAAAGATCTCGCCAGAGGCACTCCAAGCTGCTTTAAAAAAAGGGAATGAGAACTCCTTTAACATGATTAGCGTCGATGGAGATACATCGACAAATGACATGCTTCTCATTATGGCAAATGGGTTGAGTGGCAACGTTGAGATTCAGATCGATACGCCAGAATTTGAGGAATTTACCCTTGCTCTAGAATACGTCCTTGTTTTCTTGGCAAAAGAGATTGCGCGTGATGGAGAGGGAGCGACCAAGCTTCTTGAAGTACAGATCATCGGTGCAGGGTCTGAGAAGGACGCTAAAATCGCTGCAAGAGCTGTCTGTAGTTCTATGCTTGTAAAGACCGCCATTTTTGGACGCGATGCTAATTGGGGGCGTATTCTTTGTGCCCTCGGTTATTCTGGGGCTCATTTTGATCCAGCAAATGTCAATCTCTACATCGGAGATGTGCAAGTCATGGAAAAAGGAACCCCTCTTATGTTTGATGAAGAGGCTGCTTTAAAAGTCCTTTCTCAAAATGAGATTGTGATCTTAGGGGATCTTCAGTCAGGAAACGGATCTGCGATAAGCTGGGGATGTGATCTGTCTTATGAATATGTAAAAATCAATGGAGCCTACCGCACATGAAAACTGTTGTGATCAAATATGGAGGAGCTGCGATGCAAACTCCAAAATTAAGGCAAGCGATGATGCAGGATATTGCCCAGTTAAAATCTCTGGGGATGCATCCTGTTGTTGTTCATGGAGGGGGCCCTGAGATTTCTAAATTATGCCAAAAAATGGGGATTACTCCTCAATTTATAGACGGCCTTAGAATTACAGACGGCCAGACGTTGCAGATTGTTCAAATGGTGCTCACGGGTAAGATCAACAAAGAGCTTGTTACCGATTTGCATCAACAAGGAGTTAAGGCAATCGGCCTTTCAGGACAAGATGGTGCTCTTTTAATTGCGACAAAATCTGAGCATCCATCGGGGATTGATCTTGGCCAGGTGGGACAAATCACCCAGGTAAACTCTGAGATTCTCGAAATTCTGATTCAAGCAGGCTATATTCCTGTGGTTGCCCCGATTGCAACATCGCCGCAGGGGTCCAGCTTTAATATCAATGCAGATAGTGCCGCCTCTTGCATTGCCAAAGCCTTAAAAGCGGACCATCTCGTCTTTCTTACCGATGTCCCCGGGATCTTAGAAAATCCTCAAGATACAACAACAAAAATAGATAAGATCAAAAGCCATGAGATAGAGGTCTTGATTGCAAGCGGTAAATTAAGCGGAGGGATGATTCCTAAAGCCCAAGCAGCTCTTGCCGCATTAAAAGAAGGAGTCAGAGAAGTGCATATTTTAGATGGAAGAGTAACCCATTGCCTTCTTCAGCATTTTCAGGGAGCAAAGCATATGGGAACAACATTTAACTTGTAGGAACAGTGATGAAAACAGATGAAATTGTGGTTTTGCATAATCAGTATCTCATGAACACCTACAATAGGTACCCCATTGCAATTGTGAAAGCTCAAGGGGTCAAAGTGTGGGATGCAGAGGGAAAGGAGTACCTGGATTTTTTGGGAGGGATTGCTGTTAACGTCTTAGGGCACTGCCATCCAGCTGTAGTGGAGGCAATTGTTGCCCAAGCCCATCAGCTTGTGCACATCTCAAACCTTTACTACACCATCCCCTCTGCTCAACTTGCAGAACTTCTTGCCTTAAATGGGGGATTAGATAAAGTCTTTTTCTGCAATTCGGGAGCAGAAGCAAATGAAGGAGCCATTAAGCTAGCAAGGAAATACCAATGGCGAAAAGGACACAAAGAAAAATACAAGATCATCAGTGCGACACACGCTTTCCATGGGCGTACATTGGGAGCCCTTGCTGCAACCGATAAACCTGAAATTCAAGAGGGTTTTGGCCCTCTGCCAAACGGCTTTCAATCTATCGATTGGAATGACACCGCAAGTTTTTTAAACGCCATTGATGAGATGACAGCAGCTGTTCTGATTGAGCCGGTTCAAGGGGAAGGAGGGATTCATCTGGCAACTCAAGGGTTCCTAGAAAAAGTCCGAGCTGCCTGTAACAAAGTAGGAGCCCTTCTTATTTTTGATGAGATCCAATGCGGCATAGGCCGTCTTGGAACACTTTTTGCCTATGAAAGCTTTGGAGTGAAGCCCGATATTATCACCTTAGCAAAGGGGATTGCCAGCGGACTGCCCTTGGGAGCTATTTGCGCTACCGAAACCGTTGCTCAAACCTTTCAACCGGGGGATCATGGAACTACATTTGGGGCAAATCCCATTGCCACTGCAGCAGCTCTTGCAACGCTCAAGATCCTCATCGAAGAAAATTATCCTCAAAAAGCAGCGATGATGGGAGCTTATCTGATGGACAAACTCGATCACCTTCAAAAGAAATACCCCCAGGCAATTGCCCAGATTCGCGGTAAAGGTCTGATGATTGGAATAGAGCTAAAGGTAGATGCAAAATCCGTGCTCAATGCCTGCCATTCTCAAGGGCTGCTTGCCAACATTACAGCAGGAAATGTCCTTCGTTTTCTCCCCGCCTACACAATTACAAAAGAAGATGCCGACAGAGCAGTGGAGATCGTAGATCGCGCCATCAACGACAATCATTTCTTTTAATTGAAGTTAATGAAGTTGATATTTATGTTTTTTGGGTAATTCGAAAATTGGTTTTCGAATAAAATAAGGAATGAGGCAATGAGATATATTTTTCTTTTAGTTTTTGCTTTTACGACCCAAATCACAGCGATACAGGCAACTGAAAGGTCTGGCTTTAGCGTAAGAAAAGACGTAGCACAGTACAAAGGTTCCGATTATGCAAATGTTATCCAGGTAGAAAGAAATATTCCCCTTGAAAAAGCGTTTGAAATTGCCGAGAACAACCCGGATATTGACTATTTTGTTTACATGAAGGGATGTCAAATGGTTTTGGAAATTCCGCCCGATGTCCAATTTAACCCAAACAATGACCCCTTTGAACTTGCTTCTAACATTGATTTTATCTATGACTCAGGAGAGCTCGGTAGTGGATATTGCCGCGTTTTTGGACATGGAGACGTTGTGTTTTTTAAAGAGGCTGGCATATGGCTTGGCAGCGCCCCTGGTTTGGCAGATACCTATTTCAAGACGAAATAATTCTCAGCATTGGACGAAAAAACGTGCTCACATAGAATGTGTGAGCCGTTTCACTCTCTATGGAAATTTCATAGAGAGTGAAACGGTGGAATTGGCAGCTTAACGTATTCCAGCTGTTTGGCTATACACCCGATGACGGCTGCGACTTCATCAGATCTAACTTCCTCCTCATCAATAGCTAGGGCTATTGACTTCATCGCTCAGTTAGATCTGATTTTGTCTCGCTCCTCCCTGCAGGCCAAATTTAGTCCAAACTCCAGTGATCCGCCACTTTTGCAACTCGTAAAAGTGGCGGGTTAACACAACTTCGGGATGTTATTCGTTTTTGGATCTCTTAGTATTAATTTAAAAAAATATATTTTATCCCAAAATCAAC
>CAJCHM010000017.1 GCA_903970255.1 Acidobacteriota bacterium
TAGACCAACACTGACAAAGGTTATGATCCTGTTCGCTTCCTTTGACATGTAGGAGGTTTCCTGTTGCATTCGGCGGAACCATTGGCAGGTTGTCCAACTTTTGCGATGCTATGATAGGGTTATTAGTTGAAATAGGCGGAGTCGTTATTTGCGATGCTATGATAGGGTTATTAGTTGAAATAGGCGGAGCCGTTAGTGGGTTATTTTCATAGCAGAGTTCTTGCAATTTTTTAAGTTTGCTGATGCAATCGGGCAGGGCATTCAGTCGGTTGTTGTGAAGGTCCAAGATTTGCAATGCCTTAAGGTAGCCCATTGAATCGGGCAAGGTCCCTAGTTGGTTGTTGTGAAGGTCCAAGATTTGCAATGCTCTAAGTTTATGAATAACTGAACCGGGCAGAAGCACTAGTTGGTTGCTGTGAAGGCTGAGGATAGTTAATCCGGTAAAATAAACAATTTCAGGGGGAACATTTGTTAATTTTAAATCGGAAAGATCCAGGTTTTGAATTTTACGTAGTTTTTTTTGGTTGATTATATTTAACATCCAATATCTGATTTTCTCTGCATCCATAGGTAATTGCTCAATATCCAATTTCGGAACAATCCTAGACCAACATTGACAAAGGTTATAATCTTGTTCGCTTTGTAGGCGCTCTCTTAAGCACTCTCCTAAAGCACGAACAAATATACGCATGTCATTAAAGCGGTTCCGTTCTCCCCAATAACAGGCGTCTTCGTCACTTTTTTTTGAAGCCAGCTGGCAAATTCGATGGTATATTTGCGTTTTATCGGAAAAATCTAACAGGTCAACAAGTTTTCCAAGTTCCTCTTTTTTTGTAAAATTATCATTTAAAATTTCATCAGACTCTATTCTGATCATTTGACACACCTTATCTAGAGCAGAACCAGGTATACTATCTCTCAAATCTATAAAATTTTTGACATTTCTATTAGACTTGAATTTATCCAAAACAGATTTAGGGACCAGTAGTAGTGGGTTGCCATCTAGGGTAAGTTTTAGTAGGGAGGTTCTATTTGCACCAACATCAACAATTGAATCGGGTAGATCCGTTAGCTGGTTGTAGCTAAGCCTGAGCCACTCCAATTTTGCAAGATTCTGAATTGAGTCGGAAATATGCGTTAGCTTGTTGTTTTTAACGTTAAGCCCACCCAATGTTACAAGGTTGTAAATTGAATCTGGGAGATAAGTCAGCTGGTTATAGGAAAAATCGGCTACCTGCAATTGCCAATTTATAGGGCTGTCAAGTGGTGAATGAGGGGGCAGATCAGTCAGTTTGTTGTGATTAACGTAGAGCTCTTTCAATGATTCAAGACTGCAAATTGAATCGGGCAACCTAGGTAACTGATTATTATTAAGGTAGAGGGCTGTCAAATTTGTTAAATTGCAAATTGAATTCGACAAATCCCTTAATTTATTGTTGCTAAGGTCAAGAAATTCCAATTTTGGAAATGTGTAGAATGAATCGGGTAAAGCTGTCAGCTGATTGTCATTAAGATATAAGTTCTTTATTCCACTAAATCTACTAAAACAGGTAATTTCAATTTCAGGAGGGATGTGTGTCAACATTAATTCTTTAAAACTAAGCATCATATATTGATAATTAGCTATCTCTTCGTTAATTTCATCTGATCGTAGGCAGTCTCTGATTTGATTTGCATCGGCATTCAAAGGTAACGGTATAACATCCAGCCTACCAGCTATCTTAGACCAACACTGACAAAGGTTATAATTTTTATCGGCTTCAAAGGTATCAATCATTGCATTCCGAAGGTGGGAGAAATCTATTTCTGAGGGTTTCTGGGAGCTACTTAATCTCTTAAAAAACTCACGAATAAGAAGAAACCCATTTTGAGTTTCAAAATCTTTTTCAATTTCGACCATTTTTTCTTTAAATCCAACTGGTAGCTCATTACTATTTTTTATTCTATTCCATCGAGCCATGAGGCCATTGGCAACATTGTGATAAAAATGTGTTCCGAGACAAGCCCATGTTTTTGGATTTTGACAAGTAATTTTTTGAAGTATTTCGTTTGGCAGCCAATAAATAGCTGCTGGTTCATTATTATTTTCATTAATCATTTTTTTACCTAATTGATTGTAAAATTTGTTATCTTAATTTATAGGGTGAATTCAAAAGTCTAGCGTAACGATTGTCGTTAAACGTTGTCATCTTAATCTAATTAATAATATCAAAATACTTAAATCAATTACAACTATAAAAATTATAATTTTTTTGTTTAGCAGTTGATTGAATAAAATAATAATTATTTATTCTATTGAAAAAATAAAAAATAATAATTACTTATATTTCTTTAATTATTGAGGGTCAATGGCATGACCTTATGGCACAGACGTTGCACATCGTCGTTTCTGTGATTACTTTTAGCTGCCTTGAGAAATCTAAATGTTTTACAGAATCCCGAACAGTGCAAGCTCTATTTTGGATTTTAGATCTTAACAATGAGGATTTTAGGGCACTAGCAAAAAGAAACGGGTCATCGAGTGAGCTTACAACCGAGCCATTGATGGGGGTTATGATCTCACAGCCCCCATTATAGCGTGAGGTGACCACAGGGACACCCATGGCAAGGGATTCGACAGTGACATTGGCAAAGGGGTCATATAATGAGGGGATTACGGTGCAGTCGGCAATTTGATAAAAGGATAGCGATTCTTTTTGCGGTCCAAAAAAGAAAATCTTTTCTTTAAGTCCAAGATGCTCTGCAATATCAATAAAAATCTTTAAATTTTTCTCCTTGCCAATCACACTCAGTTGAAAATCTTCATTTCTCATAGTGGCTAAGGCGCGCAACAGTTTTTCGAGCCCTTTTCTTCGAAAGTTGTGGCCAACAAAGAGGAACTGAAAAGCTGAAGGGTCTAAGGAAAGTTCTCTGAGTTTTTGTTCTTTTTTCTCTGCCCAGCACTCAAATGGCTTTTGCATTGCTTGCCATTCCACCCCATTATGAACAACGCAAATTTTCTTGGGATCTGTGTCGTAGTGCTCTAAGATTTGCCCTTTGACCATTTCCGAATTGGCAAACAGCACTTGCAAATCGGGATGTTCGAATGCTTTTTTTTCCAAGGATAGGATAGCCTGATGCAGAGGATTCAGTGCAAAGCTTCCTTTTTTAAAAATGCCCTCCTCTTTAGAACGGTGCTTTAAGTAGGCGGCGTGCACTCCATTGCCTGTGCGGATATGGGTTTGGAATCGATTGCGGTCAAGACCAAATACGATAGGGGATGGGTGCTGTTCAAGATAGCGATGACATGCTTTATCAAACTGTAGCACATTGAAGAAGCTTAAAGGGTAGTCAGGAGATACCGAGACGATGTTGAGGTTAGGATCGGATCTTGGAGGGGCTACGTTGCCGCTTGTCAAAAGGGTGACAGAGATCCCCCTGGAGCAAAAATCATAGGCAATTTGCCAAGTGTATTTTTCAAGGCCACCTTGCTTGAAGAGTTCACTTTTGATGATTGTGAGTTGAGAATTCACCATAGTATTATTTAGTGTTTACTGCCTCTATGACATCGATCTTTTGATCAGAGAGGGAAATATCTAGATCAAATTTATCGTCTTCATCGCGCAACATCTGAAAATGGTTCATATAGCTTCGGAAACGGTTACGCAAGTACTCCTCTCGCAGGGTTGGCTGCATTAAGCGGATATCTTGATCGGAGACATCGGACATCAAGCTTTCCACATACTTATCCTCAAGCTGCCTTGGGTTGACAAATTGCACGCTCCAGTCAAGGGCTTTTTTATCCGTTTTAGGATCGACGATGATAACAATTTCGATCATCTCGCGTACAATTTGCAAAAAGAGGGAATCGACACCATTGGCATAAAGAGGGTAGGAAATCAAGGGGGTTCCATTTCTGAATTCAACAAGTTTATTCGAAATCAGGGATGTGTTTTCAGGGTTGAGATTTTTGAGATTCTTTGAGGGGAAGAACAGGGAAAGCTGAATGGGAGCATTGACAGGAAGTAGGTTGCAGCGAATGAAATCAATCCGTAGCGCTTTGGCTTGCGGATCATCAATTTCTATGGGCGCATCGGAGAGGATAGGGATATTGATCTGCTTCCATTGCTCAGGGACAAAGTAGCTAATGACCTCTGAATTTGCTTCCGATTTTATGGAGAGCTCGTCTAACTGAGATTTGGAAATATCATTTAAATTAAAAGTAATTCTTTGTTCTTTGAGTTTAAGTCGTTTGACTACCTCTTCCGGGCCGCTGACAGTGAGGCTTAAGTGATAGGGCCAAACATCCAGAAACTGATAGCCGCGAGGGGCCTCTCCTATGGGCTGCGTGATGACGATTGGGATTTGATCAGTGATCAGCTTTGTCATTCGGATGACAAAGTTGGGATAATAGATACGAGAAATCCCATTGCCAATTTCAATTTCAGGGTTGAGTGAGACCAGATTTTTTTTGGTGATGGTAGCAATCCATTCATCAGGTTTCTCAGAAGCATCGATGACAACTTCCAGATCAGAGGGGGTCAACTCGTCAATCAGTGCTTTATTGCCGGTGATTGTGAGAGTGAGTTTCTTTGCCAGGCGCCCATTGGGTTGGATCCCTTCGACGGTCTTTCCTTGGGGTAGGTGGATGATCCGAACAGGGACATTGTTAATATTGCGCGTGCTTGTCAGGGTATGATTAACGACAAGCCAGATGATCACAGAAAGAATGACAGCAATGAGTTTTCTCGACCAATGTTCGATAAAGATTTTATGAAGCAAGGTTTTCATTTTTTCAGCCACTCTCGCAAATTAAATTGGCTTTTGAAGTCCGCTTTTTGCGGAGGTGTAAAGATACTGCGGGTAATTCCTTTGAATCGATCCATCTTAACCCCAGGTGTCATGACGCCATCTCTTGCAATGGAGACTTTTCCCGTTTCCTCAGAGATAACGATAATTAAGGCGTCTGTATGCTGACTGGCGCCAAGACCTGCTCGATGGCGCGTACCCATGGAGCGCGTCAGCTGGGAGCTATCCTCGGCCAGCGGTAAAATGACAGAGGCTGCGACAATGGTCATATCCCGAATAATGATCGCCCCATCATGCAAAGGGGTTGTTGTTGCAAAGATCGACTCAAGCAGTTCAGAGGAGAAATTCGCATTCAGAATGACGGCTTTATTAGCATACTCATCAAGGGTGTCCTCATGCTCTAACACAATCAATGCTCCAATTCTTTTTTCAGCAAGGCGGTATGTGGAGCTAGCTAGCTGATCTAAAAACTTGTCGAATTCGGTCATTTCTTTGAATCTGCGCCCTTTCAAGCTGAGTTTCGATAGAGCAACCCTAAGTTCTGGTTGGAAGATGATTAGAATGCCGATAACGGCGACATTTCCAATCAAGATCATGATTTTGTGAAGGATCGGGAGATTGATCCACGAGGAGATTGCAAAAATAAGAAGAAATGCCAAGAGTCCCAGTACTAGATCCATCGATCGCGTGTTCCAAAAAAATGACAGCAAGTAATTGAGGATCACCGCAATGATGACAATCTCAACAAATGGTGTAATGCCGTGGAACAAAGGACTCATCGAAATCTCTCCAGAAGTGGAACTTTATATACTGGTGCTACTTCAAACGTACCTGTAATTTCTGTTTTAACGCGACCATTTTCCCTTCCCCCCAAAAAGGGACATTATTCGAAGTAATAAGGCCCTGTTTGGGGGGAGGGAAAAGGGGGCCGTTAAAACAGAAATTACAGGTACGTTTGAAGTAGCACCAGTATATACCACAGGTTCTTCATCAGATTCAACGAACTTTTTTTGCCAGCATTTGAAACGGGAAGAATGAGCAAGCCGGCCATGTTCACCTTTACGATCAGTTTTCGCCCCGCTGCAACGCACCCATCTGCTGTATTTTTCTCCTCGGAAACAGCTGGCGCTATTCCCTTGTCAAAAACTACAGCAAATGGGTGCGTTGCAGCGGGCCGAAAACTGATCGTAAAGGTGAACATGGCCTTAGAATTCTTATTTGTTGCCAAGGGTATAGTCGAGCAGCTCGTATCCCCAAGGGAGGTTCATGGAATAGGAGGTTTCATCGTCAAATTGCAACTCTATCTTCGCCACGCCCTTGAGCAATCCAATCACTTCTGGAGCAATCCCGCACTGTATCGGCCCTTTAAGATCCTGGGAGAGAATTTCTTCTCCCGAATGTGAGATGAATTTATATTTCTCCTCTTTTCCAATGCCGCAAATATCAAGATTATAGAGAGTATCCCCAGGTGTCGCAGACAGTAGAGTTCCTTTTGCCAAAATCTCTCCCGATCTCTTTTTCAAATGCAGGGGGCGGGGATAGAAGACTGCTTCTCTGTATCCATCCTTGGCAGATAGACGGATTATTACTTTTTCTCCGGGCAAATAGCCGCGAACGCTTACCATAAGGCCTGTCGGCATGTTGTGGTTTTTACATTCAAGTATGTTTTCTGAGGAAGGTCCAGGACATGGGTAATAGCGGTCAGGAAGCGATTGTGATAGACGTTTTTGTTCGAATGCATAGGGAGGACTACCGGGAATGTCGTGAAATAACACACACCATTTGGCAAATCCAGGATCTGTCAGATAGAGATCCATCAAACCCATCTCGCTGGCCCATTGTTCTGTGATCGCAATGACCTCAACCCCGGCATCGAGCCGTTCCACATATTCTGGTAAGTTGTTTACCTTCTCAGCAACACGCTCTGTGTGCTCAGTTGGTTTTGCCGCCTCAGAGACTTTTTCAGTCTGTTTCACGTTGCAGCTGCCGCTTAAAAGCAGTATCAAATAAAGGCCGTATCGAAATTGCATAAAATCATCTCTCCATGTTTTATTTATACTGGACTTTAGCCATTGGAGCGGGGCGCTTTTCCCAGATAGCATCCCCCAGGCAGCGGGAATTTTGCAATGGCGGCATATTCAAGCCTACCATTACAAAATTCCCCCTGCCTGGGGGCGCTATCTGGGAAAAGCGCCCCGCTCCAATGGCTAAAGTCCAGTTATAGGGGCCACTTAATTATACCCCAAAACAACTTGAAAAAGCGGTTTTTGAGCGGGTCAAACCCCCGGGGTTTGATCGATCGTAAGTCGGTTCATATTTCTAATATTGAACGACTTACGATCGTCGAACCGCGGGAGCTTCTCTTGCAGCTCAACAGCTGCTTTTTCAAGTTGCTTGGGTATAAGTCGTAGAGTTTAACACGTTCGATCGTATAGTTTGACATTTTTTTTTAATCCTGTAGGATTGTGACAAACTCGGGATATACAGATGGACGTAGTTTTATTATCCAGAATCCAATTTGCTCTCACAAGCGCATTTCATTACATTTACCCGCCGATGAGCATTGGGATTGGGGTGATGTTGGTGATTTTTGAGGGGATCTATCTTAAAACAAAAAAGCCGCTCTATAAACAAATCACAAAATTTTGGGTCAATATTTTTTCACTCACCTTTGCTCTTGGAGTTGCAACCGGGCTTGTGCAGCTTTTTGGGTTTGGAACAAACTGGGCCAGCTATTCCCGTTTTGTGGGGGATGTTTTTGGCAGTGCTCTGGGCGCTGAAGGGGTGTTTGCTTTTTTTCTCGAAGCTGGCTTTTTAGGGGTGATGCTGTTTGGTTGGGAAAGAGTCAGTGCAAAAATGCACTACTTTTCCACGATATGCGTCTGTCTAGGTGCTCATTTTAGCGCAGTGTGGATTGTGATTGCTAATTCCTGGATGCAAACACCTGCCGGATTTAAGATTGTAGGAACTGGCACAACAGCCAAAGCTGTTGTTACCGATTTTTGGGCAATGATTTTCAATCCATCAGCTATGGAGCGGCTCACACACGTTCTTTTAGGCTGTTGGTTAACGGGGATTTTCTTTGTCTTAAGTGTCAGTGCCTATTATTTTCTCAAAAAGAGACATCGGGAATTTGCTAAAGTGACAATGCAGATCGGCCTTGGGGCAGCTGCAGTTGTTCTTGTGCTGCAGCTCTTTTCTGCGGATATCGCAGCGCGCACTGTGGCCATGCATCAGCCCTCAAAACTTGCTGCAATGGAAGGGGTGTACAAAACACAACCCAATACCCCGCTTACTCTGATTGGCTGGGTAGATGAAAAGAGACAAACTGTCAGAGGGATTCAAATTCCCGGTCTTTTGAGTTTATTAACATACCGTAACTTTGAGACGCCAATTAAAGGATTTGATCAGATCCCTCCTGATGAGAGACCTCCAATTGGGATTGTTTTTCAAACCTACCATTTAATGATTGTGATGTGGGGATTGATGGTGTTTGTGACAGCCATCAGTCTTTATTTATGGAAAAAAAAGAAATTAGCAAAGACCAAATGGGTTCTTTGGTCGCTCATCATCTCTGTCATTTTCCCGCAAATTGCTAACCAAACCGGGTGGATGACCGCAGAGATTGGACGGCAGCCTTGGGTAGTTTACGGATTGCTAAGAACTGTTAAAGGAGTCTCACCAACAATCGTGAGCTCGCAGGTTGTGATGTCCATCATCATGTTTATAGTGATTTATGCACTTTTGCTTTTCCTATTCCTCTTTCTTTTGGATCGCAAGATCAAACATGGTCCGGTAGAAGAAGAAGAACTGACCTACCGCAATATTAATCCCTCAGGAGGGCAATAGCATGAGTGAATTCACCCTCTCATTGATCTGGTATTTTGTTATTGGGTTAAGCGTGATCTTTTATGCCGCCCTCGATGGATTTGATTTGGGGGTGGGGATCATGAATTTTTTTACCAAAAAGGATGCAGAAAGGCGCGTCTTTCTCAATGCAATCGGTCCTGTCTGGGATGGAAATGAGGTATGGCTTGTGATTGTGGGAGGGGCTCTTTTTGCGGGGTTTCCCGATGTGTATGCCACCCTATTTTCTGGTTTTTATAACCTTTGCATGCTCCTTCTCGCTGGCCTTATTTTCCGCGCGGTTGCCATTGAATTTCGTAGCAAAAGAGAATCAAGGAGTTGGCGCTTGACATGGGATGCTATATTTTCCATCTCAAGCTTACTCATCGCCTTTGGACTGGGATTGACATTGGGCAATCTGATGGACGGGATCCCCCTCAATGAAAATAAGGATTTTTCTGGCAACTTCGCCATGTTTTTCCGCCCTTTTCCGATCTTGATGGGGTTATTTACCGTTAGCTTGCTGATGATGCATGGTTCCATTTACCTTGCCATGAAGACAGAAGGGGCGCTCCACAACCGGTTAAAAATCTGGGCAAAGCGTTGCATTCTGGTCTTTATGGGTTTTTACGTTTTAACGACAATCCTCATCTGGAGCCTTGCCCCCCATATGGTAGAGCGGTTTAAACAAGAGCCATTATTCCTCATCGTTCCCGTGCTAGCCTTGCTCTCTATCCTCAATGTTCCACGCATGTTCACACGCAATAGCCACGGCTGGGCATTCCTATCATCCTGTTGCTGCATTGCGCTTTTATTTGGAGTTTATGGGATCGGGACATTTCCATACCTTGTGCGCTCAACTCTCAATACAGAAGCCAACAGCCTGACCTTTTTCAATGCTTCTGCCTCTGTCCTCACGCTCAAGGTACTTCTCATCATCGTCGCCATTGGAATCCCTCTTGTGCTAGCCTATGGTACAGTGGTCTATCGGATCTTCCGCGGCAAGGTCAAGATCGAGCGCAGCAGTTATTGAGTTTGCCGGACTTGTATACCTCTCGATCCGGGGTATACAAGTCCGGCAAGGAATCGTTGCCAAAGTTATTTGGTGGTGAATTCAGGTTTCTTGTACTTTTGAAGCAGCGCGTCGATTTTAAAGAGCTCGATCACAACCTCCTCTTTACTTCCTGTGTCCATTGTTCGAGTAGCTAATACTTGTTCTGTGTTCAGTACCCTATCATCCTCGAGATGAATTTGATCTGTTGGCACTCCTTTTTTTAGAAGAAATTCAATGATTTCGATGGGAATAGAGCGGTTGAAGCAACATATAGATAAAGGTCCCACATATGAGGTACTGTAGCTTTTTACCATTGTACATCTTATGCTTGGGGGCATCAGTCTCACGATTTCTTTTATATCGTCCCCAATTTCATCAGTGTATTGAGAAAATGTAGACGCAAATCGCTTACTACCAGTAGAGAGGGCATCAACGAGTTGAGGATTTCCTCCAGGATAAAATATTGTAAAAGCCTTTCCAGCCCGATTCTTTATTATTACGGGAACATGTTTTAAAGACTTGTATTTCTCGTTATATACGTGATATTTTTTTATTAGTGCGTGAGTTTTTTTCAAGTCTTGTAGTTTTTCTGTAGTTAATGTATTAAATTTTTTACTTACAGTTGCAAGAGCTGAAAGTATGCGCCCACAACGCTTTACTTCTTCCTCTGTAAATATTTTAGGCTCTTCAATAACATAATTTGTGATAACTTTTGTAAGAGTTAAAAATGAATTCATATATTTCCTATTTTTTTTGTTAAAAAAGTTTATACTCATTATTGATTATATTAACATTTGCAATTAAAATAAACATTTAAATTTAATGCTAATAAATTTATATTTATTTTTTTACATAAAGTCCAGTATAATGGAAGATATTGGCCCCTTGACCCTATTCGACAATGCTAAATTGAGACGTATTTGAGACATTTGGAGAGTTTTAGTGTCGATCTTAAGGAGAAATTACGATTCAAACCGATAATGGAAGCGAGTCTGGGGGTAGGGAAAAAGACGTAAAGACCC
Organism: Acidobacteriota bacterium; assembly: GCA_903970255.1. Classification (GTDB taxonomy): domain Bacteria; phylum Chlamydiota; class Chlamydiia; order Chlamydiales; family Rhabdochlamydiaceae; genus CAJCIW01. Next base: position 10,711 of record CAJCHM010000017.1, read on the forward strand.
TTGGTTTTGTGAATATGATTATGGTTGAGCATAACGCCCAGCATCAATATATTTCTCCTGGATGTTCCAATGCCAATGGTGATGTATACCGAAACAACTTCAAGAATCGGTTTTGGGATAACTTCTCTAAAGTCCATTCAGGTAGAAAATGGGGAGCTTCTAGCAATTAAAGGTAGAGATCAACATGTACATAAATTGCCCGAAAAAATCGGTTTCAGAACAAGATTCAAATAAAAAAAGGGTGTTATATCCAAACAAGTGGTCGAATGAGTCCCGACCTATGAAAGATTGGTATCTCTTTTCGATACCTAACCCCACAATCCAATGTACAGAGAAATGCGCAATTTCAATGCTTAACCCTGAATTTTTAAAAAAAATATTTTTCTATGTTAAGAATCCGCATGATTTTTCCAATCTTAATCAAACATGCCGCTATTTTTATGCATTGACAAGTCGAATGTATAATAAAGAGAATTTGGGAACGCTATGGCAACAGCAAAGAACAATGAGGAGTAGTATTGACATTTTGCGAGGTAAAAATGGGTTTGATGGATGGATAAATCACGTCAGTGAAACTGTGAGAAATCTTAAGACTCAGCAAGAAGAAATTCAGAAAGAAATTCAGAAAACCGAGAAACAAAAAAATGAAATTACTTCTAAAATTAATCAAATCTTTCTAGAAGAATTTAAAAAAATAGATGTTAGTGGGTTATTTGTTGCTGGATTGCTTATAGATGTTTCGCGAAATCCGGGGGTTTCTTTACCAGATCATTTAGCATCTTTCATAGGATTGCCTATCGAAGCTAAGCAAGAACTCCAGATAGAGTTTGAAAAACAATTAAAAGTGAAAGATCATTTACAATGGCTGAAAGAAAGATTGGAAGAGAATTATGGGAAGATCGTTAGGCAGTCTGCCGATCTCAATGAGCTAAATACAAAATTGAACACCTATGTCAGCAAGTGGGGCAGCAATGGAAAGATGCTCGAAGGGCAATACCCAGAACTATGTAAGAAAGTATTGACCGCTTTTGTGAATTTTGAGAATTAATTTTGCGCTCTATACGGAGCGCCGTATGGGTTTTTTAGGAAAGCCAACCACTGCCTCATAGCACAGCATGAGGTGTTTGACGCCATTCATCGCCCGGTGGGGCCTGTCTTCCTTGGGCAGGCTATGGGCGATCGCAATTTTATCTTTGGAAAAGCCTGTTTCCCAGGGGTAGTTGCCCGTTCCTTTCGCCCCTTTTTCCAAAGACTTAGCCCAATACATCGAGGCTAAGTCGAGCCAATGGTAGGGCCACTGCAGTTTTTCTTGGAGATCGGGGTCGATGAGTTGAGCGAAATATGCGCGGTCAAACGAGGGGTTTTGGCAGATGAAGGCTGATTCCCCACGCTTAATGCCAGATCTAATAAATAGTTCTCTGATTCGAGAGCCAACAAGAGAAGGGGAGATCCCCTTGGACACCTCTTCCCAGGTAAATCCATTGACCTTTAGGCTTTCTGGATCGCTTTTTTCCCATTCCTCAGGAGTTGCCAGAACAAGAGATTCAAATCTCTCTTTGATCTCTCCTGTCAGTATATCGATGATTTGAAATGCGATCTCGAGGATCCGATGTTTCTGGGGATTAAGGCCATTAGTTTCTGAATCTAAGAATATTCCCAACACGGCATGACCTCGAATGACTCTATTATTGTTCAATCTTTAAGGTAGCAAGAAAAGAGCTCTGATTTCAATAAATATCTGGATCTGTTATATCTGGACTTTAGCGATTGGAGCGGGGCGCTTTTCCCAGATAGCGCCCCGCTCCAATGGCTAAAGTCCAGTTATATCGCAATTAAGGAGGGAATTGCAAAACTCTGGAGTTTCGACTAAATTTGGCCTGCAGATGACGGCTGCGACTTCATCAGATCTAACATTTTAATTTGAGGCTTAAGAAATGGACGTTAACATTGGAATCTCGGAGCAGAATAGACTTGCGATCAGCGAGGGGTTGGCCAGGATGCTGGCAGACACTTATGCACTCTATCTCAAAACGCAAAATTTTCATTGGAATGTAAGGGGAGAGCAGTTTTATTCCCTCCATTTGCTTTTTGAAAAGCAATACCAGGAGATGGCAGAAGCTGTCGACGTGGTTGCCGAAAGAATTCGAGCCTTGGGTTTTTATGTCGATGCCTCTTTCTCGGCTTTTAAAAAGTTAACTCTTGTCAAAGAAGAAGAAAAAGTTTTAAATTCCAAGGAAATGTTGCAGGGTTTGCTACAGGGGCATGAGGTGTTGATCCAATGGGCGAGGAAGGTTGCGGAAATTGCTGATAATGAGAGGGATTTTGCAACCGTTGATATGATCGGTAGGCGGTTAGGGGAGCATGAAAAGATGGCTTGGTTTTTAAGAAGCCATCTCTAGAAAGTTAGAGCTAGCCTCTAAGAGGTCATGTGTGCTATATTCGGCCCCTTATCTCTGTATATGGATTCTTAAGTATATGGCTTTGGCACCGCAAAAATTTCGAGAGATCGTTTTCCAACTGATCTATAGCGATGACTTTGGCTCAGATGGTGATGTTGACCAAATGTTAATGGCGCAGCTTGTGGTAACCAAAAGGGTTCTCCGAGAAGCCGGGTTGGTTAAGGACAAAATCATTGAGCAAAAAAGCGCCATCGACGCCGTGATCCGTATCCATACCAAAGCTTATGAGTTTGACAGGATTCCTCGTATTGAGCGCAATGTGATTCGCTTAGGGATCTATGAACTTCTTTTTTCTAAAGAGATCCCACCTAAGGTGGCGATTGCAGAGGCGATTCGATTAAGCCGAAAATTTGCGACACCTGAGGCTGCTACTTTTGTAAATGCTATTTTGGACTCGGTTTATAAACAGATTTCTCCACAGACACCGATAGAAGAGTTTCATGTCCCTAACCTTTCGGCCCTCTCAGTTTGAAGTTGATAAACCTTTGAGTCAACTCTCTACCTTTGGCATCGGCGGCCCTGCACGTTTCTTTACGGAGGTGCAGAGGCTCGAAGATCTACAGGCTCTCATGAGCTATTGCCATGCGCAAAAACTTCCCTTTTTCATCTTAGGCAAAGGTTCGAATAGTCTGTTTGATGATTTAGGTTTTGATGGTCTCGTCATTCTTAATAAAATTGCGTTTTGCCATTTTGATTGGCCGGTTGTGCATGTGGGAGCAGGGTATAGTTTTTCCCTTTTGGGAACGCAGACAGCGCGCAAAGGGTGGGCAGGCCTTGAATTTGCCTCTGGAATCCCTGGATCTGTGGGGGGCGCTATCTATATGAATGCAGGAGCTAGCGGTGCTGAAACATCGATGAGTCTCTTGGAAGTTACTTTTGTGACACCAGAGGGAAAAATTGAGGTATTAAAGCCCGATCAGATCGAATTTTCTTATAGGTTCTCCTCATTTCAAAAGCGGAAAGGAGCGATTGCAAGCGCTAAGTTTCTTTTGAACCCCTGTGGGAGCGCCCGCAAAAAACAGCTCAATATTATCGATTATAGAACACGCACTCAGCCCTATAATGAAAAATCGGCGGGATGTATTTTTCGCAACCCGGAAACCCACTCTGCGGGTGCGCTCATTCAGCTAAGCGGTCTTAAGGGGAAGCGGATCGGGGGTGCGGAAGTATCGCTAAAGCACGGCAATTTTATTGTGAATAAGGGAGCTGCAACGACCAAAGATATCCTTGAACTTGCAGCCTTTGTTAAAGAGGTTGTTAAAGAGAAAACCGGCATTGAGTTAGAAATGGAGATACGGTGTATTCCTTACAGGGTGAGGGATGATGTTTCGAGCTGACTTGCATTGCCATACCACCTGCAGCGATGGAACGATGACGCCCAAGCAGCTATTGCACCATGCCAAAGAGATTGGTTTATCTGGAATCTCGATTACCGATCACGATACAATTGAAGCCTATTCCCAAGCACCTGCCATTGCCAAAGAGCTTGGACTGCTCCTTGGGAATGGCGTTGAATTTTCTTCCACTTTCCAAGGTCTAAGTGTTCATATCTTAGGTTACGATTTTGATCTGCAGGCCCCAAGCATCGCAATGCTCTGTAGCCGGCATCAACAGCGTCGGCAAAAACGCAATAAGAACATCTTAGAAAAATTAAGCCGCCTTAGCATGCCTATCTCTGAAGATGAGCTTCTTGCAACCGGCACTGGCACAGTAGGCAGACCCCACATTGCGTATCTCATGGTTAAAAAAGGGTACGTGAGAACGATAAAGCAGGCATTTAACCTCTATATAGGGGATGGCAAACCCTGTTTTGATTCGGGAGAGAGCGTCAGCTCTGAGGAGACAATCGCGATCTTGCATAAGGCAGGCGGCAAGGCATTTGTAGCGCATCCTCAGCTTCTAAAACACAATTCCAAAATTAAAGAACTGCTTAAGTTACCCTTTGACGGGCTAGAATGTCATTATGCAAAATTCCCACTGGATAAAGAAAACCGCTGGATTAAGATCGCAAATGAAAAAGGATGGCTCATTAGCGGCGGATCAGACTTTCATGGCGATGCCAAAGAGTATATCCACCTTGGCTGTTCTTGGGTTGATGAGGAACACTTTCATAAGATTTTTACAAAGCTATGAGCTACGATCAAATCATTGAACGTTTATACAAGGCAAGCGTGTTATCAGGGAATAAAACAGGTCTGGACAACGCTCTTGATTTAGATCAAAGACTTGGCCATCCAGCTTCCCTTTATCCCACGATCCACATTGCTGGAAGCAATGGTAAAGGATCGGTAGCAACTAAAATTGCAAAAGCCCTCGAGTTGTCGAATTATCGTGTGGGTCTTTATACCTCCCCCCATCTTTTTTCTTTTCGGGAGCGGATCGCAGTCAATTCGACCTTTATTTCAGAAGAGGACGTCGTTGAAATTCTGACAAAGCTATTTGCAATCGAGGACACATCCAAACTCACCTTTTTCGAACTGACCACTTTCTTGGCTTTTGAATATTTTCGAAAAGCGGCAGTCGATGTTGCTGTGATTGAAACAGGGCTTGGAGGACGGCTTGATGCCACAAATGTCATTCAACCTATCCTTTCGGTGATTACCTCAATTAGCTGTGAGCATACCTCAACGCTTGGGAGTGAGATTGAACAGATCGCAGCTCAAAAGGCAGGCATCATCAAGGAAAACATTCCCGTTATTCTAGGTCCCAAAGCCAGATTTCAGTCGATCTACGATAGGGCAAAACAAATGAATAGCCCTGTATTTGTTTCTAAGAAAATCAGCCATTTTTTTGATGAAGAAAATAATGGCATTGCTCAACTTACCCTAAACCACTTGGATTCCTATTTTGATATCCAACCGGTTGCGATCCTCGATGCCCTTTTAGTACGCCCCCCTTGCCGGTTTGAGAGGATCGGGGATGTTATCTTTGATGTGGCGCATAATCCTGAGGCTATCTTCTGCCTGCTTCAGGCTCTGCATTCCTTTTTTCCAAATGGAAAATTTCGATTTTTAGTCGGTTTTTCCAAAGATAAGGAGTATGACAGATGTCTTGAATTGATTGCTGATGTGGCTACTCATATTCATCTGGTCCAGGCAGATTCTCCACGTGCGGCAACAATCGAAGAAATGAAGGCTGCACTAACAAATGAAGATCCAAGGCTATTGAGTTCCAGCCCTTCACTGGCACAGGCAGTAACAGAGGCCCAATCGGAAGCCCACTGTAGGGGAGAGCTCCTTGTTATTTCCGGCAGCTTTTATATCATGGCAGAGGCCAAAAATACTCTTCAACTTTCAACTTTGGGTTTAAACGAAAAAATTTTTCCTGCTGCTTTTTCTTCATTATCGAATTGAGAAATTCCTAAAAATAGCCGATCGATTTCATTTTGGCTAGGATACCCTTCTCCATTTTCTACCAGTTCATTGACGGTCGCAATTAGCCCTTGGATGGTCTGTAATAGATCATTAAAAGGTTTTGCCATGAGGTTTTGCATATGTTTTTCGAACCTGCGTTGATGATCGGCAGGCATTCCGATATAGCGCATCTTAGCTGTCCTTAAATCGCGGTTGTAGACAGCTCTTGCAATATCTAACAACTCTTCCACCTCTCCGGGTAGCAATTCGATCCCTTCAACAAGGTGAACATTTTTTTGATTGGCAAGAAAATCAAAGTGTTTCATCACAGGTTTGCCATCAAGTTTCGCCTTTGCCTCTATCAGGGCAAGCTTAGCATCTGCAATGATCCTACGATCGGGGATCGATGTTAAATGATTTTTCTCAAGATCATCGATATGCATTTCAAGCTTTTTGATCGTCTTTAAAGTCAGTCTGCCTTTTTTCAGAGAAGTCGATTCTTCTTTGATTTGAGAGATCTCTCTTTTAACTAAACCATCCTCCAAATCCCCATAGAGTTTGACAACTTGTTCTTTAAGAGTTGCAGCTTGAGCTTTAGCAAACAGATTATGCGTCTTGGCCTCTGTCTCTAAGCCCTGAAGAGTTTCCAAAGCATTATCCAATTTTTTGGACAAATGCTTATACTTTAACCGAGAAATTTTGGATTGAGCAATCTCTCCGGCAATTGTCTGCACTTCAGACTGCAGCCATTTGGATTCTGCAAACTTGTTTGTTTTTTTTATTTCCATAACTATCTTATTGTTATTATTAGTATTAGAATCGCAAGGAGCATAAAGCACCTTAGCTATATTCTATTCCTAATACAATTAGCATTCAATTCATAAAAACTATTATCAAAACCAGCATTGACAACAGTACCTTGCCGTAAGAATCTATCGATGACGATAGACTCTTACGGACTAGTTTTTAAAAAAAAACGGTGGTTTTTTCAGACATATCTTTTATGAGAAATGTTGTAAAAGAAAATATTTTTATGAAGGAGTATTTTTTGAGAAAGCCTCTTCTTTAAGACGTTGGAGAAGAGGCTTTGTGAGATGTTTAAAATTTAGGCTCTGTCATATCTCCGATTGTCCGGTTAGACCCATTAGATAGATCTTTTTCCCAAATCAATTTTTCTCCATTTTTTGGTACAAGTACATATTTGAAGTTGATGGGCTCGGTGATTGTCTTCTTGTGGATTTGGACGCTCCAGCACCCTTCACTATTAGCAAGGAAGAGGGGACTTTTCTCATCCCAATCATTCCTTCCTTCAATGTTCTGACCGCAGATGGCAATCTTGTATTTATTTTCATCAAACCCAAAGTTAACAAAGATAATGAAACCTTCCAAATCCTCTTCCAAGCCCTCAGGAATCTTTTCAAATTCTGCACCTTGTGTATTGATCAGCTCTCCATTGACGATTTTACGGTTTCCATTAAGCTTTTCCCAGAAGTTCTTATCGTCATTGATCAGAAACTTACATTCCTGGTTGCCCAAATCCTTAGCATTCAACTTCCAGAGGTTCGGTTGTATCTCTACAAGGGAGATCCCTTTGTCCCAATTTCCATTAATTCCTCGAATGAAAAGGGTAGAGCCAACGGGTAGTGGAGGCTGACAGCTTATTGTGAAGTTGCTCACGGAATTAGGCCTGATATTGATCATAGGCGCAATTGCGTTAATATTCGGGCTGATATTATTGCCGGTTTGACCCTCAAGAGCTTCCTTCATCCGACGGGTCATTTTTTCTGCTAAGAATTGGATCTTTGGTTTTGCAGGAGGAAGGATTTCTTTGATTGCAGCTAGTTTTTGTATGTCAGTACCTGGCCATTCGGAGAAAGATTGGCCTAAGATCGAGGGTTGCAATTCTCTTTTAATTGCTTTATCTGAAAGCAGAACTTTGTTTAGACTTGCAAGCAATTTTTCTTTATCGGCTGATTCAAGCTTTTTAAAGGCCTCATCTACTGCATTGGATTGCTTAATGTCTTGCACTGCAAGATGATATTGGAGTGTGTCAAGAGGATCTAGGAAACTTTCCTTCTCATTCTCTTCTTTTTCCACTTTTTCCTGCTCAGAAATGATATTTTGTAGCCGTTGAGTCGTCTGTTTTAAAAGACTTGCAATGGTAGCATTGTTTTCAGGTTTGAAGTAATGAGTTTTCTTAAGATTGTATTTTTTTAATTTCTCATAGAGGTTGATTAATTTGTCAAAAAGCTCTTGGAGATTCGATTCCTGCGTGTTGCTGGAGAATTGAGTAAAAACATCTTTGAATTGGCTGACTTGGTAATTTTCATCCTGAGTGGCTACTATTATTCTTTCCTGTTTTTGCAGAGTTTCGTGCGCGCTGCTTTGATTAATAACCGACTGAGCGATAGAAATTTGGTAGTTAATCTTATGGATAATGCGAGTACATTCGCTGAGCTTTAAGAAAATTTTTTCTATATCTTCTTCACTTGCATTATTGATCTGTTTGTCTGTTTTATTAAAGGTGGCAGAAACTCGGTTCTGTAATGCCACACAGGTTGCAAGAGGTTCATTGATTTCGTGGATTAAACGATCAATATCTTCTTGAGAACCTATATTCTTTACTTCGCTTTGTATTGATTCTAACTGCCTCTGAAGCACAGGAAGGTTTTCAAAAATTTGGTTTCTGTTCCATTGAACTGCCATAAATTACCGTCCTTTTTGATTTGTCGATTGCTGTTTTTTTGAATTAAAATAAGACTAGGTCCTGCATCCCGATTAGGAAAGCTGTGATAACAAACATTCCAATGAGAGGAGGGGAGTTCTTTTGCCATCTCAAGCAGAGCTTTCTCCTCAACCGCTCCTTCGGGGTGGCCAGGATAGCAGGTGAGGGACATCACCCCTCCGGGTGAAAGCAATTCCAGAGCTTTTTCCACGCTTTCCAAAGTAGTCTTTGCTTGAGTCGTAAGCTGTTTATTTCCTTTGGGGAGATAGCCTAAATTGTAGACAATGAGCTTGATAGGAACGGTTGTGCAAAGCTCTGGAAAATTCACATGGGATTGTTTGTAGATATAAATTTTTTTAAAAATCTCCGAACCCAGATTTCTTTGAAGCAATTCTTGAGTTCTAAGGATTGCCTCTTCTTGAATGTCAAGCCCGATCAATCCGCCGCCGCCAGCTTTTTCTAGAATTTTTGCGAGCCTCAAAGTGTCTTGCCCCCCTCCACAAGTGGCATCGACTGCCCAGTCGCCATTTTTAAGGAGAATCATCCAGTAGTGGTGGGCAAGATCTAAATGAGATTGAAAAAGAGGGAATTTTTGCTGCATATTTTTTTTCAATGAAAGTATTCGAGAGGATGATTATTTCTCTTTGGTTCTTTTTTGTCGCTTAAGATTTTTTCTTGCTGTTAATTTCTGGATTAGATTAGTATACTCTTCTAAAATTTAAGGTTTTAGAGGGGTATTAGCTCAGTTGGTTAGAGCGCCACGTTGACATCGTGGAGGTCAGCTGTTCAAGTCAGCTATATCCCAATGGAAATTTCTATACATTATCCCTTAAAACCCCTCAACCAGACAGCTGCAGCGCTCATGGCCGCAGCTGTGATTGAGCTATTCCCTGGTGCTCTCATCGTCGATGGACAGGGAACCCCAGATCGTTTTTTCTACGACTTTGTCTTCCCCTTTGAGTTTCAATCTGATTTTTTGACGATGATCGAGGAGCGGATGCGTCTGATGATTAGAGAAAAAAGGGAGGTTAGACATCTTGAGATGATGCCTGCAAATGCAGCCTCGATGATGATGCATCGAGGGCAGACCCTTGCTGCACAGTTGTTAGAGGATATCAACAGGGCAGTTGTCGATATTTGTCAAATTGGAGACCTTGCGCTCTATTCCCGCGAGCCTCACCTAACCCAGCTTCAAATCCCTTTTTTTAAACTCCTCGAAGGATACTCTTTAGATCTCTCCGGACAAAAGATCACACGGATTGTCGGGGCTGCAACTTTAGAAAAGCATGTTTTGAAAGAAATTGCCAAGCAACCTAAGCCATCATCAAGGTCTCATTTGAAACAGATTTCAGAGAGCTGTTTGCTTATGCCTCTGAGTGAAGCGGGGGTTTGGATGTGGTGCCCAAGAGGGGAGGCTCTGCGTCAGGGGATGATTGCATTTTGGAGGGAGGAGCATTTAAAGGAAAATTTTAGCTTTGTTTCCTCTCCTGTGTCTTTGATCGAAGGTGGTCATGAGGAAAATTTAACAGAGGCGCATAAAGAGTGTTTTTTTTGGCAAGTAACCCCAAGGTTAGCTGAAATCTCTCTTGTTTCTAGTTCAGAAATTCCTTCCCTAGCCTTGGGTCTTTTATCTTCAAAAGCTTACTTTGCCGACCGCGCCCATCTTTTTTGTCCCGATGAAAAACTTTTAGAAGAATGTATTTCTTCCTTGCGTTTCATCCTAAAGATCCCTAAAATCTTCCAATTTGAGTACGAAATTGTTTTGTGTGTTTCGCGCCTAGGCACCCAAAAAGCAAGAGCCAAAGCAGTAGCTCTTCTTCGGCAAGCGCTTGAGAGTTTAGATATCTCGTATTCTGTGGAAAAAGAAGATCGGATTGGAGTACTGGCGAGCATTGAGATTCACATACCGGATGCACTAGGGCGAAGATGGACAGGCCCCTCTTTAAGCGTGCCTGAGGCAGCAATGCCTCTGGGAAAGGGGAGTATGCTCATCCGATCAACCTTTAGTTCGTTAGAGCGGATGTTAGCGCTGCTTCTGGAGCAAAAAGAGGGGTGGCTGCCTTTGTGGCTTGTTCCAGAGCAGGTGCGGATCTTAGTTGCTACAAGTAAAACCGATTCTTATGCTAGGCAAGTGTGCAAAGTGTTGCGATCCGAAGGGATTCGTGTTACTGTAGAGAGCGGTAAAGGTCCTTTAAAGGGGCGGCTCTATGAAGCTATGACTGAAAAAGTGCCCTATGTCATCCTGCTCGGTGAGCGGGAGGAGATGGCAGCTGTTCTCACTGTCCGAGCTTATGGTGAGAGCAAAGAGCAGACCTTATCTTTAGATGAGTTCTGCATGAGACTGAAAAGCGAAATGAGGAGTGAAACCTCTGAACTTACGAATTAATAGAGAGATCCGAGCGCCTAAGGTGCGCGTCATTGATAATGATGGCGGGCAGTTAGGTGTGTTGATGTTAACGGAAGCGTTAGCGAAAGCGGAGCTAGCGGGATTAGATCTCGTTGAGATCGCACCCTCTGCTGAACCGCCGGTGTGCAAAATCATCGATTTTGGCAAATATCGCTACCAGCTAACGAAAAAAGAAAAAGAGCAGAAGAAATCGCAGCACCAAGTCAAGGTTAAAGAGATCAAGATCAAGCCGAATACGGATGATCATGATCTTGAGGTTAAGACAAAACATGCGCGAGAATTTATCTCCAAGGGAAATAAAGTGAGAATCACTTGCGTTTTCCGCGGAAGAGAAATGCTCCACCCGGAATTTGGGCATCGCAATGTCAATCGCATTTGCGAGGAACTGTCTGATATCGCTGCCCCCGAATCGCCAGCGAGAATGTTAGGTCGCAGCCTATCTGTCGTATTGGCGCCCGGAGCAAAGAAAAAAATGGCAAATAGTTAATTGGAGAAGTTACCGTGCCAAAAATGAAAACACGCAAAGCAGTGGCTGCAAGATTTAAGGTCACAGGCACTGGCAAATTAAAACGCCAGCGCCCAGGTCGCCGCCACATATTGACAAAAAAATCCTCTAAGCGCAAACGCCATCTCAAAAAGGCCGGTTTAGTCGACAAGGGGCAAGTAAAGATGTATTCCCGATTATTGGGAGTGGGTTAATCGACACTGGTTAACTAAAATTAGACTTATAAGATAGAAATTTGGAGAATTACCATGGTTAGAGTCACCAATGCAGTGGCTGCCAATCGCAAGCGCAAAAGACTGCTCAAGCAGGCAAAGGGATTTGTCGGTGATCGTAAGAATCACATCCGCTTGTCAGCTGATGCTGTGATGTCCGCGATGGCATTTAATTACCGCCACCGCAAACAAAGAAAAAGAGATTTTAAGCGCCTTTGGATTATCCGTATCGGAGTTGGCGCAAAGATCAACGGAATGTCCTATAGCAAGCTCATTTCTGGTCTGAAGAAAGCAGGCTGCGGTCTTAATCGCAAAATGCTCTCCGACATGGCACTGCGCGATCCCTACAGCTTTGCCGCTGTTGTCGGTACTGCAAAACAGGCACTGGCTTAAATCTTTATTGTTTTTCAACACTATGGGGTATACCCATAGTGTTGACCTTCCCCTATATTTCTGAGGTTTTTTGTGCAAGATCAACTAGCCGCTCTTCGTAAGCAATTCCAATCTGAACTAGCAGCCGTCCAAAACAGCAAAGAAGTGGAACAGCTAAAGGTCAAATACCTTGGCAAAAAAGGTCCTGTTCAAGACCTGATGCAACACCTTCGCAACGCCTCAGCTGATCAGCGCCCCTTACTTGGACAGCAGATCAACGACCTCAAAGAGGAGTTTGCACATCTTTGTCAGATGGCTCTTGAGAGTTATTCCAAAGCCGAATTGGCTCACCGTTTGCAAGAGGAGAAGATTGATATTTCGATGCCTGGCAGGCGCAAGTCTTTAGGCCGAGGCCATCCGATCATGCAAATGATGGATGAGATCATACAAATTTTTGTAAGCATGGGTTTTTCTGTCCAGTATGGTCCAGATATCGACAGTGACTACTACAACTATGAAGGACTCAATTTCCCTCCTGATCACCCAGCCCGTGATATGCAGGACACTTTTTATATTACCAAAGAGATCCTGCTTAGATCGCATACATCTAATACGCAGCTGCGTGTGATGGAAAACCACAAGCCTCCTATTCGCATCATTGCCCCCGGTACAGTTTATCGCAATGAGACGATTAGCAGCAGATCCCATGTTTTCTTTCATCAAGTGGAAGGACTTTATATCGATAAAAATGTCTCATTTGCCGATCTTTTTGCAACAATGGATGAATTTTGCAACAAGTTATTCCAAACAAAGGTACAAACGCGCTATCGCCCCAGCTATTTTCCCTTCGTGGAACCGGGTCTAGAACTCGACGTTGCATGCACTGCATGTGCAGGCAAAGGGTGCCGTCTTTGCAAACAATCGGGGTGGCTTGAGATTTTAGGTGCCGGGATGGTTCATCCAGAGGTGCTCAAGAATGGGGGAGTCGACCCAGAAACCCACAGCGGATTTGCTTGGGGAATGGGTGTCGAACGATTGACTATGCTCCGCTATGGGATCAAAGATATCCGGATGTTTACCGAGAATGATTTCCGTTTTCTTGAACAGTTTGCTTGAAATTTATTGTGCAGTTGCTATAATTCTAGCTTCCTTAGAAAAATGGAAGAGTGGCAGAGTGGCCTATCGCGGCTGTCTTGAAAACAGCAGTCGGGCAACCGACCGTGGGTTCGAATCCTACCTCTTCCGATCCTACCCATTCCAACCCTTGTCCTCTTCGTCAAGAAAAGGACAAGGGTTTGGATATTCGTTTGAGCTGCACCCATGTGATCCCATTTTAGATGTCGTCAGCGCGATTCGACGGTTGTTAAATTCTGTCAAGTTAATCTAAAAACATGAGTTAGTTCCAATGTTAAAGAGTATGTTGTTATTTTTTTTAGAAATACACGTTATGTATTAATAACCTGAGTAAGGGGTTTAATCCGCTCAACATCAACAATCTTTGCGTGATCTTGCCCTTGTTTTTCCAAAGGTATAGGGGTTTTCGGCTATTACCTTTGGAAAAACAAGGGCAAGATCACGCAAATCTGTGTTGATGTTGAGGGAAGAAACCCATTACTCAGGTTAATAAAAATTTTATATATGCAGGGTGGATATTTCTAAAAAATGATAACAATCTCATTTTAATTCTAGCGTTAATTCGTTTTTTTTGTTATTATCAGTTAACAAATTAATAGGATCTTGCCTTTATCGAATGATGTCTGGGTAAGGTTTTAAAAAAATATTTTTAACTAATTGAGGTTTTATATGTATCCTAATGATATCATTTCTTTTGGCGTCATGCAGAAAAGCATGGAATTATGTGTAAATATCGAAAGTTTAGAGAGTGCACAGGAAAATGGGGTCTCTGTTGAGCAGATTGAAAAGATAAATAATAAATTTATAGGCCTTCAAGAGGATCAACACCTCTCATATGGCGTCCATAGCCCGTCTGTCAAACGCTTTATTGAATGTACAGAGAGTAAAGTGAATCAGTTTTTTAAAGAGCATACAGTGCTAGTTAAGGTCACATTCAATGCAGGTGAAAATCGTCTTGCTATCCGCGGCGTAAATGGACAGTGGGATACAGATTGCCAGCTCAACACTAAAAATAAGACCGAATGGACGGCTCGCATACCAAGGCCTACAAAAAATGGGGATGTGACATGTAAGTTGATTTGCCAATCTCCAAACAGCAATAGTGCAGAATGGCAACCGGATCCTAATATTAAGGTTGTAGCGGGTAAAAACCTTGAAATCTTCATTGTAGGTAGCAATATCAATGATTTCAAGAATTCAAATAATTATACCCTTAGTTATCCATCAAGTGTTGCACAAAGCAGTCATTCGTTAAATAACAACTTCACTCATTTTAGCCCTATCCCCACTAACATGAGTAATCAGTTGCCAAATAACAACCCTTTTCATTTTAACCCTACCAACATCAGTAATCAGTCGCCTATAAGTTTCCAACAGCCTGTGGCAATCCACCCCCCCCAGCAGATTTTTTCCGGGACTGAGCAGCAGAATATCTTGGCACTTAAGAATCGCGCACAGCAGCAAGGATATATTTCCTTCTATACTGATCAGATTGACTCATTGACTGGCTTCCTAGGTAACTTTCATCCATGTCGCATTGAATTTGGCGGAAAACTCTATTCTAATTCAGAAGCTGTTTTCCAAGCACAAAAGTTCATAGACCAACCTGTAATTTTCAATCAGTTTAATTCTACACTATCAGGCAGTGAAGCTGTCAAACTTGGCCAATCGAAAATGAATATAAATCGCTTGAATCAGTGGGAGGGAACCACCAACACGAATAACCCCCCTGAGAAAATTAATGTGATGAAGAATGCACTACGCGCTAAGTTTAATCAGAACCCAATTCTCAAGACATATTTAATGGCAACAGGGTCCTCTTGCCTGATCGAGCATTTGCCTAGCAAGCGTAGGGACGTATACTGGAGCGATGCTTTTGATGGAACGGGTAAAAATATGTTGGGTATTTGCTTGATGGAGCTGCGCGCGGAATTTGGAGGAACAGGTGTTGTTCCAAGACCACAGGCTTACGAGCAGATGTTAATCAGTACCGGTGCAAAATCTGTTCAAGTAAACTCTAATCAGTCAGGTTTGATGTGTATGATGGATAAATGCACAAAAGCTGTATATCTCGGGTTTAAATTTTGTGGAAAGACTCACGGTCAGGAATACATGAGCCTTCATGGCCGCTGCGCAAAATGTGAGCAACCCAAATACTCTGAGAAAGACAACCAGGGCAACATTACTAAAACTCATGATTATTGTTCTCGGACATGTGCCAACAATAAATAGAATATAATTGAGGGGGCTGGCATGGATGTTAGGCCCCCCATTCTTCAATTGTAGTAAGGGTGATCCTTTACCTTCTTATAAGTTTTTGTGCTCTCATCCCACACCATCACAGGATCGAGGTTCTCTCCATATTTGCTTTGCAGAAATTTCACCACATTGTTGGGAGCCCGTAAGGTAAGAGTATCGAACTTGGCTTTTTTAAGGGGGAAGATCTCTTCGTATTTGAGGGGGGTCATGCATTTGAGTTCTGCTTTTTTCCAGCTTTGGGGAAAGGGGCTGTCGAGGTAGGTGAAAAGATAACCCACCGTTCTATCCTCTTCATTGATTTGGTAGTGATAGATGTCGATAAAGTTTTTGGTCTCCTTAACATAGAGCTTGAGAAAGGTTTTGGGTTTGCTGTAGCTGGACCAATCTTGGATTTGGTATTTCTTGGGATCAAGGGTAGAGAGCAGCCTTTTGACGTTGTCGTGATCAGGGAGCAGGATAGAGATGTCGATATCCCAATCCCAGGGGATGATCCCCCCATAGCGGTAAGCGCCAAGGCACGAGCCGCAATCTAGCCAGTAAATGATGTTGTGTGTCTCGAGCAATTGGATCACTTCTTTGAGCGCCTCAATTTCGATCTTTTGCTTTTTCGTCAGATAAGAGGGGCGCTTGTGTTCCTGGCAGGGAATGAACTCCTCTGTGGAAAATTCAGGAATCCCCTTGAGTCGGTATTCATCCAGATGGGATTGGGTCATAGGAGATGTTAATGCTTTTTTAATGAGGCGATGTTTTTTTCGCACCTTAGGAAAGAGATAGGCAAGCCCCTTGAAGGTGGTTCCTAGGATTTCGCCAACAGGGAGGGCCACAATGGCAGCTAGCGTCTTTAACCCATGCATTTCTTTGTAGGCAAAGGCTTGGGTGACCTCGCATTCGGGAACTGAGATATTTTTTCCGGCGAAAAGATATTGCGAGGGGGTGAGAAAAAAATTGCCGATCGATTCTAATGGGTGGGCATCTTTTGTTTTGAAATTGAAAAAGATGCTCTCTCGCAGGGCATGAAAGGAGGTCACTACAGGAACCCCAATCGGTTGCATCACATCGCGGACAAAATCTGTGGGGACAGGAGGAGCATCGGGTTCTTCAGCAAAGCAAGCGGTACTAAAAGCTGCCAAAGCAAGACAGCTTGCCATCACAAATTTGTAATGTTTTCCCATTTTTTTCACGGCAATACCTAAATTTATATACGGGTGTCGTGGCTCAATAGTAAATCTTCGATAATTCCATTCCAATCTCTTTCTTCGATGAGTTTCTTTGTTATTTCCGGATTTAATTTGCACTTTTGGATAAACTCATCGGTATAGGGGCGGACTTGATCCAGAGAAAATCTTGAGAGTTGGTTAGAGATGGCATGATTGAAAACCCCCCCTGTTCCAACAATTGTGGTTATTGTCTTGAGTTGGTTCATCAACTGGGGCTTTTCGTAAAGATAGCTGAGTACTTTTAAAGGGTTCCTATCTCCAACTTTCCTCCATTCTTTATCAAATGCATTATAATTACAGGCTAACCAAAAGCGGTTAAATGTGAAGTAATTGTTAATTAATGTGTTTAAGTTATTTTGGTCTGTTTCATCAAAGGGTAGGCTTGCAATAAGCGAAGGTTGTGGAACAATCGGAATAATTGGATCAGATACGATAGGGGGTATGGGGATCTGAGGTGCTACTTGCTCAACCCACACGCTTGTTTTTCTATTGAGCTTAACATCGATGAGAAACTGGGTCAACCCCTCCCAATTATGCGCGTTAAAAAAAGGTGTAATGTCGTCGATGTTGATATTTAGTGATTTAGCAAATCCTATCTTGCATTCGGGGAGCGTTGAAGCTACTTTTGTTAGTTTTTCAGATATTTCGTTAACAAACCTACGCCAGGTAATACTGTTATTTCTAATTCCGTCCATGTTTTTTATCATTTTGGGATCATTGAAGAGGCATTCAAGCAATTTGAGTGGATGAACGTGGTAGATTTCTACTTTAATTCGTTCCAGCTTGATAGCATTTAGGGCAAGGGCTCCTACTGGAAACCATGATTGAACAGCTTCTCCCAAGGTGTTAAAAACAACGAAAATTTTCTGCCGTTCTTCTTCGGTAATGGGGAGCTTGGAGAATGCAGTTGGGTCGGTCAAAGGAGGAGTTTCCGATGTGACGGGGGGGAGCACTGTACTTGAACTAGTTTGAATACTGGTTGTGCTGCCCCCGCCTCCGCCAAGCCAGCCAACAATAGTCCCGATTCCCTTTCGGATCCCCTCGAGAGCTCCGACGATGATTTTTTTAATGAAGGCAGAAAAACTTTCGGGATAAATTTTAATCATTTCCAAATGATGAGAGGGAAGAGATGAGAGGGAAGAGGGTTGGGAAGCAACTCCTAGCGGGGATGCACACGCGGAAGGATTTACCGAGGGATTTTGTGTTGGGGTTGATGTTTTGTTAGAGACTGGGTTAGTCATTTTATCCTCCTTTACAAAAAATTTTAAATTTTCAAGTATATTAGCTTCTTTAAAAATTACCAGTTCTTTTTTCTGCGGAATCGACAAGAGATGCCTAAAATCAATCAAATTAGCAATTATTTTATATTAAATTTTTGTATTTATTTAATTAAATGGCAATTGTGTTATATTTACAAGGTTAAAAAAACAGGTGTTTAATTATGTTTAGTTTTGAAATCAACAATTGGTTCCGAGCTCTTGCCCGCTTCTGTGATTATTCTCTTTTCTTTTTGACGCTTGGGGCAATTACCCTCTTCCTTCCTTACTTTTACGGTCCTTTCTTTTACTATTTTTTGGCGGTTGCTGTGGTCTTTCTATGGGGGTTCTTAGAGGCATTTTTCATCAGCAAATGGAAAACGACACCTGGTAGGGCCCTCTTTGGACTATCTATTAGCAACGCGATGAATCTTCCTCTCTCTTATCGGGATGCCCTGCAGTGGTCTTTTTTTCTTCCGGGAAAAAAAGGGGTTGTACGGCAGAGGGCCGTTTCTTGGAAAAGAAAACTCTATGCTTTTATCGTGAGTGCTGCCTTTGTTATTGCAGCAGTTTATGGCAACGTCCTGGCAATGTGGAGTGTGGGATTGGAAAAAGGGATATCTCCCGAGGGCTGGGTGCAGTATTCATCTGAAGATGCTGGGTTTAAAGTCTCTTTTCCGACAGATCCTGAGGCAGCCTCTAAAGAGCTTGTGATTCCCGATAGCGGCAAGGTTCTCAATTATGAAGAGATTACAAGCGCAGAAGATGAAAAGGTGCGCTATTCGGTCACACATATCAACCTTCCAAGGAAATGGAGATTAGCTGGAAACACGACGCTTCTCAAAGGAGTGCTTGATCAGTTAATTCAGCACACAGACGGGGCTGTATTAATTGAAAAAGAGTTCAAAATGTACGGAAACCATCGCGTTCTTGACTTTCACATGAAAGAGGGAAAAGATGAGGTTAAAGGGCGCTTGATCATCGTAGGCGGGACTTTATATAGACTGACGATTGCCTATTCCCCCTCTCATGCCAAAGAGCTACAAGAAAATTCTTTCCTTGAGTCTTTCGAAATAGCATAAGTGGGCAATTCCTTGATCCAAAAACTCATCGGTATATTGCTAGTTTGAGTTTCGTTTAACTTTTTCCAGGAGAGGGTGCACTTGATCTCAGGATGATGGATGTAACCTCTTTTGCGCCAAAAATCGATGAGCGGCACATAATCTTTAGGGCGATTTGCATCTAGCCCAGAGCAGTCAGGAACACAAAAGCAGATATGTTTAAATTTCTTATATTGGGTGACGTGCATCTCTCTTGCATCGTAAAAATGATGCCCAATCCCTCTGCTCCGGTAGTTTTTAAGCAATGTAGAGTTTCCAAAAAAATAATAAGAGTCAACAGTGGTATGTCGTTCTAGAATTGGATTTTGGATGGCAGCTTCTTCAAGTGTTAGTGGACACCCTAAAGAAACTCCGATCAGGGTTGTATTGTCAAAAATTAATACGCCGATCGTTTCTTTACAGGAGAAAATTTTTTCTAAATACTTTATCTCATGATTTAAGTCAGGTTCTTCAAAATAGGGATATTCTTTGAAGACTTCCATCCTAAGTTTGGCAATGGGATGAAGATAGGATTTAAGGTGGGAACCGGTAAATGAACGGACGTGTATATCAGTCATTACCATCATGCCTTTTCCTCCATTAAAATCGGATCAATAGACTGTTGAGGGAATTGCAAAACTCCATCGGCATCAAAATCATCACATTTGGGTCGCGAAGCGAGTTTGCAATTCCCTCTTTTATCTCGCAAAAGGGAAAAAACTTAAAGCAAAATATCAGCACTACTCGCGCCTTGCTTAAAATAGAATGGCTGAGCATGATCTGTTTTTTTCTAATATTTGCATTTTTTTAAGGAGCGATATGGCTAAACTCTATTTTCGTTATGGGACAGTGGGCAGTGCTAAAACATTAAATCTACTTGCGGTTGCGCATAATTACAGGCAGCAAGGAAAGTGTGTCCTCCTGCTAAAGCCGGAGCTGGATGTGCGTTTTGGTAGGGAAAGTATCAAATCGCGAGCAGGTCTTGAGATGGCAGCAGATGTGTTAGTTTCACCTACCACTAAACTGCTGGAAATGGATTGGGAAGGGGTGAGCTGTATTTTGGTGGATGAGGCCCAGTTTCTTTCAGCGTTTCATATTGAATCTCTAAGAAAAATCACTCTTACAAAAGATATTCCCGTCATCTGTTACGGACTGCGCACAGATTTCCGCACTCGCCTCTTTGAAGGTTCATTAAGGCTGATGGAGTTGGCTGATTCGATTGAAGAGGTAAAGGCAACTTGCCACTACTGCAATAGAAAATCGGTTGCAAACCTTAAACATGTCGGGGGGATTGCAGCACTCGATGGACCAGCAGTGCAGCTAGGAGCTGAGGAAAAGTACTTCCCCGTCTGTTTCAAATGCTATGATAAGCAAGTGGATGAAGCTAGCAAGCTCCATGAGCAGATGGCGGAAGTGTAGTTCTATACCTGTGCTACTAAATTTCTTAAGTGCAACTGCGCAGATGAGTTCCTAATCGCGGCTTGCTAGAAGATCCAGATCTTTTTGTATCCCTGAGATTAGGATGCCAACGCCATTATCATTGCGTTTGATTGTGGGGATGATCACATCGGCATACCGTTTGCTAGGTTCTACAAATGCGTCATGCATCGGTTTTACAGTGGCCATATATTGCGTGCGGATACTTTGAAAATCGCGCGCTCTTTCATTCATATCCCGCTCTATCCGTCTGAGGAGCCTAACGTCATCTTCAGCTTCCACAAAAACTTTGAGGGTGCATAGGTTGCGAATCTCAGGAACGGAGAAAAGAAGAATCCCTTCAATGATGATGATGTCTGCCGGTTGGACAGTGTGTGTACCTATTTCCCGCGCATGGTTACAGAAATTGTAGATCGGCACTTCGATCGATTTATTCTGCTTCAACAGCAGCAAATGTTTGTAAAGTAGATCAAAATCGATCGAGTCTGGATGGTCGAAATTTTGCTTGGCCCGCTCTTGCTTGCTTAGATGGGATAGGTCTTTGTAATAGTCATCCTGGTTAATGAGGATAGCTCGGTTCCCAAATGTCTCGATGAGTTTTTCCGCCATTGTCGATTTGCCAGATCCTGTTCCACCGGCAATGCCGATGATGAGCTTGGGATTTGCGGATAGGGGTGCAATCAAGGTCAGAAATAGAATTGTTAAAACGCGCATAGTCTCTCCTTTGTTTGGCAGAGATGTTAGCACAAAGACTTTTTGAGGAAAATTAAATTTTATGAATTTTAACACAAATCATTTAAGATCCTTTGTCGATAGCTGTGCATCAGAGAGACCATAAAGTAGAGATTGTGGAGGGTTGCAAGGGTCATGCAGCTCATCTCGTGGGCTTTAAAGAGGTGATGAAGATAGGCAAGGGTAAACTTTTGACAAGTGGGGCAGCAGCAGCCTTCTTCGGGGGGAGAAAATGCTCTGGCATGATCGCTTTTTGTGATTTTTAAAGGGCCTTTTTTGGTCAAGAGGATCCCATGGCGGGCGGCGCGTGTGGGATAAGAAGAATCAAAGGTATCGACCCCCAAGGGAATGCACTTGTCGATCGATTCGAGATCTCCAATGCCAAGCAAGTGGTTGGGCTTGTCGGTGGGTAAAAGGGGCATTGTTACCCCAAGCATTTCCAGCATTTGGGCTTTGGTCTTGCCCATGCTGCCGCCGATTGCAAAACCATCAAAGGGAAGTTTTGTTAAGTGATTGACACTAGCTTCTCTCAACTCTTTATGCACCCCTCCATGGATAACTGCGTACATGGCTTGGTTTTGAGGATTGGAGAGGTGGAATTTAAGGGAGCGCTCTTCCCACCGGTGGGTGCGGTCCAAAGACTGTTTTAGATCGAGATCTGCGATGTGATAAGGGGGGAGTTCATCAAAGGGGATGATGATGTCAGCGCCTAAATCTTTTTGAGCTGCGATCGATGTCTCGGGAGTAAGCAGGACCTTGGCGCCGTCCCGATAAGAGCGGAAAAGAACCCCTTCCTCATTTATTTTTAGAACGTGGCCATCCTGTTTTTTTGTTCCCTTGCTTTTAAGCTCATCAGCCACCGATCCGTAAGCTAGGCTAAAGACCTGAAATCCACCCGAATCGGTAATAATAGGCAGTGAGCGGTTGATGAAACTATGCAGACCTCCAGCCTCTTTCACCACTGCAGTGCCTGGTTGGAGCATCAGATGGTAAGTGTTGCAGAACATCAGCTGCAGGCCAATCTCATGAACGGCAGCATTGTCTAATGCTTTGAGGGTGCCATGGGTGCCCACGCCGACAAAATTGGGGGTATCGATGATCCCATGGGGTGTCGTGATTCTTCCTACGCGGGCCCTGGATCTGTTCGATGTGTGCAGAACTTCAAATTTAAATGGTGTCATAAGATTTAACAGGGGCAAACCGTTTAGAGAAATGGATTAAGGGGCTCATGAGTGCAATGATCATGATCTTTAAAGAGAAGCTGATTAGGATGATGTCAAAGAGATTTTCGACAAGACCCCAAAGGCCTAAAACTGAAAAGAGAAATGTGTCGAGCAGTTGTGTCGATGAAATTGAGATCGCATTTCTGAGTGTAAGGGGGATTCGAGTGCATTTTTCTTTCAGGAAGCTAAAGAGATGGATCTCGATTTGTTGGACTAAAATAAAAACTCCAAGGGAAGCCAAGAGCAGCCGGGTAGAAGAGGAGAGGATCGTCTCAAAAGCTTGATGTGCAGTGTCAAATGGGCTGGGTTGATACAGGAGATGCATCTTGGCCATGGCAACAAAAAATACCATGGCAAAAAAACAAGACCAAAGCACACCTTTGACCGCCTCTTTTCCAAAATACTCGCGCAAGAGATTGAGCCCAAAAATGCTTCCAATGGCAAAAACATCGCTGCAGGTCACATGAAAACTAAAAAAACAGATCTGTTTGATGACAAACAGATTTGCCAACACTGCTTGCAGTGCAATCCAGGATGTGAGCGCAAGCTTACCCATTTTAAGTGCAGCAAGTCCAAATCCCATGACGATAGCGACATGGATCAAAAATAGGGCTTCATTCATAAATAGCTGAGATTAAAGAGAAGAGAGCATACCCTGTTTTTTGTTATACTGCAACTTTTTGCACCGGCCGGTAAAATTATTAATTGTAGGGGGAGTTGTAAAACTGGAATTTATATATGTGCAAGTCTTAGACTGAAGGTCTTAAAACTTTGGAGTGTCGAAAATGAATAAATTTTTCACATGTTTACTTTTGGTTGGAGTGTTGCTTGGATCCGTTCCTCTTGTGGCTACAGAGAATAACGCACTAAGACCTGTCCAGCAGACCCTCTGTCTTATCAAACCTGAAGCAGTAGCTGCAAATAGAATTGGGCCGATCATTGCCTGTATTGAGGCAAACCGATTGCGTGTCGTTGCGATGAAAATGACCAAGTTGACAACCGATCAGGCTGCCCTTTTTTATGCTGCCCAAAAGGTCACTCCCTTTTATAAGTCGCTTGTTGGGTATATGAGCTCTGGACCTATTGTCGCAATGGTTTTAGAAGGGGAGGACAGTATTGAGACTTACCGAAAACTGATGGGTCCTACAGATCCTGCCCAAGCTCCTAGAGGAACTTTGCGAAGAGAATTTGGTACCAATGTTGAAATGAATGCGGTCCATGGTTCCGAATCGGTAGAAAACGCCAAGAAGGAGATTGCGTTTTTCTTTACAGATGCTCAGATTTACTCTAGGCTGCACTTTACCCATTGGAGCGGGGGGATTTTTCTAGATAGCGCCCGCAGGTAGCGGGAATTTTGTAATGGTAGGCTCGAATATGCCACCATTACAAAATTCCCCCTGCCTGGGGGATGCTATCTGGGAAAAGCGCCCCGCTCCAATGGGTAAAGTCCAGTCTAGGCTGAAATAAATACTAATGCGCGGACTGCCTCGATGCAGTACAATGAGTTTGCAGGACCGCGTTAGTCGGATCCAAGACAACATGCTTAATATATTTGCGATTCCAAGTGTAGGTGATATGGATTTTCCCATCGGCAGTTTCTATGACGCTGGGATAGGAATATTCCCCTGGATCTTTCTCTAAGACGATTTCCATTTTCCAACTTTGTCCATCATCATCTGAAATAGCGACGTTGAGTGGATAGCGATTTTCCTTAGAGTGATTGTAGACCAAAAGAATCTGGCCATCGCTCATGTTAACAGCGTCAATGCCTGCATTGGGATTGGGAAGTGTGGTCGGTAAAGCTTGCGACCAGGTCTTTCCCTGATCGTTGGACTCAGCTGCACAAATAAAGCCGATTTGATGCGACCTGGCAAGCAGCTTAATTGTCCCCTCTTTCCCATAGAAAAGGGTGGGTTGGATGATGCCAAATAATTGGGAATCGACGTTAATGGGGGTGCTTTTGCTCCAAGTCCTCCCCTCATCAGCGGTGATATCGATCCAACATCCCCATCGCATCCAGCTTTCAATGGATGAGCCGCACAGCAACTCTCCATCGGGGAGTAAAAGGGGTTTATTCTTCACAGGGCCAATGATACCGGCAGGCAAATCTTCAGCTTTTGCCCAAGTCTTACCTTCATCATATGAGCGTTTAAGCAAACCTGACCAGCTTTGAGGATGTTTGCCAGCTTTGTAGAACAAAAGCACCTCCTTGGAGGGCATTGTAAATAGAACTGGGTTCCAGCAAGGCACATTTTTTGCCTCTGCGATTTTTTGAGGGGCATTCCATTGCCCCTGTTCCATTATAGAGAGCCAAATTGCAACATCGCTTTCCCCTTCGTCAGTTCCTGCGAAATAGGCGCAGAGCAGAGATCCTGAAGCAGTTTGTGTTAGGGTGGAAGCATGGCATGAGGCAAAGGGGGGATGGGTAAAAATGAACTCTTCTGTAACAATCTGCATTCCATGCAGCGGCAGGGAAAATGCGAAAACGATAAGTGTCAATAAGTGTTTAATCATGTGCCTCTTTGCGCTATTTTTTCTAAGAGATAGTCTAAAAGGTCGGGGGAATGTTTTTCTAGCCACTTTTGTAATCCATAAGTAGAAAGGAAGAGTTCTTTTGCCGTTTCTAGGGGATTTTTTAGAGTAGGTTTAAGAAAGTAGGAGCCGAGATCAAACTCAACTACTTTTTCTCCAACAAACCCAAAATTAATATCTAGGTTGGGATCCCGATCTCCAATCCCTTTACTGCACCTCTTTTCAATATGGGCTATCAATGCATCGATGGCACATTGCAACCTGGCTTTATTTTTTTCCCTCACGAGTTTTTCTAGATAAGGAAAAAAGAGCTCCGCATTTTGCTGCAGAGCAAACTCTGTCTTTCTCAAGTCAACGCTATGAGGGATTCCCCAACCATCGATGATCTGAATAGGCTTGGCAAAGTGGGGATTGGGTTGTAGGCAGAGATAGATCAATCCGGTAGCCTCTTTAAGCTCCTCAAACCCCAGCCTGCAGCTGTTGAAGAAAAAAGACTGATGCTTATGCGCATGTTTTTTTTGATCATTGAGAATCTTATAGAAACGCACGGCATCCAAAACCCCGGGGAGAGCGAAATGCCAAAAAAGGTGTTTTTGTTGCAGGTGCTGCTGCTTAAAGAGCTTGAGGATGGTTTTTTTGTCCTCTCCAAGGAAGACAAACGAAGTGCCTCCATAGCCTACGAACCGAAAAGGTTGATCGAGCAGAGCATCGACCTCATCGGTCGCTGGATTGAGAAGGGGAGGCTGGTTGGAGGTCAGTTTGGAGCAGCGAAACCCTCCATTTTGGTAATCGTATATCCTTTGCAACCCAATGAATGAGACTACACAGAGCGCAATAATGCAGATGTGGCCTTTATATTTCATGGCTGCTGGGAGCAAACCTCATCATGAACCCTCTTCTCTAAATGCTCGACCATTTCCGGGTATCTCTTTGCAAAGTACCTCTTCAGCCGGAGCGTGGCGTAGAATAGTTCCTGCTTGTAGATCCAAGGGTCTGCGATTTTTTCTTTTTTGAGAAAGGAGCCACAGTCGATTTCAATTGCCTGTGTGCCGATATAGCCAAAATTTTTGGTGGCAATGTCTCTATCGGCAAACCCTTTTTTGCAGCGATCTAAGATCATATCAATGAGAGAGTCGATACTCGCTTTTGCCAGATCATGTTCCCCCTTTTGTTTTAATAGAGCAAAGTGGCGCTCAAAGGGGATTGCCTTTTTTTGCATAAAGAATTTGGTGGTGTCGAGATCTACCTGATGAGCAATTCCGCAAGAGTCGTAAATAGTGAGCGACTTATGAAAACGCTCTGTTGGGTTTAAGTGGAGGTAGATTAGACCTGTTTCTTCTTTGAGTGCATCAAAGGCCAATTTCAAGCTGCTGAAGGTGCGATCGATCCGAAATTCGCGCATCCCCAAAAATCGCCTGAGAGCTTGGTTGAATAAAGGGGGGAGGCAAAGGCGGGTAAGGGGGTGATTGGATAGGGTGGCGGCAAATTCGCTGTGATCTTCGAAGAAAATACCCCGGTGTAAATAAACGGGACGGGCATGGTCGAGTTTGAAGAATTTGATGACAGCTTTGCCATCGTCGCTTGCAAATGCAAAGCACTCGCTTCCAGCTCCGATGAAGCGGTAAGGTTGAGAGAGAAGCTCATCGATCTTGCTCTGTTCAACAGAGGTTAATGCGGGTGTTTCCCATCGAGCTTGGTAAGGTAGATCCGTTGCAAGAATTTTTTGGAGATAAAATCCATGCGTCTTGAGCTCAATCAGCTGCTGCAGCCCAACAAATAGCCCAATTGAGATAATGAACTTTAATATGAATTTTATAAACATCCTTCAGATGATAATTGCTGCAGCAATTCTTGATCAAGAAAAGGAATGAGTGAAGGTGCATTCTCGTTAAGCCATCCTCTTAAGCTTGTAGTAATTTGTTGAATTTCCTCTTTTCTTTGAGGCTGCGGTAGTGATTGGGTAGCTTTGGATAATGGACCCACATCGATTTGAATGGCTTTTCCGTCGATAATGCCATAGTTGGTTCGTATGAGAGGATCGTTGTCAGCAATGCCATGATCCCATTTCCAAAAAAATAGTTTTATCAGGGAGGAGAGAGCAACCTTTGCCCCATCTAAATCTCCTTCTGTAAGATAATCCTTTAATGCGGGATAAACCAATGTTGCCCTCCTTTGAATCAGAAAGGCTGTTTTATTAGGATCGATCACATGGGTAATCTGCAGTGGATCGACAATTTGAAGCTTGGATGGCAAATTAGAAGATGGGTTGAGGTGGGTATAGATCAAACCGGTTTTGTCTTGCATCTCTTCAAACGCAATTTGATAGCTTTGAAAGGTTTTATTCCATTTTCCCTCGTAATAGAGCTTCCTGAGTTGAGCCCACTGATTAACAAGCGGAATGTAAGAGAGGAGGGAAAAAATTCCGATTTTTCTTCCGTAGCGGTTATTGCAGAGTTTAAGAACATATTTTTTATCTTCAGACTCAAACACAAAGCTTTGAAGCCCTCTTCCTAAAAAATGGAATTTTTGTTGAAAGAGGGGATCAAGGAGCTCTTTTTCCTTTTCTCCCACCTCAGTAGCTATTGCGTTTGGGGGTAAATTGGATTGGATTTTAGAAAGCGCAAATCCCTTGGTTTGATGGTGGCAAAATCTGGCAACCCCAATGCTTGCACCGATCCAGATAGAAATAATTAAAGCTTTTTTAATTTTGGATTTCAAATGAAAGCACCTCGTTAACCGATTGATCAAAGGAGTCGATCAGTTCTAAATGGTTTTCAGCAAGATATTTACGAAAGGATGTGATTGCCTTGGATACCTGCTTTTTGCGTCGCTCTGGATCTTGGATCTCTTCATTGTGGATGACTCTTCCAACATCGATCAAAATGGGGCTAGCGTCGATAAAACCGCAGTTGGAGTTAAAGTTGGAGTCGCGGTTGAAAACTCCTTTCCGATCAAGTGTCCTGTTGATCTGTAGAAGTTTATGGATTGCCTCCTTTGCCCCTTCTATATCTTTTCTGTCCATTAAAGAATCAATTTTTACAAAGGCCAATTCTGCCTTTCTTTGCAGGGCAAACTCCAAAACATCTAAATTCAGCACATGAGATTCTCCAGAGGTATCGTAAACCTTTAGCAATTTATTTAGGTGCGTGGTTGGGTTTAAATGCACATAGAGCATCCCCGTTTCTTCTTGGAGTAAATCAAAGGAGAGCCTAAAAGCTTCGAAGACCTTGTTTCTTTTTATCTCATTTTTCTTTGTTTTTTTATGTTTTAGACAAAGGGGAATATATCTCATCCATCTAGGGCTAGTGAATGCTTTTTGTTTAAAGAATTTGATGACGTATCGATTGTCCTCGCTTGAGAAAGCATAACACTGCCCGCCGCCTCCCAAATAACGGTAAGGTTGAGACAGAGCTGCGAGAATCTGTTGTTCCTCATCGTTGTCCAAGCTGCGGCATTCCCACTCAGGGTGGTGGGGTAAATCAGAAGCAATTGCATCCAAAGAAAAGGGTTTGTCATTTTTAGGTTCATAGCAAACATGCAAAAAAAGAGCCGTTAATACAATGATGAGTGGAGAAATGATCTTTGCTTTCATAACAATGCTGGTATTTTTTCGATCTGGCTTTTTAAATGTTCAGAGAGGACTGGATAATGGGCATCCAACCATTGTCGGAAGTTGTCTGTAATGCGGGAGATCTCCTCCTCGTATTGCTGTGGAGTTTTAGATCCATCCTCTCTGCAAAATCTTCCAATATCAATCTGCACGGGGTATTTGCCCAAAAATCCAAAATTGGTGTTGAGGTCGGGATCTTGATCGAAGATCCCTTTTTTGCAGCGGAAAACTAAGAGCTCTACAAGGGCGCTGATCGCCTCTTTGGCAGCAGATTGCCCTTGAGTTTTCATCAAAGAATCAATTCCGGGGTAGACTAAGCAGGCCTTTTTCTGGACGAGGAATTCCATGTTATCTAGATCCAGTAGATGAGCAATTCCGATTTTGTCGTAAATTCTAATCTTTTGCTTGAGGTGAGAAGTTTTATTCAAATGCAGGTAGATCAGTCCTGTTTGTTGTTTCATCTCATCAAAGGCGATTTTATAACTGATAAAGTCTTTGTCTAGCTCTTTTCTTTTTTCCAACATTTTGCAAATTTTATAAGGCTGCAAAGGGATTGGAAATGACAATGCCATCATCCATGCAGGGGGGAGGAGACGGTAGAGTCGGAAGAATTTGATGACAGTTTGCCCATCTTTGGACACAAAGACATAAGATTGAGCCCCCTTGGCAAGGTAGTAAAAGGGTTGATCGAGGGTTTTAAGGAGTTCCTCAGTTTCCAAACGCGTTGGAGGGGAGGAGGGTTCCCATTCTGGATTAAACGGAAGAGAGGAGAGGATTTTATAGAGGGCAAAACCATCTGTTTTCTTGTAAGAGAATTGCTTGGCTAAAACGGCAAAAAGGATCACGGCAAGAATGTGCAAAAGAGATTTGATGCTCATGTCGCAAAGAACATAGCATTTTTTCCAATTAATGCACAAACATCTACTTAATCACAATTGTCCTTGTGATGTCATTGAAGAGTCCAGGTACCCGATTGTTCCGCGGATCTAAGAGTTCAAGACGGATCCGATGCATCCCTTTTTTCATCCCATAGATGTAGTAGGGCTGCCATGAAGTGAGGATACGAACGTTGTCATTATCGATTGTCAGGCGCACTTTATAGCCATCCCTAGATAGCTGGCAATTGGTGAGATAAAAATCGAGAAGGATGGGTTGCATATCCTTTCTGCCATAATCATATTCCCCTTGAGGCTCATTATAGGTAAGGTAGGGTTGAGAAAGATCCACTTGTGGATTGTTTTTCTTTTCTTGGTAATAGAAAATACTTGCTGCAAAAGCCTTATCCGACTTAACACTTTCATTGTAAGAGCGCACAGGAAATGTACGGATCACATGCATGCCCGGCTGCAACTTAAAGGGGATTTCAAAATCTGCTGTTTGGTCGAAATAATCTTGAATATCATCGAGAGCATCGATCAGCGCCTCATTGACAGAAAAATAGGGTTGATTATCGATGAAAATGTGAAGACTTTGCCCCTCTGGGTCATCCCAGATCTCTTTTCGGCGTGGCTGTTCTGTATCTACTCCAATAGCATAACCTTGGAGCTTAATTTGCCCTTTCACTCGATTGGATGTTTTTAATTCATCCTGCCGGGGGTAGAGAATTTTTGTCTCGACGTGGTCGGGATCTGGCGATGCCTCCACCGGAACCACCTGAATTCCCTTGAAATTGGGGGTTTGCTCATTGAGTTCTGCACTAAAACCCATCGATGACATCATTGTAAGGATAGTTGCAATCAGGGGGAGTTTCATCATTTGAGCTTTCACGCGTGGCCTCCAGAAATTTTACAAAGTCAAAATTAGGATTTATACCCCCGTCATGGGGTAAAGCCCTGATCCTTACCGTGTAATCCTTTTGCTATTTTTTAGTCCAGACTGGACTTTAGCCATTTGAGCGGAGCGCTTTTCCCAGATAGCATCGCCCAGGCAGCGGGAATTTTGTAATGGTGGCATATTCAAGCCTACCATTACAAAATTCCCGCTGCCTGCGAGCGCTATCTAGAAAAATCGCTCGGCTCCAATGGCTAAAGTCCAGTCCAGAATGTATTCATCGCGTTTTGTTTAATGCGAATAGATATTTTCAGAGGGAATTGCAAAACTGGCTTTGCGGCCCAAAAGTGATGATTTTGACGTGGATGGAGTTTTGCAATTTCCTCTTCAAACAGCGGTCTTTAACAATTCAGCCGTGTTTACAGATAGGGGTTTTTTACTCTCTTTTGCTTCGGCTAATGCTTCAGGCCTGATCTCTTTGAAAATGGAGTTGATTTCCTTGTCCTTAAGCGTCCCCATGAATAACATACGGAGATAAACATCTTGAACAGTGATCCCTTTTCGAATGAACTGAAGGGGCCTTAACTCAGTTTTCGACCGATTGAAAGGTAGACGGAGAGACTAAAACCAGCTCTTAAGGCTAATTATTAATAATTTAGAAAAAATCCATCAAATAATATTTGGTTCATCCGCATAACCGATCCTTTTGAGCGTGAAGGTGGTATAGTCTGAGTTTGAAATACTCCATGTCACGGAATCCATAACTTTGACGCTTCAGTGTTTTAATTTTGTTATTAATTCCTTCTGCTTTTCCGTTAGAAATTTTATTATGTTTAAAATAATTTATTAGTTCCGTCAAATAATTTTCTAGAGTATTGGCCACCCTGACAAGAGGAGCCAGCTTTGTTTGCCTTACCCCATCAATCCAATGCAATAAGAATTGCGTTGCTTCCGCAGGGCCTTCCAAACCCCAAAATAGTCTGAGTTGCTCCTTGAGTGCATGTGCTTGAAATAGTGGAATGTTCACTTTAAATAAGGCATTGACCTGTTCTGATTGTTCAGTAGAAAGGGTGGCATAATTTCTGAGTAGAAGAAAGCGTTGTCCTTTGATTACATGCTTGGTTACAGAATCTTGTGCTTTTCTGCATTGAACTCTCCTGACTTCATCGAGGGCCCGATTCATAAGCGCCATCACATGAAAACGGTCAAATACAATATCTATCCCTGGTAAGTATTCCTTCGCAGCGGGTATGTATGACTGACTCATGTCCATGCAAATGGCTTTCAGCTTTGAACTTTTTTTTTAGTTTCTTAAAAAACGGTGCGATGTCTTCTTTTTTCCTGCCTTCTACTGCATGAATAATGGCCCCCGACTGCAAATCAGTAACGACTGTCATGTATTTATGACCCTTTTTTATGCTGAACTCGTCAATGGAGACGTACTCCACATCCTCAAGAGGGATTGTCCTATATTTTGCTTGCAAATCGTTTTTATGAATTCGTTTAATTGTATCCCAGCCAACACCTAAAAATTCAGCAACATCCTGTATTGTACCAAAGGCCAATAATTCTCCAGCTAATCGAATAAAGGATCTTGTCATCCGTTTTGTTTCCTTCATAAATGGTAACACAGGCCAATAGAGATGAGAACATTTTGCACATTCTACACGATGCAGAATCACATCAAGAAAAGTCTTTTTTTTGCCGATTGGGGGAGCATGAAGGCGTCTAAGCCGTTTACCTCTGAATTTAAACTGACAATTTGAGCATTTCGGACATTGTAAGCATTGCGTTGTCATTTCAGCCTTAATTGTAATTTGACCATCTGAATAATCAGTGGTAATGTATTTAATCCCAGAAGCACCGAAAGCGTGATAAAGCATTGAAGTAGACATAACCCCTCATTCAA
>CAJCHM010000018.1 GCA_903970255.1 Acidobacteriota bacterium
ATTCCCCTGCCTGGGGGATGCTATCTGGGAAAAGCGCCCCGCTTCAATGGCTAAAGTCCAGTCATGGGCACTATATCAAAATTGGAGGATAAATGGGAAGTCTTCACTGTATCCGACCTTCAAAGTTAATTGATTGATTAAAATAAAAATATGTTATTATTAAAATAAAATGGTATAAATATTAAATGATATGGCCCAGTTAAACCCAAAAAAGGTAAGTGAATCAGCGATTCACGATCAAACTTATAAGGTATTCCCAAACGATCTAAATTCAAATGATACGATCTTTGGGGGGCTAGTCATGTCGATATTAGACAGGGTAGCTCTTGTGGTCGCAGAGCGCCATTCTGAAAGGATTTGCGTCACAGCCTCTGTCGATTCAATGCACTTTCTAGCTCCTGCAAGGAGGGGAGATATCCTCATCTTTAAGGCAGCTATCAACCGCAGTTGGAAAACTTCAATGGAGATCGGGATTAAAGTATCAGCCGAGCATTATCAGACGGGTGCAACAAAGCATATTCTCTCAGCCTATTTCACTTTTGTCGCTGTCGATGATCATCTGCAGCCGGTAGAGGTTCCTCAGGTGATCCCTGAGAGTGCTGTAGAAAAACGGCGTTATGAAGAGGCGGAAATTCGGCGCAAACGCAGGAAAGAAGAAAAGGAAGAGCGTTTAAAGCGGCGCAAGGAGCTTGGTTTTTAAAACGACTCTGATATACTCCCATCTGTCCACATACCTTGGAGAATCCCAATGAAATACAGTTCACCCTTCCTGTTTCTCATCCCTCTAATCACTGCTTTTTCATCTGCAGCATCTGCCCAAAATGTTGCTCCCGCACCTCAAAAAACAAAAGTCGCCCCTTCAGAGTACCTTGTTAAAGACTACTCCTATCTTTATGGGATGCCCGGCTTCTCTGATGCTTTGCTAAAAATGCACTTTCAGCTCTATCAGGGGTATGTCAAAAACACAAACTTTTTGCTCGCTCGGTTCAAGGAGATGGATGCCGCAGGAGCTGATCAAACCTACGATTATGGCGCGCTCAAGAGACGGCTTGCGTGGGAATGGGATGGGATGCGGCTCCATGAGCTCTACTTTGAAAATCTAGGCGGGTCTGACATGCTCGATAAGTCCGATCCCTTATATGGAAAAATGATTTCCGATTTTGGTTCTTATGACGCCTGGAAGAAAAGTTTTGTAGCTACCGGCCTCATTCGAGGGATTGGATGGGTGATCTTATATCGCGATCCGCAAACCGGGCGTCTTTTCAATACCTGGATCAATGAGCATGATGTGGGTCACTTAAGCGGTGGGGATCCGTTGTTAGTGATGGATGTTTTTGAGCATGCTTATATTACACAATACGGTCTTGATAGGGCAAAATACATCAATGCATTTTTTGAAAACATCAATTGGGCCAAAGTCTCCAAACGCTATAACGCTGCTACTCAATAGCTTCTTATGTCCAAATTTCCCCCTTGCATCCCACTCCCAGAGAGTGTGAGTCAAACCCGATTTGAACGGCGGAAAGAGATGATGCGCATGGCAGGGCGTGGCGTGATTTTGCGCAGTATGATTATTCTTACTGAGATTTTAGGGTTTGTTTACCTCAATAGCTCTGCACTTCTTTTGGATGCCATTTCGAGTTTGCTCGATATCGCATCGAGCCTTTTTTTAATCTTTTGCATCCGTTTTGCAGATAGACCACCGGATAGAAATCACCCCTTTGGCCATGGGCGGTTTGAACCGATTGGAGGATTGCAGCTGGGATTGTTTTTAACCGTTGTCGGAGGCGGGATGCTTATAGAGCAGCTGAGAGCGATCTCTTCCGAGCCCTCAGGGAAGGTGATTCACCCGTTTACCTGGCTGATCCCTCTAGGCGCTGTGATTCTTTTAGAAATTTCTTACAAAAGTCTCAAGCGCACAGCTAAGCGGCAGAATAGTCCAGCTCTTGCAGCCGATGCGATCCATTACCGGATCGATGGGATTAACAGTTTTTTTGCGATGATCGCCCTGCTGTTTGCCGCTTATTATCCTCAATATAGCGCTCTTTGCGATCACCTGGGCGCTGTCGTGATCGCGCTGCTCATGGTTGGTATTGGTACATTTGCCGCAAAAAACAATCTGAATCAGTTGCTCGATAAAGTTCCCGATGGGCAATACTTTGAAAAGGTTAGATCCGCAGCGATGCAGGTAGAAGGTGTGCTTGCGACTGAAAAAATTAAGATTCAGCTCTATGGACCTGATGCTCATGTAAGTATTGATATCGAAGTGGCTCCCCTTACCTCTGTAGAATCAGCGCATACCCTCACTCAAAGGGTGCGTGCTGAAATCCAAAAGCTATGGCCAGCTGTGCGCGATGTGATCGTTCACCTCGAGCCCTACTATCCTGATGATCATTGAAGCTTGAGTGTCCTTCGGATTTTGAGTGCGATGACAATGAGGACTGCCAGGCTAAACAGGCTCAAGAATCCGGTAGGGAAAAAATGGAGAGTTTTTGCAAAGCGGTAGGTAAAAAGTCCGTCGAGCAAAAAGGTCAGCAGAAGAGCAAAATATTGAGCTGCGATTTTTCCTTTCGAGATGAAGTGAGCGCAGATGAGCAGAGCGGCTCCAAAGCTTGCCCCTGAAATGAGAGACATGTGGGAGCCTCCCTTTACATAGCCCATCATCCCGCCTAGTGCGATCAATAATCCATAGGTAAAAACAATTGTTGCAGTCACTTTCATTTTACTCGCTCCTTATTCTTCTAAGAAATGAGTATAGGTGATTTTCGAATTAGCAAGCTATAGTAATTTAAGTATTTGACTGGACTTTAGCCATTGGACTGGAGTTTGGACTAAATTTGGCCTGCAGATGACGGCTCCGACTTCATCAGATCTAACTTCCTCCTCATCAATAGCTAGCGCTATTGATGAGGAGGAAGTTAGATCTGATTTTGTCTCGCTCCTCCCTGCAGGCCAAATTTAGTCCAAACTCCAGTCCAATGGCTAAAGTCCAGTTTGATGATCAAAATGTTATCTTTTGATCCGAGCCTAGCCTCATCTTGACTTCAACAGGTGGCCCTAGTAGAATCGTCCCTCAAACTGAGCAATCCAATGGTTTATACTCAATTTTTACACTCAAATGAAATTGAACAAGCGGCAAACCTGTTAAAAATGGGAGAGCTTGTCGCATTTCCAACCGAGACAGTTTATGGCCTTGGCGCCAAGCTATTTGATCCAGAGGCTATTTTTGCGATTTTTAAAGTGAAGGGAAGACCCTCTGACAATCCTTTGATTGCCCATATCAGCTCATTGGCTCAAGTTGAAGAGCTTGCGGATCAAATTCCCGAGATATTTTATACATTGGCAAACCAGTTTTTCCCTGGGCCGCTGGCGATCGTGCTAAAACGTCGACAAAACGTACCCGGCATTGTTTCAGCAGGACTTGATTCGATTGCCATTCGGATGCCCTCTCATCCGATTGCACTCAAACTCATTGAACTTGTCGGTCAGCCCCTTGTTGCTCCCTCTGCCAATTTGTCGGGTAAGCCTAGCTCGACGCAGGCCAAGCATGTGATGGAGGATTTTTCCGGTAAGATTGCTGCCGTCATCGACGGTGGAAAAACTGAAGTGGGGATTGAGTCGACGGTCATCAGCCTGCTTGGAAAAAAGCCTATTCTATTGAGACCTGGTGCGATTAGAAAAGAGCAGATCGAAGAAGTATTGGGCTATTTTCTTGAAAGTGTCTCTATATCTCATGGGGAATCTGCTTTATCTCCAGGTATGAAATATCGCCATTATGCGCCAATTGCGCCGATCAAAATATTTCAAACCATTGAAAGTTTGAAAGACTACCTTGTTGGAAGACTCTCTTCTGGCCCAACAATGATCCTCTGGAACAAGTTCCATAAGCTGCCCTTTCCAGGGCTAGAGCCATTTATTCTTTCTACAAAAGAATTTTATTCTCTGCTCAGGCTTGCGGATAAAAAGCAATACCACGAGATCCTGGTTCTTTGCGATGAAGACCTTCAAGCAGATGCGGCATTAATGAATCGCCTCACTAAAGCAGCAGGAATTATTTAACCAAGGTAATGCTTAACTCAAAAACAATGAACGCCAGCAGCACAGCTAAGGTGATCTTGCCTCCGCGCAGCTGTTGATGCGTCAGAGAGTAACCTTGATAATATCTGCCTGCCCAAACCATTAAAATGGGCATCGCTCCAAGAAGGAGTGCCACTCCGATTCCTCCTGCATACTCAAGAGCGCTGATAAAAATATTAGGATTGGTCAGAGTGATGATCACTGGGATGATGAAAATGATTCCGCAAGCAATGAATTTAGACGTTGGTTTTCTGGGAAGTTTTAGTCCATCTAAGAGAAAGTCTACAAATGCAACCGAAATTCCAAGAAAAGATGTTGTCATGGCAAAGAATGCAAAAGTCCTGCCAACAGTTAAGAGAGTGGGATTGTGGATGTAACTGCCCAACGGGTTAACAGCGCTCTGTCCATTCTGGAGGGATTCAAGCAAACCTCCGTGCCCTAAAAAGGGAACGATGCCTAAAATCAAAAATTCCCAGACGATATAAATGATAAGCGGGATCGTTGTTCCAAAAATTAAAGCCTTTCTGACTTTAGAGACATCTCGATTCATGTAGTTAAATAGTGTTGGAATAAGACCCTGAAATCCAAATGCGGTAAAAACAACAGGGAGGGCCCACCATACTTTTCCCCAATCCATCCGGGCCAAAAAAGTGGGATTGACGTAGCTAATTGAGGAAGAAACAAAGAATAGATAAGTGAAAACGATACCTAGCATGAGAGCGATATTAAAACGATCTACCCAAAGCGCTCCAAAATAGACAACAGGAGCGAAAATGAGAACGTAAACAATCGTTCCAACCCACGTTGGAATCCCCCCATTGCTCAAATCGGATACCACGCCTCCACCACCGGCGATATGTGCGACCATGAGACAGGAAAAGAGAAAAAGATACAGAACCCAGCAACATCCTTTGCCCCATTTGCCAAGCAAACGCGATGAGAGGGTGATTAGATTGGCATTCTTAGGGCACCAGATACAGGCCTCAAGAATCAAAAGACCTGTGCAAAGCATGAAAATCCAACAAATAAAATAAACAAACAAGGAAGGGATAAAGCCGCCGCTAGCTGTTGCCACCGGAAGGGCCAACATGCCAACGCCAATGCTTGTGCCTGCCACAAGCAGGGTGCCCCCTACCAAATGCCCAAATGTGCGTATAATATGCATAAATCCCCCTTAAGACTTTTCTAGAGCTTCGACTGGACTTTAGCCATTGGGGCTGGGTGCTATCTAGAAAAATCGCCCCGCTCCAATGGCTAAAGTCCAGTTCAAGTAAAAATTTATTTTTAATGCAATGGCGATATTTTGGGTATATGTTTTAGTCGACGTGAGCCAATTTAAGGCCGATGATTCCAATAATGATCAAGAAAATGGAGATCAGGCGGATGAAATGATAAGAATCGCCAAAAAAGAGGATTCCACAGACAACAGTGCCTGCAGCGCCAATTCCTGCCCATACGGCATAAGCAGTTCCAATCGGAATGCTCTTCATGGCTTGAGAGACGGAAAAGAAGCTGAGGACGATAAAAATAACTGTGATGATGCTGGGAATTAATTTTGAGAAACCTTGGCTGAATTTCAGGGCTATGGTGAAGCAGATTTCAAAAAACCCTGCGAGAAGAAGAAAAATCCAAGCAATCGACATGAGAGGGCACCTATTGCGTATGTCATCAAAAATCGGATAATAGCTGGCATACCCACTTTAAGGAAACTAGTAATTAGGAGAGGGGTTTCCCGCTGTGAATTCTCCTTAGAGATTAAGTCACAGCGGGAAGTGTTCTAGACGATGCTATTTTAAGCTTTAAAAGTATTTAGATCCGTATCGATTTTCCAACGGAGCTTTCTATTTTCTAAAGCTTTGGCATAAACCAGTTTCATCCGCTCAATAGGAGCCAAGATCGATGGGTCGCGGCTTGTTGTCCAAGTCGAGTTGAGCGCATTATTCATCATCGTGCGCTTTTCTTGCATGAACGGCGCTATCTTTTCCTCAGATCTTGAGTAAAGTGCTTCTTGCAGTGCCTTAGCATCGTTCAATGCCTTATCGAGTGTTTTTTTAATCGACTCGTTTTGCTCAAAAGAATCCCAGTTAGAATGGCGCTCAAAAAGATAGCCATTTGTCTCATTAAGAGTATCGCCAAAACCGCCTGTCTTTGTCGCTATTGCCTTTTTGCCATAGGAATTAAATTCTCCCTGGACAAGCCCGCAAGGCTCATACGAAGAGGGGAAAACACCGAGCGTAGCCGCGCCGCGAAGCAGAGGGCCGATAACGCTTTGGAATTTCAATACATTTTTACCCTCGTGGTTCTGTACCGTTTTATCCTTGAGGATTAATACTCCCTTATGGCCAAGCTCATTAGCTCTATTTTGCATTCTGGTAAGGATCTCATCAGCTTCTTTAGTTGGACCGGTACCTACACAGATGAATTGACCGCCGCCGTTAAGCACCTCTTCCATGATGAGAGGCAATTTACCAATCCCCTTTTGCTTAGCGTCATAGCGTCCAACGTACATCACGATCGGTTTTTTCGGATCGAGGTCTGCATAGGCAGAATCGACTCCTATATTGTGTTGAGGTTGCTTTTTTAAATAGGCGCAGAGCTCTTCTTGCATTATTATTGTATTTTCGGCCAGCTCCTTATCGCTTAAGTGAGGTCCGAAGCTCAAATCGATCTTTTGTCCTTCATTAGCAGGGAGGCAAGATACCCAATCCTTTAGTTTACCATTATTAGGATCCCATTCAGCTGTGTTATTGCCATTGACAATCCCGACCAGTTTTCCTTTAAGGGCGGCTCTTTTAACGAAATCATGCATTTCATTTCCAAAGCTTGGATCTTGGGCTTCTTTTCCAAACCTTTCAGAAACGGTAGTGACCATATCCGCATCGATAAGGGCTTCAATAAAAGGATTTGTTCCCTGTCTAGGAAGACCTGTTTCTTCCAAAGAGGAGAGGGCTTTCTCATTGTGACCTTCATAGATGTTGGGTTTCACTTCGTTATTGTGGAAAGTGAAGACTGTAGCCGGTGTTTCCCCGCGCGCCCATTCTTCGGGGTGATGGCTTGCAAGGAATTTTGGAACAAGGGCGGTTTGAACATCATGGACATGCACTAGATTTGCAGAACTGTCTCTTTTGCTGAAAAGGTAGGAAAGATCTGCAGCTGCCTTTTGGAAATGGACCCAGCGCTTTTGATGTTGATTGTAATCAGCTTTACCCTCATCCCAGTAAATCTTTCCGTCTGATAAGAGCTCCGGGAGGTCCACAAAGTAGCAGCGTATATCCCCTATGTTAGCTTTTAGGATTTTGGCTTTTTTGCCATTCACGCAGATGTCGTACTTTGTTTCCTGCATTGTATTGATGAGTTTGGTATCAATAGGTCCGTTGCGGTAGAGAGGCATAATGACGCGAGCTTTTTTTGCGCCGTTACCATCGACCATCCCCTTGACAGCAGCGGCTAACCCACCGGTTGAAGCAACATCTTTTAACTCAGCAGTAACAAAAGTAACGCTCTGATCTTCAGAAAGAGGGGAGAGCAGGCCCTGTTTTCTTTGCTCTTCGAAAATTTTGGTGGTCACTTCGATCGGATCTTTTGGCAGCGATTTCTTGCGATCAAAGTCATCGATAAGAATCTTATCAAGCTGATTCCAATTCCTTGCATTTTTTTCTAAGGCATTCTTTCTATCACAAATCATCTTCCATGCAGCAAAATGGATGAACTGGGAGCTTCCATAAGTTTTAATAATCAAAGGATTGTTTCTGATTGTATTTTCACCGTAACCAAGATTCCCCGCTTGAAAATTTTGATCCTTTTCTCCGCCTCCCTGGAACCACACTTGGTAGCGCAATGCTTTCTTCGATACCTCGTCAAGTTGATCATATGCTTGAAGGAGATCTGAAGGGGTGATACCTGTTCTGCATAAATCGTAAAAGGTTGTGAATTTATCGAACCGAATTTGACCCAGTCCAGAGGTCTCTCTTCGGAGGGTAACTTTCTCCGAGGTATGAGAGATTAATTGGCTGACAATGTCAACCCCTTGACTGTTCTGGAGATTGAAAAGAATACGCATATTTGCCTTAAGCTTATTGTCACTGAATCCAAGTTCATTGGGTTTGTCGTAAGCCAGCCAGATCAGATGCCCGAGCAATTCCTTAATTTTAGGGTGCATCTGCTCATATTTTGCAAAGAGAAACTCGTTTGTTTTTGTGTTGTCATTTAAGTAAGCCTTTAGATCTCTTAATTGGTGGGCTTTTTGGATTTCTTCAAATAAATCAAGTGGATCAGAAGGTGTCATCTGTTCCGGAAAAATTGTTTTAATTTCGTAGTTGAACGAAGCCTCTGTATTCTTATCAAGCTTGACAAGAGAATCCTCAATTACAGGGCAGCTATTATGCTCTAGCAACTGTAGTATATCATTGACCGCAGTATTATAACCATAAGCTGGTTGATTGGGGCAGTTATCAAGTTCCCAAAGTTTGCGGCATAATGTTCCCATTGCCTCAGAGGGGAGATGTTTAAATTCGCTAACCGCTCGGATTCGTAGCATACATGCTGTTGGTATGCCTTTAGATTTTTCTTCTTTATAAGAGAGTAATGTTTTTTCCAGATTGCGGATTGCATAGATGGCCTGATGGATAGCGATTTGGTTATTAAAGTGGTCTACCAACTTATCAAGAGGAGATGCGTGTTGGGAATCCCTTAAACTTAAGCAAGCGCGAAAGTTGTTTGATAAAAGCTTTTCTCCATCTGTTTTGTTGCCATTATTTGAAACAGCAACACAAAAATCAGCGTAAATTTTAGGATCTATGAGTAGTTTGATGCAGGTAACACATGTTTGGTTTGAAATTTTTAGATTTGATAGAGATTTAATGAAATGATGTATGTCTTCAACTTTTTTATTTAGTTGTTGAATATTTTTGAGAGTAAGCTCATTTCCTGTCGAATTATTTTCAAAAGAGTTCATTTGATCTCTTTTGACATTATCGACTAAACCCAGGTTTCCTGGTTGTATATTGTTTGTATTGTTTACATTTTGTAGATGGTTCATATCATTTCCTATATTTAATTAATGATTTAGACTCAATTATAATGTAATTCAACATTAAATCAACTGTAATTTTTCATTCATATTTAATGTTTCATTTAACTAAATAATTTATTCTTTTTGGAGTGTGCAAAATCGACCACAGACTCAAAATAGTCCAGAGAGTTTAATACTTAAGAAATTTAAATGGTAGAAGTAATTATAGAATCAATCGTGCGTTACGATTTAAAGTAAATGTTATACGTGTAATTGTATTTTAGAAAGATTCCAAAGGACAATCACAGGTGTCTGTCTTTCAAAACCTAAGATAGAAATTGAGGCGGGAGCCAATGCAAAATGGCGACCTTCTTCGATGGGGAGATTGAGCCAGATAGCGGTTAATGCCCTTAGAAAATGACCATGGGAAAAAAGGGCAACATCACCTTGGCAAGATTGGATATTATTTAAAATTTTATTCGCGCGAAAAGTCACATCTGAAGGGCTCTCTCCCCCAGGAGCACCCTGAGAAAAAATGTTCCATTCGGGAGATTTTTCCCAAATCTGTGGTGTTGTGAGCCCTTCGTAATCCCCATAATTCCATTCCATGAGATCGGGATCCTCTTGTGCGTAGGGTTGGAAGCCTGCTATTTTGCAGGTTTCTTTTGCCCGTTTTAGGGGACTGCAGAGGATCGTTGTGAAGGTGTGAGCGCTCAACTTCTTACCAATAAATGCTGCATCCTCTTCCCCTTGTTTTGTTAAGGGGATATCGGTTCTTCCTGTATGCTGCCCGCTGAGAGACCAAGCAGTTTCTGAATGGCGGATGAGATAAATATTTTTTTTGATCGTGTTCATTGATTTACACCAGGTAATGTTTAGAGAGTTGGTGGTAAGATGCAATCTGATCTTCTTCCCATTTCTTATCTTTTTTGAGCTCTTTTGCCATCCATTTAGCCAGAGGTGCTGCTGCCTCAAAACTTGCAGCTGCGTCAAGTAAAAGGGAGCGGGTCCGTCTGGAGAGCACATCTTCTAAGGTTCTTGCCATCTCATGGCGCACTGCCCAGATCACCTCAATTCCAGAGTAGGGGAGATGGGGATGGATAGTTTTAGCCCATTCTTTTCTTTCTTTAACAAGCGCTTTAACCTCCTTACCGAAGCTTCCATAAGTGCTGAAATGGTGCTTGGGATCTAGACCTTCAGCATAACCATGGAGCCTTAAAGATTGGGTCAAACAATCCCGTTGGGGGAGATGGCCCACAATTGCAGCTTTGTCAATCACATCCTCTGCCATTTTTCGATACGTCGTCCATTTTCCACCAGCGATTGTGATCAACCCAGATTTTGAGACAAGGATCATATGATCGCGCGAGAGTGTTGCTGTATTTTTCTTTTCGCTAGATTTGATGAGCGGTCGCAATCCTGCAAAAACGCTCAAGATGTCTTTGCGGGTTGGGGATTTAGTGAGATACTTGGCAGCGTGATTTAACAAGAAATCAATTTCTCCCTTATGGGGGTGAGGTTCGAGAGAGCTTTTTTTAACAAATGTGTCAGTTGTTCCAATGAGAATCCGATCGTGCCAAGGAACCATAAAGAGCACCCTTTTATCCGTTGTATGAGGCACAAGGATTGCCGTTTCACTTGGCAAAAACGATTTGTCCAAAACAATATGCACACCTTGGCTAGGAGCGATGATTTCTTGAGTCTTTGGGTTGTCTTTTTGCAACATATGATCGGAAAAGACCCCTGTTGCATTAATGATAGAGGAAGCATGGAGTTTGTACTTGACCCCACTTTCGCAATCTGTCGCTTGAACCCCGCAGCAAACTCCATTTTTTTTGATCAAGCTTGTGACCTTCATGTAATTGATTAAAGTCGCTCCTAGGTCAACTGCCGTCTGGCCTAAGCAGATGGCAAGCCTTGCATCGTCAAATTGTCCGTCATAATAGATCACACCGCCCCGAAGCTCTTTAGGTTCTAATGTGGGAATTGCTTTGAGCGTTTGTTTTTTTGTCAGGTGGCGCGATTTTTCAATCCCCAGTTTGCCAGCTAAAAGATCATAGATTTTAATCCCAATTCCATAAAAAGGGGCTTCCCACCAATGATAATTGGGAACTAAAAAGGGGAGATGGGAGATGAGGTGGGGAGCGTTCTGACAAAGTAGACCCCTCTCTTTTAGAGCTTCTGTGACAAGCCCGATATTTCCCTGCTGTAAATAGCGCAACCCCCCATGGATGAGCTTGGTGCTGCGGCTGGAGGTTCCCTTTGCAAAGTCGCTCTGCTCTAAAAGGAGTGTTTTATAGCCCCGCGATGCGCTATCGACAGCTGCTCCCAAACCTGTTGCTCCTCCGCCGATGATGATCACATCCCAAATATCTGGTGTCTCTTCGATAGAACGGATCATTTTTTCCCGGTTCATTCCCCCCTATCCTCCCAGAGCTTTGCGCAAACAATGGCTTTTCCCCATTTGAAGCGAAGTTT
Organism: Acidobacteriota bacterium; assembly: GCA_903970255.1. Classification (GTDB taxonomy): domain Bacteria; phylum Chlamydiota; class Chlamydiia; order Chlamydiales; family Rhabdochlamydiaceae; genus CAJCIW01. The sequence goes on from CAJCHM010000018.1 coordinate 11,567, forward strand.
TAAAATCTCCTCTTGTCCCATTGTTCCGATAAACTCCCGCTCCCTTTTCCAATAGGTAGCAATTTCATCTTCACTTTTCCAAAAGTCGACTGCAAGCCCGGCAAGAAAAGCGCTCCCCAAAGCTGTCGACTCGCTGATCTGCGATCGGATCGTCGGCACGCCGAGGAGATCCGCCTGAAATTGCATCAACAAATTATTTTTGACAGCGCCTCCATCGACTCGGAGCTCTTGAATTTTCATTTCAGCATCCCCCTCCATAGCGGTGAGGACATCTGTAACCTGGTAGGCGATCCCCTCTAAAGCTGCTCTTGCGATATGGCCAGCTTGAGTGCCTCTTGTCAGTCCCAAAATCAGCCCGCGCGCAAAGGGGTCCCAATAAGGAGCTCCAAGTCCTGTAAAAGCCGGAACAAAATACACCCCATTGTTATCGACAACACTCTTTGCTAACCTCTCAACATCAGAAGATGTAGCAATGATCCCAAGTGAGTCTCTCAGCCATTGCACAACTGCTCCTCCAATGAACACGCTTCCCTCCAGGGCATAAGTCGTTTTGTTCCCAATCTTGTAGGCAATCGTTGTCAGGAGTTTATTCTTGGAAATGACAGGTTTGGTTCCTGTATTCATTAACATAAAACAACCTGTGCCATAGGTCGTTTTCACCATCCCTTTTTTGAAGCACGTTTGTCCAAAAAGGGCAGCTTGTTGATCGCCAGCAATCCCGCTGATGGGGATCGGCGTTGAAAAGAGAGATCTTGATGTGCGTGCGTAAACTTCGCTACAGCTGTGCACAGAGGGAAGGATTTCTCGGGGGATCCCCCAAATCTCTAAAAGCTCTTCATCCCAAGCTTGGGTATGGATATTAAATAGCATTGTCCGAGAGGCGTTAGTGGCATCAGTGATGTGCGCCATGCCATCGGTGAGCTTCCAAACCAGCCAACTGTCGACTGTCCCAAAGCAGAGTTCCCCCTTTGCTGCACGCTCGATGCTCCCTGGGATGTGATCGAGAATCCAGCGAATCTTAGATGCGGAAAAATAGGGGTCGAGAAGCAATCCTGTTTTTTGTTGGATGAGAGCTTCTAATCCCTTTTCCTTTAATTTTTGACATAACCCCGTTGTCCGTCTGTCCTGCCAGACGATCGCATTCATGATCGGTTTTCCGCTTTTGCGCTCCCAAATAATCGTTGTTTCCCGCTGATTGGTAATCCCAATGGCTGCAATCTGTGAAGAGTCAACATTGCCTCGCGCCATCACCTCCGTTGCAACCGATGCTTGGGAGGCCCAGATTTCGTTGGGATCGTGCTCCACCCAACCGGGACGGGGAAAATGTTGCTGAAACGTTTTTTGGGCAGTTGCCTTAACAGTGCCCTCTTTTGTAAAGAGCATGGCTCTAGAACTTGTTGTGCCCTGATCGAGTGCAAGAATAAATTTGTCCATATCCCCAATTTCTTTTATTTCTTGACTTGCTGTCAATATCGATTTTCTGCTTTATTTGGCAAACTAACAGAAGGTGAAGCTATGAACATTTTTTGGGGAGAGTTAATTGGTACTCTATTGCTGATATTACTTGGCAATGGCGTTGTGGCAAATGTTTTGCTTGCAAAGAGCAAAGGATTTAATTCGGGTTGGATTGTCATCTCTGCAGGATGGGGATTTGCAGTGGGTATTGCCGTCTATGTCACAGGCTGGGCAAGCGGTGCTCACATCAATCCCGCGATCACATTAGGATTCTGCCTTGCAGGTAAAACGGCATGGAACTTGATGCCCCTCTATGTTTTTTCACAAATGCTCGGCAGCATGCTAGGTGCATATCTTGTTTACTTAACCTACTTTCCCCATTGGGAAAAAACAACCGATCGCAATGCAAAACTGATGTGCTTTGCAACGCTTCCTGCAATCAAAAACTATCGATGGAATTTTGTCGCAGAAGTGATTGGAACTGCCGTCTTATTAATAGGAGTTCTTGGGATCATCAATAGCCATAACCAGATCGCAAGTGGAATGGGCCCTTATGCCATTGGCATCCTTGTCTTCAGCATCGGTCTTTCTTTGGGAGGCCCCACAGGTTATGCCATTAATCCTGCGCGCGATTTGGGACCGCGCATTGTCCATGCGCTCCTTCCCTTTTCCAAAAAAGGGGACTCCAACTGGAGCTATTCCTGGATCCCCATCTTAGCCCCGCTTGTGGGAGGGGCGGTTGGGACACTCCTTTACCAATTTTTAATCGCTCCGCTCCAAGCGGTTGCAGCAAGCAGTGTGCGATGAGACTTCAGGTGATTACGCCCCAGGAGGATGTGATCCCCCTTGAATCTACCCAAGATTTTGAGAGGATATTGCGCATCCAGTATCTTGCTCAGTTGCAGTTTGCTGATCTAAAGACCTATCAAACCATCCAAAAACGGTGTAGAGATGCGCTTTTTCATCAGTGGATTACGCCCAGGCAGAAGTGGCTGGGCAATTACTATGCGATGGGGCTCCAAGGAAAAACTCCACTTGATCTAACCATCCGCTGGATTGATGAGAGAGTCGGTTACGGGGTTTGGACAAACCAACCCATTGCAGCATCTGCCTTTGTCGGCCAGTACACTGGCCTCATCCGCAAGCGCACGTTTTGGGGACGATGGAAGAATTCCTATTGTTTTGATTATACAACCGGACCCTGGAAAAGCACCTCCCATGTGATCGATTCTAAAGGTTGCGGTAACCACACCCGTTTTATCAACCATAGCCTCGATTGCAACTTAAAGCTTGTTTCGGTCTACTATGAAGGGATGATCAGAGTCATTTTATATGCCAACAGAAACATCGCTGCAAACACACAACTCTGCTATGACTATGGGGAGCAATACTGGGCAAGGCGCGGCAAGCCATTGGACCTTCTTGCCGCCAAAACTTGAGTTTTTCTGTTATTTCTCGTTGATGCCGAGGAGCTCGATCTCAAAAACAAGAGCCATGTTAGGCCCAATCTCTTGACCAAAACCCATCTCTCCATAGGCCAAATAAGCAGGGATGAATACTTGCCACTTATCGCCCACTTTCATTAACTGCAAAACCTCTGTCCACCCTGGAATAACGCGGTTGAGTGGAAATACGTGGGGTTGGCCCCTTTGGTAGGAGCTATCAAACACGCGTCCATCGATGAAGTTGCCCCGGTAGTGAATTTTCACAAAATCCAGAGGCGTGGGATGTGCCCCAGAAGATGGGCCCGAGGAGATCACTTTGTACTGCAAGCCGCTGCTGAGGGTCTTAACTCCCTCTTTGTTCTTGTTCCCATTTAAAAATGCTTCGCTGCGCTTCTTGTTATCTTCGGCAACTTTAGAGAAATGCTGCCGCTGCTGCGTCTCAATCTGGTGTTTGAGCGCGGTCATAATCGACTGAATCTCTTCCTGTTTGAGTTTGGGATCGGCCTCTGAGAGGGCATCTTGGAACCCTTCATTTAATCGTTCCATATCCATATCGGCAAATTGATGCCTTAAATTGCGTCCTGTCTCAAGTCCAATGCAGTAACTTACTTTCTCTTTCGTCGATTCCATGAGCAAATCCTCCTGAACATTTAAGTTTGTGAAGAGAGTATATAATCGATGGTCAATTGCAACACAAGGATTTTAGGATTAAGTTGTCACTGTTCCCAAAATGGCCATGTTCACCTTTACGGGCAGTTTTCGGCCGGCTGCAAGGCAACCACATGCTGTATTTTTCTCCTCGGAAATAGGTGGTGCTATGCCCTGCTCAAAAACTACAGCATCTAGGGCCTTTCGCTTGGCCGAAATTCTGCCCGTAAAGGTGAACATGGCCCCCAAAATTTTGGCACATCAATCCTATCTCATTGTATTACAATGAGATAAAATTGGATTTTCTCTTTCTTTCCCTTATGTTAAACTGACTGCAAATTTTTTTGGAGTTTGGTCATGAAGCATATAGCGAATAAAAATTGTTCTCTTTTGGAAATCCTCCATTGCATGGCTCCGGACAGCTCTAAAAATACGCTAAGATCCTGGATCCAATCAGGGAGGGTGACGATCGATCAAAAACCTTCCCTGCGCGCCAACACAGAGGTTTCCGTGGGCCAAGAAGTTGCCGTTGGGCCAAAGGTGACCTTCATCAGAGGCAGCCTGCGCATTTTACACGATGACGACCAAATCGTCGTTCTGGAGAAACCAGAGGGGCTTTTGAGCGTTGCCACAGATAAAGAGACTAGAGCCACTGTCCATGCGATGCTAAAAAGGCAGTTTCATAGCCGCCGGGTTTATCCCGTTCACCGCCTCGATCGGGAAACCTCCGGGGTGATGCTATTTGTCTATAACGAGGAGGCTAGAGATCATCTTAAATCTCAATTCGAAGAGCACACCATCGATAAAACCTACTATGCAATTGTGGAAAAAATGATGCCGCAAGGACAGGGGAGTTGGGAGAGTTACCTCGAGGAGGATGATTTCTACTACGTCAGAACCACAAACGATTCTGAGAGGGGCAAGCTTGCTATTACCCATTACCAGGTGCTCAAATCAGAGCGGAATCGCTCTCTCTTAAGGCTCAAACCCCAAACAGGGCGTAAAAACCAGCTGAGGGTCCATTGCAGCGAAGAGGGGCATCCGATCGTCGGAGACAAAAAGTATGGGGCCCATACAAACCCCTTAAAGCGGGTTTGTCTACATGCCGAAAAGATCACTTTCACCCACCCGGTGAGCGGCAAAAGGATGACCTTTGGCGCCCCCTTGCCGGAAGAGTTCTCTAAGATTCTTGATTACAAAGATTTAGCGCTATAAGAGCGCTAAATCTTGTGTCCACATTCAACTGAACTTTTAAGAGTCTTATCAGTATAGTATATCTTTTAATTAAACAAATAAATTGTTTAAGTTACATAAAAGTAATATATAATTTTTTTTGTTTTAAATTTAATAGCAATAAATGTATAATTATAACATCATGTAAAAACAAATATTAATTTTTGGTATGGTTATGTCAATTGAAATTAAAAAAGACTTGTATATAGGCGAAGTGCAGATTGTAAACTTTTTAGAAAAATTAGATAAAATAGAAAGTAAAGTGTCTTTGCTGAAAAAAAACATTTTAATAAATGAGAATCCATCTTGTGGATTAGAAGTATTAAATAGTCCTGCAAAGGAAATTAATGCGAGCCTAGATAGGGGAAAAATGAGCCAGACCCACTTTCTTAATGATTCTAAAGAAATATTTGATGAATATACAAATTTAATAAAAACAGTTAACCCTTTTATTTGTGATGACATTCAAGGAGCATCCACATGGAATGAGTTATTGGAAAGAATTGCAACAGTGAAATCTAAGATAAACCCTTTTATATGGCATAAAGGTAGCCCTTTTTCAAAAGGATTACCAACAGAGGTTTTAACCAAGATTCTGGATTACCTCCCCATTGACAAAGTTGCCTCTGTTTGCAAAACGTGGCGTAGTTGCTCTGTAGGTGTTTGGACTCGGCATTGGATGGAGATCCTAGAAGATAAAGACACCCCTTCAGAGATGAAAGAGGGGATGAGAGCTTTACAACGGCTATTTCCAAAAGATGGTGGTGTAGCTCTCCTAGCAAAATTCTGTGCATTTTTTAACTCTAGCGATAATGATTTTCAATTTAATGAAAATGGCTCAGTTAGTTTTACTTATATAATTGATTATAGTTATTACAAGAAAGCAACAAGAAGTAAATCAATGGATCTAATGATTTCTTTTTTTAATTATCGAAAAAATGTTGATCTTGTGCTGTTATGGGGTAGTATTTGCACGGAATTACTGAGCAAACAGTTAGTAAAAAATAATATGCGTTATTTTTATGCTGATGAAATTAGAAATTGGATGAAAATTGAAAGTAATCAGGAATTATTGAAATTTGTTACATCTATCAATCTTTTTAAAAAACGAAAACTGGAAGAGAGATTTACCATGTACGATGGATTGAGCATGCGCACAATTCCGCCTGAAATTATCTACCTACCGAACTTAAAAGAAATTCGTGCAAATGTAAGATCTGATGATGCTGATTATCCAGGAGTCTATTTAATTCACTTGCCTTCTGAAGTGTGTGAGCTGAATAATTTAGAGATCCTTGAATTGTGTGGTAATGGCTTAACAGAATTGCCAAGCAATATAACAAACCTTAAAAACCTCAGGAAGATTGATCTCTCCAGAAACAGGTTAAATTTTCTGGTTCATCCGCTTAGCTCGTCTTTGTTCACTCTAGCAAAAAAAACCAAATTCAATTAATTGATATGTAATAATCAATTAATTGAATGAGGGGTTATGTCTACTTCAATGAAGCGTCAAAGTTATGGATTCCGTGACATGGAGTATTTCAAACTCACACTATACCACCTTCACGCTCAAAAGGATCGGTTATGCGGATGAACCAATTTTCTTCCTGAAAATTTATCTCAACTTTCCTATTTATAATCACTTCAAGTGAAAGGGAACCGTTTTAATTCTAATTAGTTATAAAAATAAATTTTAATTTAGTGTAATTATAATTTTATAAGCGCAATTAATTAAAGATTTTTGATATTATTAGTAAATAGATTAACATAACAGCGGTTAACGACGGTCGTTGCGTTAGATTTTTGAATCCAAGCATGTAAAAATAAATTTTAATTTGGTGTAATTATGTCAATTGTAGTTAAAAAAGAATTGTATTTAGGTGGAGTGCAGATTGTAAACTTTTTAGAACAATTAGATACAATAGAAAGTAAAGTGTCTTTGCTGAAAAAAACCATTTTAATAAATGAGAATCCATCTTGTGGATTAGAAGTATTAAATAGTCCTGCAAAGGAAATTAATGCGAGCCTAGATAGGGGAAAAGTGAGCCAGATTCACTTTCTTAATTATTCTAAAGAAATATTTGATGAATATAAAAATTTAATAAAAACAGTCAACCCTTTTATTTCTGATGATATTCAAGGAGCATCCACATGTAATGAGTTATTGGAAAGAATTTCCAGAGTTAAAGCTAAGATACAACTTTTTATATTTTATAAAGGTAGCCCTTTTGTACATGGATTGTCAACAGAGATTTTAACCAAGATTCTGAATTACCTGCCGCTTACCGAAGTTGCCTCTGTAAATTACCGGCCGGTTAACGAAGTTGCCTCTGTTTGTAAAAGATGGTATCACTGCTCTTTAGGTGTTTGGACTCGGCATTGGCTTGAGATCCTAGAAGATAAAGATACCCCCTTAGAGATGAAAGAGGGGATGAAAGCATTGCAACGGCTGTTTCCAAAAGATAGTGGTTTAGCTCTCATTTCGAAATTCTTTAGGTTTTTTGCATTGGATCGGAATGCGGCTAGATTTAATAGATTGGGTCATGTTAATTTTTCTGACTACATTAATTATAATGAAATTTGCAAACTTTCTAGAAGTCAACTAACCGAACAAATGATTAGGCTCTTCAATGGGCACAAAGACTATGATCTGAGCCTGCTATGGGGTATTGTTTTAGACAAATTATGCTGTGAACCGGAACATTATTTACGCCTTCTTAACGTTAGCGAAATTAGAAATTGGATGAAGTTAAAAGATAATAAAGCTCTATTGGAAACAATCACATCGATTGACCTTTGCGCAACCAAAAAAGAAACGGGTGTTATATTCGAAAGCATGCGCACAATTCCTCCTGAAATTATCTATTTAACTAACTTAATAGAAGTTCGTGCAAATGCAAGCTCTGCTCCCTTCGTTCCAGGGATCTATCTAATTTACTTGCCGCCTGAATTATGTGAACTGGCTCATTTAAAAAATCTCGAATTGTGCGGTAACGCTTTGACAGAATTGCCAAACGATATAGGAAAGCTCAAAAAACTAGAAAAAATATACATTTCTCGAAATAGATTGATCCATCTTCCTAAAAGTATTTCACAAATTTCTAGTTTACAATTGCTTGAAGTTGGAGATAATCGTTTTAATGTTAGGAATCTTAAAAAAATCATTAGAGCGCGTGTTTGCAATAAAGTTGAAGATAACCGTATTAAAGTTAGAACCTATCGTTCTGAGTTTAGTAAATTTATGAAGCATCATGCTCATAGGGGATTTGAGAAGCTGCCAAGGACGCTTCGATTGGAAAAACTGCACATAGTCCGCTTGTTCGGCTCAGAAAATTGGCAAAAGGTTCAGGCAGAAAGTGAATTTATCCCTAAATCTTTACTTGGCGAATTATACCACTTCATCCTTTTCAGTGATGTGCTAGAAGAGGAGCACCTCAGACCTTTGGTCAGCGCTTTTTCGAAGTCAGATCAAAAACTGATTTTCAAAATGATCTGGGTTTGTGCAGGACGCCGTGAGACTGACGATCCTCATTGCTGGGGAAAGCAAAATTGCTTCAATTTTAAAGAAATTGGGGAAGATGTTTTTGTTGCCGCAATCCATGAAATGATCATAGAAAAATATCATAGGCTCTCACAGCAGCAAAAGAATGCAGTGGAACGACACATTTCTATTCTTGCTGGCATGCCTAATCCCCAGGATACTGAATGGGGAAATAAGCATGCTCTGGAGATTCTCGCTCGCCTTGCAGATGCGATGGAGCTTGCTTTAATGGAGGAGGACTTTGGACTAAATTCTATGAATTTAGCCCAAATATAAATCTTCCTAACAGGTTTGCGTGATACAATCTGCTCGCTCTTGGCTTCGCTTGGCCAGTTGCAACGTTTGGGATTTGCCCAAGCTCAAGGTAGCCTCCAGCTTATTTAGAGGCAAATCCCAAACGTCGGCGTTAAAGAGTCTAAAAAATTTCAGGTTAAGCCGTCCCTGATCGCATTTTTTTGTGTTTAAAATATAATAGCAGTAAACGTATAATTATAATAAATTTTAAAAAAGATATTATTTTTTTTATATATATCGATTAATATCAAAAAAAGAGTTATATTTAGGTGAAGTGAAGATTGCAAGCTTTTCAGAAAAGTTAGAAGCAATAGAAAGCAAATTGTCTTTTTTAAATAAAATATTTTAAAGAATGAGAATCCATCCTATGAATTAAAAGCATTAGATTGTAGTATAGATGAAATTAATGAAAGCGAAAATGAAAAATTATATATTTAAAAAAGTAAATCAGAATTGTTATTGATTAGTTTCTTTTATATTATTTTTCCAATTTTTTTTATTTTGTAAATTGTTTGCATTAAATTATGAAGTTTCATTACAATCAAGGATTATCATATAGCAATTGCTGTAAAATGAATAAAGTTAATTTTAGTAAAGTTTTAACATTTGAAGAATTTTTTACATCTGAATTAGAATATACAGATTTCTACGATTCTTACTTTCAAACTAAGCAAAAAGCCGCTTTGCAAAAACTAGCTGCTTTGCAAAAAGTTGTCTTTGGAACACCTGCCATATTTGAACGCATCATTTCTGTAGTCTTAAACAATGTTCCAAAAGAATTTCTACAATATCGTTTAGTGAGCAAAAAGTGGAAAGAAAATACGGACAACCTCTTAAAACTCCATTGGCCTGTAAAAGATGAGTATTTTAATGAGCTTTTTGAGGATTTTAAGAAATCCGGCACAAACTATTTGGAATATATCGATATTCAATGTCAGCAATTTCTTGATCTTAAATTTTTTGATTCTAATGAAACCGGAGAGTTATATCAAACGAAAGAATTAGAAAAAGAATCACCCCAAATTCGTTGCAACAAAATATTCCTTAATCATCTCAAGAATAGAGACATTTTATATAAGGAAGTTTTTAGTATCGATAAAATATTTAAAAGCGTCCTTTCTTTCGTCTTAGAAAACAAGCCAAGGGAATTTCTAACTTATGGCTTAGTTAATAAACAGTGGCTAAAAAATACACATCACATGTTGCAATTTAAATGGTTCGAGCTAATACACCAACTTCCCAAGGAATTAGATCACATTAAAACTGCGATGGAAAATATTGAAAATGGCAACCCTGATTTGTTTGTGCTCAAAAAATGCCAAAAACTTGAGAAAATCCTTATTCCTAGTTTCGTGAAAAAAAAACTAATGGATGTGCCTCTTACTGTTGAAGGATACGATGGTCTACAAAAAGAGGTTGAAGATCGGACACTGGAAGTAATATGGAAAATTAGAATTAAGCCTTTCTTAGTAAACTACTTTGAGCAATTCGGTAATCTAGCCCCTCTTCAAATGCAAGAGATGCCAGCCTCTAATATTCAAGCTGGAGGAATCAGAATGTTTCTTCACAAAACAGATGTTGGGAAGGTGCAACCAGAGGTGGAAGTGTTTGAGTTCGACAAAGACTTAGGAGGATACACCTTCATTCCTAAGTACACCTTCATTCCTGCAGAGATTTGCCCTAGCAATCTAGCAACTGTTCCAATGGAAACGAAGTCAATCTTTTTAATGCCAGCCCCTAAGATGCCAACTATGTTAATGCCAGCCTCTAATTTTGAAGCTAAAGCGATCCGACAGATTCTTTGCTACATTGAATTTGATCAACAATTGCTAGCAAACGTTGAAGTGCTTCACTTAAACAACTTAGGCTTGACCTTGATTCCTGCAGAAATTGGCCATTTTAAGAAACTAAAAAAGCTCGACTTGAGCAATAACAAGATATCAAAGATCGAAAAATTAAAAAACTTATTATTTTTGGAGGAGTTTTTAATTAATAACAATAATATTTCACAGATCGAGGGGCTTGATGATCTCACCAAGCTAAAGGAGCTTGGGCTTGGGTCCAACCTGATCTCAAAGATTGAGCACCTGGACCACCAAATGGGGTTGAAGAAGCTAGCGCTTTATCACAACCAAATCACGAAGATCGGAGAAGGGTTGAATCCACTGAAAGAATTGGAGTCGGTTTGCCTGGATAAGAACTTGATTGAAGACATTAACAAGATGGAACTGCCAAAATTACGGGTGCTTCGGCTCAATGGCAATTCCATTGTAAATATCACGAACCTGAACTTGTTGTCAAATTTGCAAATGCTTTCGCTTAATGACAACCGGATTACACATATCACGGACTTGAACCTGCCAAACTTGGAAATGCTTTTGCTTAAGAACAACATGATCAAAAAGATCACCAATCTCACATTACCCTGCTTGCGCGAGCTTAACATTGATAATAATCCGATTGAGCTTAAAATTAATAATTTGCGTGGGATGCGAACCTGCATACAACTGATAAGAAGGCATGACCTGAAAAAGTTGCAAATGTTTAACGGCAGACCTGTGAAACAAATCAAAAAACTTGCGAAAGAACTTGCGGAACAAATTATTCTTAAACGCAGGCGCGATTCAAAAGAAATAACGGCTATGGAACAAATTGTTCCCAAACGCAGGCGCGATTCAAATGGAAACTAAAGACCCCCAGGGAAATTGCATGAAAATTTTTAAAGATTCTTGACAAGCAATTCTTTATAAGTGTGTACTTTACGGGTATTTTTATACCATTGAGGCACTTATGAGTTTTTCATTACCAGCAAACGCACCCTTACTTCTTGCTTTCAG